>CALCIA010000307.1 GCA_937907435.1 uncultured Actinomycetes bacterium
TGACGAGGTCCGACTCCCGTCACGGATCCGTGCCACTCCCGACGCACTCCCGTGAGGCTCCCGCGCACGACCCGCCACACCTTCCGCACACCCGCCCCTCTCGCCACGGCCACAGCCTGCCCGGGCCGTGGCGAGAGGGGCGCGTCCGTAATCCGGGCGACAGCTTGCGGGCCACCGTCCCTTCCGGGCGCCAGCTTGCGGGGCTTGAGCCCTCCCGGGCGCCAGCTTGCGGGGCCTGGACCCCCCCGGGCGCCAGCTCGCGGGCCCCGGAGGCCTCCGCGGGAGCCCCGGGGCTCCTTACTCGTGCACCACTCACCTACGCCGGGCTCGACCCCACCTCCGGTACCCCGAGCGCTGGGCCGACCCGTTCGTGGAGGCGGCGCAGGGGCTTCGGGGACCACCAGTTGGCGCCGCCTAGGAGCTTCATCAGGGACGGGACCAGGAGGGCTCGGACGACGAAGGCGTCGAGGAGGACGGCCATGCCGGCGCCGAGGCCGAGCTCCTTGAGGAACACCATGCCGGAGGTGACGAAGGCGCCGAGGGCGATGGCGAGGAGGACGGCGGCGGCGGAGACGACCCCGCCGGTGTGCTCGAGGCCGGTGGCGATCGCCTCGTCGTCGGACGCGCCGCGGTCGCGGGCTTCCTTGATCCGGGTCAGCAGGAAGACGCCATAGTCGGTGGAGAGGCCGAAGACGATCGCCGCCATCACGAGGTAGTCGGTCTGCTCGATGCCGCCCTGGGCTTCGGTGCCGAAGAGGCCCGCCAGGTTCCCTTCCTGGAAGACGAAGACGACGATGCCGGTCGCCGCCGCCAGGGTGAGGAAGTTCATCAGCAGGGCCTTGATCGGGAGGATCACCGAGCCGGTCATCAACCAGAGGGCGGTGCAGGTGAGGAGGACCAGGAGGACGATCGCGAAGCCGACCGAGTCGGTCACCGCGGCCTGGGAGTCCTTCAGTTCGGCCGCCGTCCCGCCTACCAGCGCCGGGAACGGGGCGGCCACCGTGCGCAGGTCGGTGACCACGGTCTGCGAGGCATCCGAGCTCGGCGCGCCCGGCACGTTCACTTCGACCCGCCACACGCCGTCGCCGAGGTAGGCCGGCCGGCCCGCCCGCTCGACGCCGTCGACTTCACCGAGCGCGCGGCCGTAGCCCGCCACCGCCGCGCCGTCGCCGGGGGGCGCGTCGACCGCGACGAAGACCGGGCTCGAGTCCGCGTCGGGGAACTCGCGCTGCTGCGTTTCGAAGGTGGTCCGGGCGCTCTGGTCCTTCGGCAGCGAGGTCGCGTCGACGCCGGTCCAGTTGAGCCCCAGCGTCGGCGCGGCCAGCACGCACATCAACGCCGCCGCGCCGATCGCGACCACGGCCGGCCGCCGCATCACCCACTGCGCCAGCCGGTACCAGCGGCCCTCGCCCGCGGGCTTCGGCGTCACCTTGCCGAGGCGCGGCGCCATCAGGATCAGGAGCGGCGGCAGGACGAGGAAGGTCGCCGCCGCCGCGACCAGCGCGACGACGATGCCGCCGATCCCCATCGAGACGAGGAAGCGCTGCGGGAAGACGGTGAGGCAGGCGAGCGCCGCCGCCACCGTGATCGCGCTGAAGAGGACGGTGTGGCCGGCGTTGCGGAGCGTCGCCACCAGCGCCCGCGGCGGGTCGACGCCGCGGCCCATCTCCTCGCGGAACCGCGACACCGTGAGCAGGCTGTAGTCGACCGCCAGCCCGAGCCCCATGCCGATCACGAGGTTGAGCGCGAAGGGGGAGATCGCCAGCGCCTCGTTCACCGCGCGCAGGGCGGCGAAGGCGCCGAGGACGGTGGTCGCCCCGACCGCCAGCGGCAGGAGCGCGGCGACGCCGCGGAAGAAGAGGAAGGTGAGCAGCGCCAGCAGCGGGAAGGCGATGAGCTCCGCCGTCGCCAGGTCGGTGGTCGCCTGTTCGGAGACCTGGGCCTGGGCGACCGCGTTGCCACCGAGTTCGACCCCCGGCGCGCCGTCGAAGTCGTGCATGAGGCGTTCGGCGACGTCGGTTTCCGAGGCCGCGGTGCGGATCGTCGCCGCGACCATGCTGCTCTGCCCGTCGCGGGAGACGAGCGGCGAGCCCGCGGTGGGGAGGGTGACCTGGCCGACCCCGGGCTCGGCTTCCAGCGTCTTCGCCACCGCGGCGACCCTGGCGCTGCCGGGCGCGCCGTCGACCACCGCGACCACGGCCGGTTCGGCGGTCTGCCCGCTCGCCGCTTCGATCTGGTCGCGGGCGTGGGTCGAGTCCGAGCCCGGATCGACGAAGGCGCGCGAGACGTCGAAGCTCCCCGGCGCGGCGCTGCCGATCACGGCGACGACCAGGAAGGTCGCCAGCGCGACGAGGCCGAAGCGCCGGGGGTGGGCGGTTGCGATGCTTGCGAGGCGCTGGGACATTGGGGCTCCTCTCCAGCTGTTCCTTTTGCCGACCAGTCCGGCATAAGGAACAGCGCTTGCGGACGACCGTTCGGGAAGGTAGGTTTACACTGTAAATGAACGATGTCAACCAAGATGTGAAGATCCGGGGACGAAACGCGCGCGGGGAGGGCGATCGGCTGCGGGCGACGCTGCTCGAGGCCGCGACCGCGCTGCTCGCCGAGAGCGAGGACCCCGACGGCGTCTCGATGCGCGCGATCACCCGCCGCGCCGGGGTCAGCCCGACCGCCCTCTACCTCCACTTCGAGAACCGCGAGGAGCTATTCCGCACGGTGAGCGAAGAATGCTTCGCCGAGCTCGGCGCCGCGATGTGCGGGGCGGGGGAAGCGGCCGGCGCCGAGCCGCGCGACCAGCTCGTCGCGATGGGGCATGCCTACCTGCGCTTCGCCCGCGAGCGCCCCGGCCACTACGCCGTCCTCTTCCAGCGCCACATCACGCCGAAGGCCGATGACGACGAGTCGAAGCTCGGCCTGGACGTCTTCGAGAGCCTGGTCGAGGTGGTCCGCCGCTGCGGCGTCCCCGACGCCGACGCCTTCGACTACGGGGTCCTGCTCTGGATGGCCCTCCACGGCCGCGCCGCCGTCGCCTCGGCGATGCCGGGCTTCCCTTTCCCGGACGAGGACCGCTACGTCGAGCTCCTGACCGAGCGCGTGCTCGGCGGCTGACGCCGAGGGGCCTCAGGACCCCTGCGAGGTGCGCCCAGGTCCCCTGGCGCGCGGGGTGTCCGCGTGGGATGCTGAGCGGCCCACCTCACCACCATCCACCGACAAAGGAGTCCCATGTCTAAACCGCGCTGGTTCGGCGCCGCCTTGCTCGCGGCGCTGGTAGCGGTCGCGTCCCTTGCCCTCGTCGCCGCGAGCGGTGCCGCCGGCCCGCCCCTGCCGAAAGCCGCCAACGGCAACGCCGTTGAAGTGGTCGGCACCGGCGTCCCGACGCCCACCGCCTTCGCCTTCACCGGCTCGACCGTCTTCGCCGGCTCCGGCCCCAACGAGCAGTCGGGCGGTCCCGGCGGGCTCTTCACCGTCGCCGACGGCAAGGCGACCAAAGTGCCGAACACGCCGCCGATCGTCTTCGGCCTCGCGTGGAAGTCGAACAAGCTGTACGTCTCGACCGGGCCGACGATCGTCGCCCTGAGCGGCTGGAACGGCACCACGTTCAGTGCCGAAAAGACGGTCTACGCCAACAAGAAGAAGGGCTTCCCCGGCTTCAACGGCCTCGCCTTCGGCCCCGAAGGCCGCCTCTACGCCGGCCTCGCCCTGAATCCGAAGTACGACCACAGCGCCGACCCGTTCAAGCCCTCGCAGGCAGTCGTCTCGATGACCGCCGCCGGCAAGGGCTTCAAGGTCGTCGCCGAAGGGCTGCGTCAGCCGTTCCAGCTGAACTTCCCGAAGGGCTCGAAGTACCCCTACGTGACCGTGCTCGGCCAGGACAAGGGCGGCGCGGCGCCGAACGACGAGGTCGTCGTCGCCAAGCCGGGTCAGAACTACGGCTTCCCGACCTGCACCTGGACCCTGCCGAAGCAGAACAAGCAGTGCAAGGGGTTTGACGAGCCGGCGATCTTCCTGCCGCCGCACTCCTCGCCGATGGGCATCGGGTCGATCGGCAAGACCCTGTACGTCGCCCTGTTCGGCGGCACCGGCAAAGGCCCCGAAGTGGTGGAAATGTCGGAGCGCGGGCAGCCGCAGCCGCTGCTCACCGGCTTCGCCGCTCCCGTGATCGCGCTCGGCGTGAACAACGGCAGCATCTACGTCGGCGACCTGACCGGCAGCATCTACAAGGTCGCCGCCAAGTAGCGACCTCCGGCGGGCGGGCGGTCGAGGGCGAAAGCCCCGGCCGCCCCGCTCGGCGGCACCGAAACAGCCGTCCGTAGACATGTACTTAGCTTGACAAAGCTGGTCGTCTCGCCTTACTCTGCCGCCCCGACGTGGCGGGCCGCCCCCCTCAAGCACACCCACCCAACGGATCGCAGAGGCCCGACGGCCAGCGCGAGCGGCTGGTCGCTGCCGTCTCCAGGGCGGCGGCCGAGCACGGTTACGCCGGGCTGACGATCGAGCGGGTCGTCGACTACGCGGGGGTCGACCGCGATGTCTTCGACGCCCACTTCGACAGCCGCGAGCAGGGTCTTCTCGCCGCCCAGGAGGCCTTCCTCGATCGCCTCCTGTGGGAGGCGACGGGCGCCTGCGAAGGGCCTGCGCCCTGGCCCCACCGCCTGCGCGCCGGCCTTCGCGCGGTCCTCTCCTCCCTACTCGAAAGCGCTGCCCTGGCCCGCGCCCTCACCGTCGAGGCCGACGCCGCCGGCCTCCCCCTGATGGAGCGCCGACTCGCCGTGCTCGACGAGTTCGCCGACCTGATGCGCCGGGGACGGGAGCACCACCCCGCGGCCCGTCCCCTGCCCGACGTCACCGAGCGCCTCCTGGTCGGCGGCGTCGCCTCCCTGCTGCGCCAACGCCTGCTGCGCGAGGAGCCGACCACGACCGACCCCCTCGAAGCCGAGCTGGTCGAGCTCCTCCTGATCCCCTACCTGGGCCGCCAGGAGGCCCGCCGGATCGCCCAGGAACCACCCGGCCCCTGAGGGCGCGCGGTCCGCTGCGGGGATCGGACGCCGAGGGGGCAAGGGACGGGCGCCTGCGGGGGAGGGCCGACAGGCGAGTTCGCACTTCTCCGCGCTATCCGCGGGTTTCTGCGAACTCGACCCGGACGGTCGGCCGCCGCCCGCCGAGGGCCAACGCGCCCCCGGACGCCGCTCGTGCAGTTGAGGGCGCCAGGGCGCCCATAACTCAGCGAGCGACGGATCTGGCGTCACCGAAGGCGCGCGGAACCGTGGCGAGAGCCGGAACCCTCACGGACCGGCGTCCTCACCCCGAGCGTTGACCGCGCCTCAGGCAGGGCCGAAGGAGGCGACGACGATCCGGGCCGCTTCGGGCGCGAGGTCCGGCAGTGTCTCCAGGCGGCCCTCGGTGATCTCGTGCTGGATGACCGCCCAGATCGCGCTCGGGATCGCCTCCATGATGGCCTCGGGCAGCGGTGGGCCCAGTTCCGGCGAGTTCCGCAGGTAGGTGGTGAAGAGGTCGAGGGTCGCGTCGGCCCGGTCGAGGGCCGGCGGGCCGGCGGTCGGCAGCTCGAAGAAGGCCAGGCGGGCGAAGAGCTCGTTGCCGGCGATGTATTCGAGCATCGCGCGGAGGCCGGCGCCGATCGCCTCGGGGGCCTGCTCCTGGCGCGCGTAGGCGGCGGTGCTGAACCGCAGCGCATCGCCGCTCAGGATCTCGAAGGCGGCGATGAAGGCGTCGCGTTTGCTGGGGAAGTGTTCGTAGAAGGTCTGGTTCGAGGTGCCCGCCGCGCCCGAGATCGCCGGGATGCTGAGTGCTTCGTAGCCGCGCTCGACCACCACCCGCGCGGCCGCCCGCACGATCCGGTCGCGCTGGCCGAGCTCGGCGCGGCTGCGCCGGCTGTCCGGCGGCTCCTCCCAGCCGACCGTCGCGTCGGTCGCCTCTTCCAGATCGGTCTGCGGGACTTCCGCCGCGGCGATGGCGCGGAGCGTGACCTCGCTCTCCGGCAGCTGGTAGGCGAGCGCCCAGTCGCCCAGCACCTCCACCGTCCCGGGCAGCTCCGCGGCCTTGCCGTCGCGGAGGCGCCGGTAGGTGACGCCGCGGATCCCGGCGACGATCGCCCGCACCGTGGTCGGTGACACCTCGCGTTTCGACGGCGAGTGGTCGAAGCTCTGCTGGACCAGGGCCTCGAAGGCCTCGGCGGCCCGCTCGCGGTGCGCGACGCCGGCGGCGCCGAGGGTCAACGACTCGACCGCCGCCAGCGAAGCCGCGGCGGGTTCCTCGACCGCGATCTGCATGAAGGCGCCGAGCCCGGCCAGGAGGCGATCGCGGAAGTCGCCGCCGGAGCGGTAGGCCTCGCCCACCCGGACCTCGAGCTCGGCGACGATCGCGTCGAAGGTGGCGAGGAAGCAGTCCTGCTTGTTCTCGAAGTGCGCGTAGAAGGTCGTACGGGAGACGCCCGCGAGCGCGACCAGCTCCCGCAGCGTCGTGCCGACGAAGCCGTGCCGCGCCACCGCCTCGACCATCGCCCCCTGGAGGCGGCCGCGCTGGTGGTTCGCGATTTCCTCCGCCGACATCCGCTGCGGGCCGCCGCTGAGGCGCGGAAAGATCGGCCGGGTCGGTTGCGGTGAGTTGGTCGGCGCCATCCCGGTGAAGATACTGACGCAGCCGTACCTAACCTAGCTCTAGAGCGGAAAAATCCCCCCAACCGCCTGGTACCAGCATTTACATACTTTTGCGTAAATCATGTATCTCCCTTGACAAGTACTTCCCTTTTCTGATTGTCTCCTCGGCGTCGGGACGGGGGGTCCGGACCGACGAGAGACAAGGGATACCCGCCACTGCGCGGCGGGGAGCCGGGGATGAGAGAGAACTTGCCACCGAACTTGATGACGCTTGCGCGCGCCGCGGGAGGCGCCGCGCGGCGCCAGACGCCTGAGCCCGTCCAGCGCGAGGCCCTGACATGCGAACGGCCCGCCGAGGCGGACCGTTCACGAAAAACTGGGAAGACCGTTGAACACCAATCTCCAAGCCTCGCGCCTCCCAGTGTAGCGCCCCCGGAGGGAATCGAACCCTCTCTTCCCAGGTTGCGAGGCCTGGAGCCGGCGTCCACCGGCGGGGGCTACCGCCGCATGCGCGGCGACCCCGACGCTAGGTGTGAAAAGCGCACACGTGGCGCGCACCGTGTCAATTCTCGGTGCCGAAACACACACAACTTCACCCCGTGCCCGACCGCGGCACGGACCGACCGATTTGTCACCAAGGACGGCGCATCCGCGTCGCACCTCTCCAGGAAGGGAAGCGAATGAGCAAGCGCAGACGCGCGAAGTCGTCAATCGTCCGATCGCGGCCGGGCCCGGCCCGGGCCGGCAAGGCCCTGTCCGGCCTCGTCTGCGCCTGCGTGCTCGCGCTCGGCGCGTTCCTCGGGAGCAGTGCGTCCGCGGCCGCCGCGGAAGCCTGCCCGAACGAAACGCTGCGGGCGGAAAACAACTCGCTGAAGCTGCCCGACTGCCGCGCCTACGAGCAGGTCTCGCCGGTGAACAAGGAGGGCGTGCGCGCCATGGGCGGCACCGTCACCGCCGACGGAAACCACGCGATCTTCCTCAGCGACGGCGCCTTCGCCGGCGCGCCTCGCGGTGGCGCGAACCCGTACCTCGGGACGCGCACCTCGAGCGGTTGGCAGACGAACTGGCTGCAGCCCGCGCTGCCGTCCATCCTCACCTCGTCCTTGCTCGGCTTCACGGTGGGCGCCGTCAACGCCGACGGATCGCGCATGCTCATGCAGGGCGACCCGCTGACCACGGCTGCACCGGGCGGGGACGGAACGGGGGGAAACGGGAACCTCTACATCCGTGACGCCGACGGCAGCATGACCTCGGTCACGCCGCTGGAACCCGGGATCCCGCGCGTCTACGGCGGTGGCGCGATCATCGAACCGCGCGCGACGGCGGACCTCAGCCACATCGTCTTCGCCGACTCCCAGCGCCTGCTGAACGGGCCCGCCGCCGGACTCGACGCAAATGCCTCGGGCCTCTACGAGTGGACCAACGGCGCGCTGCGGTTCATCGACGTCGATTCGTCCGGCGCGCTGCTGAACCCGTACGGAGCGCTGCTCGGCACCAACGGGAACCAGACCCACGCAATCTCGAGCAACGGCGAACGGATCTACTTCTCGACGCCCTACAGCACCTTCCCGGCGCCCGCGCCGTACGGCACCAAACGCGTCTACCTGCGCCAGTCGGGCCAGACGACGACGGAGATCTCGGCGACCCAGTGCACCGAACCGTCCTGCGAAGGGCCCGAACAGGATGCCGTCTACCAGGGCGCCTCGACCAACGGATCGGTCGCCTTCTTCACCAGCAAAGCCCAGCTCACCAACACCGCGACGCCGGGTGGCGGCCTCTACCGCTACGAAGTCGGGTCCGAAAATCTGACCCTGCTCACCCCCGACTCGACCGACCCGGGCGGGGCGGAAGTCCAGGGTGAGATCGCGAACTCCGACGACGGCTCGATCGTCTACTTCGTCGCCAAAGGTGTGCTCGCCGAAGGCGCCACGGCCGGTGCGTCCAACCTGTACGTGTACGACGCGAACACGTCGTCGACGTCGTACATCGCGGACTTCCCGCCCGACGGAACCGGCCGCCGTGTCGCCGAGGCGACGCCCTCCGGCCGCTACCTGGCCATCCAGACGCCAGGCCAGATCCTGCCGGGCTATGACAACGCCGGCCACATCGAGCTCTATCGCTACGACCTGGCCACGAAGGCCCCGCCGATCTGTCTGACCTGCCTGCCCGCGGGCCGGCCGGCCGCCGGCGATTCGACCTTCGCGTCGGGTGGCACCAGCGTCAACGGCAACATCACTGACGATGGCAGCAGGGTCTTCTTCCAGTCGAACGTCTCGCTGGTGCCGGGCGACAGCAACGGCAAGATCGACATCTACCAGTGGCATGAAGGCACGCTCTCGTTGATCTCGTCGGGCACCGGCTCGACCGACGCCTGGTACGGGTCGGCGACGTCGTCGGGCAGCGACGTCTTCTTCAACAGCTACGACCGTCTCGTCCCGACGGACACCGACGAACAGATGGACGTCTACGACGCCCGCGTCGACGGCGGCTTCCCGGCCCCGCCGGCCCCGCCCGCGGGCTGCGTCGGCGCCGGCTGCCGCACCGGGGCGGGCGGCGCTCCGGCGCTCGCCGGCGTCGGCTCGGCGACCTTCTCCGGCAAGGGCAACCCGGCCCGCGCGGGGAAGCAGAACCGCTGCCAGAAGCAGACCCGCAAGGCCAAGAAGCTGAAGCAGCAGGCCAAGCGGGCGCGGAACCAGGCGCGTAAGGCCGCCGGCCCGAAGCAGGCGAAGCACCTGCGCCAGAAGGCCAAGCGCCTCGACCACAAGGCCGCCCAGAGCACGAAGGGCTGCACCAAGAAGAGCGCGCCCGCCAAGGGCAACGCGCGAGTGACCAACCACGACCGGAGGGGCAACCGATGAGCGAGATTTCGAAAACGACGAGCCTTCGCGTGCCTCGCCGAAGCCGTCGCGCCCGTCCGGCGCGACGGGTCGCGACCCTGGCCTCGGCGATCGTCCTCGCCTGCACGGCCCTGCTGTTCTGGGCCGGCCCGGCGCTGGCGGCCTTCGGGATCCAGCCCGGCTCGTTCGTCGCCCAAACCGAAGACGCGTCCGGCAACCTCTACACGCAGGCCGGCGGCCATCCCTACCAGGCGACGACCAGCTTCGCCTTCAACGAAAAGACGGAAGGCGGGCTGGTGGTGCCCGACGACTTCGCCAAGGATATGGTCGTCGAACTCCCGCCGGGCTTCGTCGGCAATCCGCAGGCGATCCCCGCCTGCTCGGAGGCCGACCTCGTCGGCGCGTTCGAAAAGCACTGCTCGCCCGCCTCACAGGTCGGCACGACGACCCTCGACGTGGCAGCCGGCACCGGGCCGTTCGCCTACCGCTACCCGGGCGGCATGACGGTCTCCGTCTACAACATCACCCCGGGGCCGAACAGCCCGGGTCTGTTCGCCTTCACGATCCTCGGCAACGTCATCCACCTCAAGGCCACCGCGCGCACCGACGGTGACTACGGGCTGACCGTGACGGTGCCCAACGTGTCCCAGCAGATGACGCTCTACGGCAGCTCCCTGACCTTCTGGGGGACGCCGGCCGACCCGTCGCACGACGCCATGCGCGGCGTCACCTGTTACGGCGAATTCTTCTGTATGGGCGGCGGCCAGAGCGCCGGGATCGAACCCAAACCGTTCCTGACCAACCCGACCGACTGCTCCGTCGCCCCGTCGACGACGCTGCACGCCGACTCGTGGCAGAACCCGGGCGTCTTCGACTCCGCGGTGGCGACCTCGCCCGCGCCGACCGACTGCTCGAAGCTGGCGTTCGAACCGACGATCTCGGTGAAGACCGACTCGCCGCGAGCAGGTGCTCCGGCCGGCTACACGGTGGACCTGAAAGTGCCCCAGCAGGAAACGCCGGAAGGGCTGGCGACGCCGGAGCTGCGCAAAGCGGTCGTGACGATGCCGAAGGGCGTCACCGTCTCGCCGTCGGCGGCCAGCGGGCTGGCCGGCTGCTCGGACGAACAGATCGCGATCGGCTCCAACAAGGAACCGACCTGCCCTGACGCGTCGAACATCGGCACCGTGTCGATCACCTCGCCGCTCCTGGCGAAGCCGCTGAACGGCCAGGTCTACCTGGGGACGCAGACCCCGTCGCAGCTCCTGCGGCTCTTCCTGGTCGTCAAGGGCCAGGGCCTGCTGATCAAGCTGCCGGGGACGGTCGACTCCGACCCGAACACCGGCCAGCTCACGGCCACGTTCGACAACAATCCGCAGCTGCCGTTCGAAGACCTGCTGCTCAGCTTCGACTCCGGTCCGAGCGCGCCGCTCGTCAACCCGGCCACCTGCGGGACCTACACCACGACGACCCAGCTGACCCCGTGGTCGGCGCCCGAATCGGGCCCGCCGGCGACGCCCTCGAGCTCGTTCGTGATCGACCAGGGCTGCGGCAACGCCGCGAGCTTCAACCCCGGCCTGCAGGCCGGCACCGACAACCCGCTGGCCGGCGGCTACTCGCCCTTCCAGCTGAACGTGAGCCGCGAAGACGGCAGCCAGCAGCTGTCGACGATCACGGCGAAGCTCCCCGCGGGGCTGCTGGCCAGGCTGGCCGGGATCCCCTACTGCTCCGACCAGGCGCTCGCCGCGCTCCCGAGCGCCGAAGGCACCGGTGCCGCCCAGCTCGCCAACCCCTCCTGCCCGGCGGCCAGCCAGGTGGGGACGGTAGGCGTGACGGCGGGCGCGGGCCCGAACCCGTTCTACCTCGACACCGGCAAGGCCTACCTGGCCGGCCCCTACAAGGGCGCGCCGCTGTCGATCGCGTTCATCACCCCGGCCCTGGCCGGCCCCTTCGACCTGGGCAACGTCCTGGTCCGGGCGGCACTGCGGGTCGATCCGACGAGCACCCAGATCACCGCGGTGAGCGATCCGCTGCCGACGATGCTCCACGGGATCCCACTGGACCTCCGGTCCGTGCGGGTGAACATGGACCGGGAAGGCTTCACGCTGAACCCGACCTCCTGTGAAGCCTCGGCGGTCGGCTCGACCCTCACCTCCACCGGCGGGGCGACGGCGACCCCGAGCTCCCGCTTCCAGGTGGCCGACTGCGGGGCGCTGCCGTTCGCGCCGAAGCTGAGCCTGCGGGTCCTCGGCAAGACCAACCGCGGGGCGAAACCGCGGCTCAGGGCGGTGGTGAGCGCGAAGCCCGGCGAAGCGAACATCGGCCGCGCCCAGGTCAACCTGCCGCACTCCGAGTTCCTCGAACAGAACCACATCAAGACGGTCTGCACGAGGGTCCAGTGGAACGAAGGCGACGGCAACGGCTCGGCGTGTCCCGCAGGCTCGATCTACGGCAAGGCCAAGGCCTGGACGCCGCTGCTCGACAAGCCGCTGGAAGGCCCGGTCTACCTGCGCTCCAACGGCGGGGAACGCAAGCTCCCCGACCTCGTCGCGGCCCTCAACGGCCAGGTCTCGATCGCCCTCTGGGGCAAAGTCGACTCCGGCCCCAACCACGGCATCCGCAACACCTTCGAAGTGGTGCCCGACGCACCGGTGAGCCGCTTCGTCCTCGAGATGAACGGCGGCAAGAAGGGCCTCCTGGTCAACAGCGAAGACCTCTGCTCGGCCCAGGCCCAGCGCCGCGCGGTCGTCCGCTTCACCGGCCAGAACGGCAAGGTCCACGCGTTCAAGCCGCTGGTGCAGAACGAATGCGGCAAGGGCAAGAAGAGCACGAAGAAGAACGCGGGCCACGGGCGGACCCGCTGACCGAGGTCCCCGCCGCCCAGCTGTTCCTTATGGCCCTGTGGGGTCCATAAGGAACAGCCAGGGGGCGGGGTTCGTGCGTTTCGAGTTCGTAGGACCTACGAGGACCGCGTCGGGTCCTTCGGCGTATCTGTGTGGCGACGGGGTAATCGAGTGGCGACGCTGCGTGCCACCCGATCATGGAAGAGCAACGATGAACGTCGGTCCGTCCGCTGGCGTCGCCCAGGCCCGGGAGCGCAGGCATCTCGTCGGCGGCCTTTTCGTCGCGGTGGAGCGGCGCGGGCCGGCGGCGCTGACCGAGGAGGACGTGATCGCGGCCGCGGGGCCGGCGGGAGGGGCGTTCCACGAGCACTTCCGCGATCTCGACGAGTGCTTCGACTTCGCCTGCGAAGCGGCGCTCGACATCCTGCTGGGGCCGATGGTCGCGGCCTGGTCGGTGCCGCGCCGGCGCCCCGAGCGGCTCGGCGCGGCGCTGGCGGCGCTGCTCGGCGCCCTCGCCGCACAGCGGCGCCTGGCCGAGCTCTGCCTGCTCCACTCGCCGGTGCGCCAGGGGGACCGGCGGACGTATGAGCGCGTGGTCGACTCCCTCGCCGAGCTGCTGGTCGACGTCCGTCGTCCCCTCGCCGCGCCGGAGGCGCCCTCGGCGGCCGGTGAGCAGCTGCTCGCCCGCGGCGCGGTCGGGCTGATCGCGGCCCGCCTGCGGGAGGGGGGAGCGGACCTCGAGGAGCTCCGGCCGCGGCTGCTGGCGCTGCTGCTGCCCGCCCTGGAACTGGACGCGACGGACTGAACCCCCCGACCGGCGGGACCTGGGCGCCGGCCCGTCGGCCCCTGCATATGATCCGCGCCGACCAGGAGGTAGAGCATGCGAGTTGGGGAACTCGCGGGGCACGCGTCGGTGCGCGTGTGGGAGGCGCCTCGGCGGTCCAAGAAAACTCGGGGCTGTCAGGAAGGGCGTCCATGGCCTCGGTGATGAGTCCGGTGGAGCGCTTCCGGAGCGAGGCCGCGTCGGCCGAGTTCGAACGGCTGATCGGCCTCTTGGAGGAGCGGCTCGACCATCTCGCCGCCGAGGGCCTCGAGGCGATGCGGGGCCGGGTCCCACGCTGGGTCTCGGAGACCGACGAGGTGTGGCGGCAGCTCGGCGACTGCATTCGTGGCACCTTGCGCACCGAGTGGGCGGCCTTCCGTGACGGTTACCTGCCGGGCCGCCTGCCGGACATCGACGCCACGCTGATCGTGATCGCGGCCAGGGTCGGGGACCTCTCCTCGTTGCTGGCCGGCTACCGCTTCGCGCAGATGGCGCTCTGGGGCTCCTGGTTCGAGCTGATCGAGGCGTCGGACCTCGACGACGAGGAGGAGGTCAAGCGCGAGCTGCTTCGTCACGGCTCCCAGTACTTCTTCCAGTACGCCGACCTGGTCAACCGTTATATGGCGGAGGGGTACCAGCGGAGCGTCGAGCGCGCGGCGGCGCGGGGCGAGCACCATCGCTTCCAGGCGCTGAAGACCCTGCTCGAGGCCGACCCGCTCTCCGGCGTGCACCTCGAGGTCGACCTCAGCTCCTACCACCTCGGCTGCGTCGCCTGGGGGGAGGGGGCGGAGGAGGCCGTGCGGGCGCTCGGTGCCCGGCTCGACCGCAGCGTGCAACTGACCCTCCGGCTCCACAACAACTGGTGGGGCTGGCTCAGCGGCTCGCGGCCGCTCGACGCCGACCAGCACGCCGAGCTGAGCCGCTTCGACCCGGGCCCGGGGATCAGGATCGCCTTCGGCCTCGAGGGCTTCGGTGAGGACGGCTTCCGCGCCACCAACCACCAGGCCCTGCGCGCCCAGTGGGTGGCGCCGCCCGGCCCGTCGACGATCCACTACGAGGACGTCGCGGTGGAGACACTGGCGACCGAGGCCGAGGGCGACGCCCGCGCCTTCGTCGCCCACGAGCTGCGCGGCATCGACGATCCGTCGGCCGCCTCGGCGCGCCTGCGCGAGACCCTCGCCGCCTACTTCGCGGCGGAGCTGAACGCGGCCTCGGCGGGCGCCGCGCTCGGCGTCCATCACCAGACCGTCACCAACCGCCTGCGGGTGATCGAGGAGCGGATCGGCCACCCGCTCGGCAGCCGTCACCTGGAGCTGGCCGTCGCCCTCCGCCTCCGCGCCGCCCTCTCCGGCGAAGAGCGCTGAGCGAGGCGGTCGACTCCGCCGCGCCCCAGGCCCCGGGAGTACGCACAGTCGAGTTCGCACTTCTCCGCGCTATCCGCGGATTACTGCGAACTCGACCCGGGCGGGCCTCGATTCGCAGACGATACGAATTCCGGCGCCGACCCTTCGACATAAATGCGTGGCCGCGGCGATCCTCGGCGAGCATATTTGCCGGGCTGTGCAGAACAAGCCACGGTACTTGGATCCCATCCAGCCAGCCTTGAGTGACGATTTCGTCCGCCTCGCGATGGCGCTCGAAGGTCAACTCGACAAGCTGAGCGGGGCGACGCTCGAGGGCCTGCGGGTCGAAGCGCCGATCTGGGCATCGGCGGAAGCGATCGGCGAAGAGGAAGTCGCCGCCTTCGTCCGCGCCAGCCTCGGCGCCCAGGTGCAGAGCTTCCGCCGGCGCGCCCTCCCCGAGCGCTGCCCCGACGTCGACGCGCACGGGGCGCGGGCGATCGCGCGGCTCGGCGACCTGAAGGCGATGCTGAGCGGCTATCGCATCGCCCACATGGTGCTGTGGGAGGCCTGGCTCGACCTGATCGAGGCCTCCGGCGCCGAGCCGGCGGTCCGCCGCGGGCTGCTGCGCTACGGGTCCCGCTTCTTCTTCCGCTACGCGGGGGTGCTCGGCGATTATGTGGCCGACAACTACCAGCTCGAACTCGAACAGTCGCTGCGCAGCGGCGAGCAGCGCCGCTTCCAGGTCGTCAAGGGGCTGCTGGAAGGGCGCTCGTCCCTGGGCGCCGAGCTCGATCTGAACCTCGAGCAGCACCACCTCGGGGTGCTCGCCTGGGGCGCCGGCGGGCAGGACGCGGCGCGCGAGCTGGCCGCGAGCATGGGGCGCCTGCTGCTCCTGGTCAGCCCGTTCGAGCGCGTCTGGTGGGGGTGGCTGAGCGGTGCCCAGCCGCTCGATCCCGCCGCCGAGGGGGCGGTCCGGGACCTGGCGCCGCCGCCCGGGACGGGACTGGCCGCCGGGCTCGACGGCTTCGGCGAAAGCGGCTTCCGCGCCACCCACCGGCAGGCGCAGCGGGCGCGCCGCATCGCCCTGCGGCTGGGGATCTCGGTCGTCCTCTACGCCGACGTCGCGGTCGAGGCGCTGCTCGGCGACAACACCGCCGACGCCCGCGCCTTCGTCGAGCACGAGTTGCACGGGATCGAGGACGATTCGGTCGCCTCCCGTCGCATTCGCGAGACGATCTCGGCCTACTTCGCCGCCGAGCACAACGCCGCCTCGGCGGCGGCGGTGCTGGGGGTCCACCAGCAGACGATCGCCAACCGCCTGCGCGCCGCCGAGGAGCGCATCGGGCATCCGGTCGCCTCGCGCCGGGTCGAGCTCGAAACGGCCCTGCGCCTGCGCGCGAGCCTCGACCTCTGAGCACCCGAACCCGACGAATTCGTAGAACCTACGAAGTCGCGAGCTATGTACTCGCATTTGTTCTGTAGCGGTGGAGACCCCCTCGGCGGCAAGCTTTCCCTGCTCCGGTGGGTTGCCCGGAGCGGGGATCAGGAAAAGGCAGGACCCGGCGAGCAGAGGGCCCGTGAACGGGGCTTAGGGGCCGGGAAAGACCAAGGAGAGATTTTGGCTGCGAATACGCGGGGCTTCCCCCGGGCGTCGGCAGGGCCGGCCCGGGAAAGTGGCGACTCGTCCCCCTCTCAGGGACGCGCCGTCAAGCGGGCTGCCACTCGGCCATCCCTGGCCCGAGATGCCCGCATGGCCCGCCCCCGGCGGACCACAAGGAGCGTTTGCGCGGGCGGCCTCGCCGAAGCTCGGGAGCTACCCACTCCCGGCCGAGAGGTCGCCCGCCTGCACTCCGCATCGAGCCGAACAAGCAAACGGCCCGCCGAGGCGGGCCGTTTGCGAAAAGTCGGGAAGACCGATGAAAGCCTCACCCTGGATCGCGCTATGCACTATAGCGCCCCCGGAGGGAATCGAACCCTCTCTTCCCGTGGTGCGATCCAAGGTGCCGGCGTCCACCGGCGGGGGCTACCGCCGCTCGCGCGGCATACCCACGCTAGGTGTGAAAAGCGCACACGTGGCGCGCACAGTGTCAATTCTTCGTGCCGTACTTCACACAACTTCACCCCGTGCCTCACCGCGGCACGGACCGCACTGACTGTCACCGAGGCCCGCGTTCCCACGCCGGCCTCCTCGAGGAAGGGAAGCGAATGAGCAAGCGCGGACGCGCGATGTCATCAACCGTCGGATCGCGGGACGGTACCGGCCGCACCGGTAAGGCCCTGTTCGGCCTCGTCTGCGCCTGTGTGCTCGCGCTCGGCGCGTTCCTCGGGAGCAGTGCGTCCGCGGTGGCGGCGGAAGCCTGCCCGAACGAAGGGCTGCGCCAGGAAAACAACTCCCTGGCCCTGCCGGACTGCCGTGCCTACGAGCAGGTCTCGGCGACGGACAAGGCCGGCAATGACGCCGGGCCGGTCAACGTCCCGAACGCCGGGAATTACCCGCCGATGCAGTTGGCGATCCAGTCCGAAGACGGGGATGGCTACGCGTACGGATCGATGGGCGCGTTCGTGGGCGCCGAATCCGGCTGGCCGGTCAGCTACGTCGCCCGACGCACGGGGACCGGCTGGGTCTCCACGACGGTCAGCCCTCCCACGAACGGCAAAGAAAACGCCTCCAATCCGCAGTCGTACTCCGGCGATCTGAACGTCGCCGCGTTCACCTTCACCCGCGGACCGGGACCGTACGGTCAGGGACCAGGGCTCTACATGCGCGAACCTGACGGCTCCTTCACCTGGGCGTCCCCGGGCGTCACGAACTTCATCACCTACCGCGGCGCCTCCGCCGACGCGAGCCACCAGGTCTTCGAGAGTGAAGCACCACTGCTGCCCGGCGTGTCTGCGCCACCGGTCGGCGCGGCGCATATCTACGAATGGTTCGACGGCTCGATGCACTTGGTCGACCTCCTCCCGCCAGGCGACACCATCGCCCCCAAGGGCGCGGTCGTCGGCGCCGGGGGAACCAGCGTCGGCATCGGCACGGGAAACACGCGACACGCGGTCTCGCAGGACGGCTCGCAGATCGTCTTCTCGAGTCCCGCCAGCACGAAATCGACCAGCGCGGAACCCACGCAGGTCTACGTGCGGATCGACGGCACGCACACGGTCCAGGCCTCTGCGTCGCAGTGCACTCGTACCGCACCAGAACCCGTGTGCAGCGCACCGGCGGTCGCGAGTTACGAGGACGCCGCGACCAACGGATCAAGGGTGTTGTTCATCACCACCCAGCAACTGGTCAACGAAGATGAAGATGCCGTCGCGGACCTCTACAGCTACGACGTCGCCGAAGGCACGCTCACGCGCCTGTCGGCCGGGCTCGGAGGCGCCACGCACGTGCTGGCCAGCTCCGCCGACGCGGAAGTCGTGTACTTCACGACGGGGTCGGACCACAAACTCTATGAGTACGACCACGGCACGGTGCGGCTCGTCGCGGAAGGAACCATCGGCTCGAGCCAGTGCCCGTCAGCCGTATCCGTCACGCCGAGGGGCAGCGTCCTTGCGTTCGTAACGAACTTCCCCCTTACTCCCGCGGGGGGAGTGAGTGGCCCGTCGGGCCTCTATCGCTATGACGCCTCCGGCTCGGGCACGCTCACGCTTATCGCCGCCCGCGGCCCGGCCGGCGTCCCATCGCTCGGCAACCAAGGCTGCGCCGGAAATCGCGCCCTCTCCGACGACGGGTCCTACCTCGCGTTCGGGACCGCCGAACCGTTGGTGGAAGGCGACCAGAACACCCTGAGCGACGTGTACCTCTGGCACGAAGGCGAACTTTCCCTGATCTCGAGCGGGACCGGTGAAGGCACGGTCGGCGGAGCGAACTTCATCAGCATGTCGCCGAGTGGCCGTGACTTGGACTTCACGAGCTTTGATCGGCTCGTGCCGACCGATCGCGACAACTCACAGGATGTCTACGATGCGCGGATCGACGGTGGCTTCGCGCAGCCCGGCGAATCGCCGCCCTGTGCGGGAGATGCGTGCCGGGGCTCGACGAGCGGGTCCCCGGGCAGTCCGGCCGCCGGCACCGTCGGCTTCGCCGGTGCGGGCAACGGCGCCGGAACGTCCACGGTGGCGATCGCGGTCAGGGCGTCCGTGAAGGGCAAGGTCGCGACGCTGCGGGTGCGGGTGCCATCGGCCGGTGCCATCACCGCCTCGGGCCCGTCCGTGCGGCGCGCCAAGGCGAAGGCGCGCAAGGCCGGCACGACGGTGCTGCGGGTGAAGCTGACGCCCAAGGCGCGCAGCAAGCTGGCGCGCAGGGCGACCTTGCGGACGTCGGTGCGGGTCACGTTCGCACCCAAGGGCGGACCGCGAAGTGTCAAGCGCGTCACCGTGACGTTCAAGAGCTCGGCCCGGAAGGGCGGTCACTAGATGTCGTCGCGAATCGGAACCGGCTGCTCCCGAGACGAGGAGAACATGATGAATCAAGGCACGAGCTCGAACACCACGGCCAGTGTCGGATCGCTGCGGGCCCACTTCGGCGCGCTGCGGACCCGGCTGGCACTCGCCTCGGTGGCGATGGCGGCCATGTTCGCGCTGGTCGCGGCGCTCCCGTCGCCGGCCCACGCGGAATTCGGCGTCGCCCCGGGGACGTTCAAGGCCGACGCGATCGCGGATGCGGCCGGCACGCCCTACACGCAGGCCGCCGGGCACCCCTACGGGGGGGCCGCGGGCTTCGCGTTCAACACGCACCTCGAAGCCGACCCCTGGTTCGGTGACAAGCCCGTGCCGGACGCGGACATCAGGGACATCGTGGTGGAATTGCCTGCGGGGTTCGTCGGCGATCCGACCTCGGCGCCCACGTGCGACAGCAACGCCAAGATCATCACCTCCGCCCAGCAGCTCACGCAGGCATGCCCGCCCGAGGCACAGGTAGGAGTGACCGAAGCGACGTTCCCGGAACTTTTCGGGGCCGGGGTGGAAACGTTCACCGAGCCCGTGTACAACGTCGGCCCGCTGCCGGGTGACGCCGCGACGTTCGCGTTCAGCGTGCTCGGGGTGATCATCAACATCCATGCGACGGTGCGTACCGGCGACGACTACGGGATAACCACCACGATCCCGAAGATCTCCGAGGAGATCCGGCTGCTGGGAGCGTCGTTGACGCTTTGGGGGACTCCCGCCAGCCCCATTCACACCCCAGAACGCGGCAGGGACTGCGTTGAAAATACGTGGGGTGGGAAACACTGCAACGGCGGCAACGTCCCGAGCAGCGCGCCGGTGGTGCCCTTCCTGACGAACCCGGCAAATTGCGCGGCACCGCCCGCGGTCACCACGATGCACGTCGACTCCTGGCAGGACTCCGGTGACTGGAAGACGTACTCGGTCACCGCCCCGCCGCTGGTCGGCTGTGATGCGGTCGACTTCTCGCCGAGCCTGGAAGCTCGCCCGACCACCAACGTCGCCGATTCGCCCTCGGGCCTGAACGTCGACCTCCACGTCCCCCAGAACGAAGAGCCGGAAGGGCTCGCCGAGGCGAACCTTCGCGACACCACCGTCGTCCTGCCTCCGGGCCTGGTCGTCAACCCGTCGGCGGCCAACGGGCTGAGTGCCTGCACCGAGGCCCAGTTCGGGTTCACCGAAATGGAGGGCGACATCGTCCACACCACGCCGGACCCCGGTGAATGCCCGAACGAGGCCAAGCTCGGCTCGGTCCTGATCGAAACCCCGGTCGTCGATCACCCGCTCAAGGGGTCCGTCTACATCGCTGAGCCTCACGCCAATCCGTTCGGCTCGCTGCTGGCGCTCTACGTCACGGTCGACGACGCGCCTACCGGCGTGGTGTTGAAGCTCGCCGGCAAGGTCGAAGCCGACCCGACGACGGGCCAGTTGACCGCGACGTTCAAGCAGAACCCGCAACTGCCCTTCGAAGACTTCCACCTGAACTTCTTCGAAGGCGCGGGCGGTGCCTTGAGGACGCCGGCGACCTGTGGGCAGTACTCGACCACTTCATCGATGACCCCGTGGTCGGCGCCGTACTCCGGTCCCCCGGCCACGCCGGCGGACAGCTGGGCGATCGAACGTGCCCCGCGAGGCGCCTGCGCCTCCTCGGGGTCCGCGCTGCCGAACTCGCCCTCGTTCGAGGCCGGCACCGTGACCCCGCTCTCGGGTGCCTACAGCCCGTTCGTGATGAAGCTGACCCGGGAAGACGGCTCGCAGGAACTGAAGGGCCTCAACCTGACCCTGCCGCCGGGCCTCACCGGCAAGCTGGCGGGCATCCCCTACTGCTCCGACGCCCAGATCGGGCAGGCGCAGTCACGGAACAAGCCGGACGAAGGCGCGGTCGAGAAGGCCCATCCGTCCTGCCCGCAGGCCTCCGAAGTCGGCACCGTCACCATCGGTGCCGGGTCCGGCCCGAACCCCTACTACGTGCAGGGCCATGCCTACCTGGCCGGTCCCTACAAGGGTGCGCCGCTCAGCCTGGCGATCATCACGCCCGCGGTCGCGGGGCCGTTCGACCTCGGCACGGTCGTCGTCCGCGCCGCTCTCGTCGTCAATCCCGAAACGGCGCAGATCACTGTCAAGAGCGACGAAATCCCGCACATCCTCGAAGGCATCCCGCTGGATGTCCGGTCGATCGCGGTCAACGTCGATCGACGCGATTTCACCCTCAACCCGACCAACTGCGAAGCGCAGAGCATCACCGGCTCCGCGGTCGCCCTCGGCGGCTCGGAAGCTCAGCTCTCCAACCGCTTCCAGGTCGGCGAATGCGGGGCGCTTCCCTTCCAGCCGAAGCTGAAGTTGCAGCTGAAGGGTGCCACCGGGCGGATCGGCCACCCGGCGCTGAGGGCCGTCCTCACCGCCAATCCCGGCGAAGCCGGCATCGGCCGCGCCCAGGTCAACCTGCCCCACAGTGAGTTCCTCGACCAGGGCAACCTGAACAAGACGTGCACCAAACCGGTGTTGCTCGAAGGCAAGTGCCCGGCGAGCTCCGTCTACGGCCACGCCAGGGCGTGGACGCCGCTGCTCGAGCAGCCGCTCGAAGGCAACGTGTACCTGGTCGGCGGCTACGGCTACAAGCTGCCCGCCCTGGTGGCCGAACTGAACGGCCAGATCAGGATCCTCCTGGTCGGCAAAGTCGACTCGGGCAAGAACAAAGGCATCCGCAACACGTTCGAAGTCGTGCCGGACGCACCGGTGTCGCGCTTCGAACTCGCGATGAAGGGCGGCAAGAAGTACGGGCTGCTCGAAAACTCGGAAAACCTCTGTACGGCGGAGAAGGCGAAGCGCCGCGCGATCGTCCGCTTCACCGGCCAGAACGGCAAGGTGACCCAGTCCAAGCCGGTGGTGGCAAACCAGTGCGGCAAGGGCACGAAGCACGCCCGCCACGGGCACAAGCGGTCGCATAAGTGAGTCCGGCTCGCGCCGCCATGGCTGCGGTCATGGCGGCGCTCGTCCTGGCGGCGCCGGCGCGGGCGGCGGTGACCGAGCCGCTCTTCGCCTTCGTCCCCAAGCCCGCCACCGGGGAAAACCCGCCCAAGCCGCCGCCTGCCGGTTCCCTGAATGCTCCCTGCGGGCTCGCGGTCGGCTCCACCGGTGCCTTCTACGTCTCCGATTACCACCACGACGTCGTCGACTCTTACAGCGCCGCCGCTCCGTACTCTTCATCGTCGGCGACCGGCGCCACCGGCTATCTGGGACAGCTCGCCGGCGTCGATCCCGCCAATGGCCCCTGCGGCCTCGCCATGGACTCCTCCGGGCGCTTCTATATCAACGCCCTGCACGGCGCGGTGCTGCGCTTCGCCTCCTTCCCCTCCGGGGCGAGGTCGACGCTCGACCCGGGCCCGGCGACCGGCGTCGCGGTCGATCCCGCGACCGGCGTCGTCTACGTGGACGACCGCACCCACATCGCCGCCTACGAACCGTCCGGAGCGCCGCTGGAAGTCGGCGGCGAGCCGCTCGCGATCGGCCTCGGCTCGCTCGGGGACGGTTACGGCGTCGCCGTCTCCACCTATCCGGCGACCGCAGGCTTCCTCTACGTGCCCGACGCGGCCGCGAACACCGTCAAGGTCTACGACCCGGCCACGAGCACGACCGAGCCGGTGGGATCGATCGCCGGCCCGCCCGGCGGGTTCACCTCCTTGCGCGACTCCGCGGTCGCGGTCGACGCCGCGAGCGGCGACGTCTACGTCCTCGACGACCTGAGCCCGGCCGGCGCCACCCAGCCGCTCGGGGTCGTCGACGTTTTCGACTCCTCCGGCGCATACCTCGGGCATCTCGCGCATGAGGTGGTGGACGGCCTGCCCTCCGGCCTCGCGGTCGACAACTCCGGCGGCTCCACCCAGGGACGCGTCTACGTCAGTTCCGGCAACACGATGAACGCTGGCGTCTACGCCTACCCGCCGGACGCGGCAAGCACCGCGGCCCCGCTGCCGCCGAGCATCCCCGCACCGCCGCCGGGCGGCGAATCCATCTTTCCGACGACGCCGATCGGCGGCCCGGTGCCGGGCGGCGGCGGCACGCGGATCGAATGCCAGGGCGACGGCTGCCAGATCCTGCCGCCGGAACCGACGGACCCGACCCTCGACACCCTGCTCGCCGGCCACGGCGATCCCAAGCCCCACTACCGGCGCCAGGCCCGCCGCAGCGCCGGGCGGCGCAGCCACCTGCGGCACCGCCACCACCATCGTCGCAAGGGAACACGTCACGCCGGCCAGGGCGGGAAGGGACAGCGCCGCGACCGGCCCGCCCGCGCGTCGCGGATCGCCACGCGGGGCGGCCGGACCGGCTCCGCCTCCGTCGTTGAGGCGAGCGGATCGACCACTGCCGCGAGCACCGCCATCTCGTCCGGCGCGTCGGCCAGCAGATCGGCTGCCGCCGTGCCCGCCGCCCTCGCGCCCGGCGAAGCCGGCTTCCGCGCCGAGGTCCCCGCCGCCGACGGCGGAGCGTCCGCCGCGGCCGGCTCGCACCCCTTCCGGCTCTCCCTGCACGTCGGCCTGGACCAGGGCTCGGGCGCGGCCGACCTGCGCGGCCTGCGCCTCGACCTTCCTCCCGGCTTCCTCGCCGACCCCGCCGCCGTCGGCACGTGCGGCGCGGCGCAGTTCGCCACCCCGCGCTCCTCCCCCTTTGAAGCGAGCGCGGCGGGGGAGAGCTGCCCCGGCCACTCCCAGGTCGGCGTCGTCCGGGTCGAGACCGGGCTCGGCCCGGAGCGGAGCTTCGGCCTCTTCCAGCTGCCGACGGCGACCGGGGCCGCGCTCACGCTCGGCGCCTCCCCCTACGGCGACCCGCTCGTCTTCGACGGCCTGATCGACGAAGGGGAAGGGGGCCTCCACCTCGACCTCCGCGCCGAAGCCCCTGCGGGCCTGCGACTGCACGGGCTCACGGTGGACCTTTGGGGCGCCCCCTGGGACGCCGCCCACGACAGCCGGCGCGGCAACTGCCTGAACGAGGCGGAACCCTCGTTCGGCTGGTGTCGGGAAGCCGCCTGGGAACCGGCGCCGCACGCGCCCTTCGCCTTCCTGACGTTACCCACCGCGTGCGCGCCCGCGCTTGCGTTCACCGCCACGACCACCTCCTGGCAGGACCCGACGCCGGCGGCCAGGCAGGCCCTCTACCGTGACCCCGTGGGCAACCCGGTGCCGCTCGGCGACTGCGCGTCGCTGCGCTTCCCGCCGCGCCCCGAAGGGCTGCTCACCGTGCGCAAGGCCTCCTCCTCGTCGGGCTTCGTCTTCCGCCTCGACGCGGGCGCGAACGCGGGCCTCGCGAACCCGCGGGGACGAGCCGACGCGCAGCCTCGCGACCTGACGGTCCGGCTTCCCCGCGGCGTGACCCTCAACCCCTCGATGGGCGCCGGCCTCGGCGTCTGCACCGCCGCCCAGTACGGGAGCGAGAGCCCGGCGGGCTCGCCGGGAAGCGGATGTCCCGACGAAGCGAAGATCGGCGACTTCGCCGTCCGCATCCCCTTCTACGAAGGGCGGCTGCGGGGCTCGATCTACCTCGCCGCCCCACACGACAACCTGGTCGGCTCGCTGGTCGCGGTCTACCTCGTGGCCAAGGCCGCCGACCGCGGCGTGCTCGTCAAGGTGGCGGGGAAGATCACGCCGGACCCCGTCGACGGCACGCTCAGCGCGACCTTCGAAGAGCTTCCCCAGCTTCCCTACACCGGCCTCGAAGTCAACTTCCGCTCGGGCCAGCGGGCGCCGCTGATCAGCCCGGGCTCCTGCGGGCCGGCACTCACGCGCATCGAAGCCTCGCCCTGGAGCGGGACCGCGCCGACCGTCGCCGAAAGCGCCTCCCCGATCGACAGCGGGATCGAAGGGGGCCCCTGCCCGGGCGGCGGCGCGCCGCCGTTCTCGCCGGGGGTCAAGGCGGGCGGCGTCAACTCCGCCGGGGGGACCTACACGCCCTACTTCGTCCACCTCTCGCGCTCCGACACCGAAGCGGAGATCACCTCCTACTCACTGGTCCTCCCGCGCGGGATCACCGCGAAGCTGGCGGGCATCCCCTTCTGCCCCGACGCGGCGATCGAAGCGGCGCGCCGCAGCTCGGGCGTCGCCGAGGCCGCCGCCCCGTCCTGTCCGGCGGCGAGCCAGGTCGGCCGCACCGTCTCCGGGTACGGGGTCGGCCCGGCGCTCAGCTATGCCGAAGGCCGGGTCTATCTCGCGGGCCCCTACCACGGCACGCCGCTGTCCCTGGTGACGGTCAACCCGGTCACGATCGGCCCCTTCGACCTCGGCACGATCGTCGTGCGCTCGGCCTTCGACCTCGACCCGCGCACCGCCCAGCTGCGGATCGACTCGGCCGCCTCGGACCCGATCCCCCACATCGTCGGCGGCGTCGTCCTCCACCTGCGCGACATCCGCATCTACATGGACCGCCACGAATTCACCCACAACCCGACCAGCTGCGAACCGTCGCGGCTCGAGTCCACCCTCACCGGATCGAGGCCGCCCTTCACCGACCCTCACGCGACAACCGCCTCCGCGACCTCCTACTTCCAGCTGCTCGACTGCCGCGAACTGCCCTTCCGCCCACGGCTCGGCCTGCGGCTGCGGGGCGGCGTCGGCCGCGGTGCGTTCCCGTCGCTGCGCGCCACCTTCGCCGCCCGGCCTGGGGACGCCGACCTGAAGCGGATCGCCGTCGCCATGCCGCACGCCGAGTTCCTCGCCCAGGGTCACATCCGGGCGATCTGCACGCAGCCCCGGTTCGCCGCCGGTGCCTGCCCGGCGGGCTCGGTCTACGGTCGCGCGGTCGCCGTCACTCCATTGCTCTCCGCACCTCTGCGCGGCAACGTTTACCTGCGCTCCTCCACCCACAAGCTGCCCGACCTGGTGGCCGACCTGCGCTCGGGCTCGATCCGGATCGACCTCGAGGGGCGCATCGGGACCTCGAAGCAGGGCGGCATCCTGGCCTACTTCGACGACCTGCCGGACGCACCGATCGAACGCTTCACGATGATCCTGCGCGGTGGCAAGCACGGTCTGTTGACCAACTCGGTGAACATCTGCCGGCATCCGCCGACCGCGGCGGTCCAGGCACTGGGACAGAACAACAGCGGCGCGATCTTCAGCTCGTTGCTGCGCGGCCAGTGCCACAAGGGGAAACCCGGCGCGCGGCCCAAAGGCAAGCACGGAGGAGGACGATGAAGGCTTTCGGAAGGATCACGGCGGTGCTCGCCGTCACGGCGCTCCTCGTCGCCGGCACCGCCCAGGCCGAGGTGGTGCAGCGGGGCAACCTGCGGGTCAAGGTCGGCGCCGAGCTCTCTCCCCAGCGCCTGCCCCGCGTGGGCACCGCGCCGATCGCGGTGACGGTCGGGGGCCGGATCGCCACCACCGACGGCGGCCTGCCGCCGCAGCTCGAGACCTTGCGGATCGAGCTCAACCGCCACGGCCACCTGGAAACCGCGGGCCTGCCGCGCTGCCGGGAGTCCCAGATCCAGCCCGCCTCGACCGCGCGGGCGCTTGCCGCCTGCCGCGCCGCGCTGGTCGGGCAAGGGGAGTTCTCCGTGGAGGTGGTGCTCGGCACCCAGGAGCCTTACCCGACCAAGGGCCGCCTGCTGGTCTTCAACGGCACCTACAAGGGCAGGCCGGCGCTGCTCGGCCAGATCTACTCGTCCCATCCCTTCGCCAACTCCTTCGTGATCCCGTTCACGATCGGCAACCTGCCGCGCGGTCGCTTCGGCACGGTCCTGGCCGCGAAGCTCCCCCGCGCCTTCACCAACTGGGGCTATCTCACCGGCCTCACGATGCGGCTCGGTCGTAGCTACCTCCACGACGGCCGCCGCCGCAGCGTCCTCAGCTCCGGGTGTCCGGCGCCGGAGGGCTTCCCCGGCGCCACGTTCCCGCTCGCCCGCGCCAGCTTCGGCTTCTCCACCCAGAGCATCGGCGTGACCTTGACGCGCAGCTGCAAGGCGCGTGGGTGATGTGCCGAGGGGCTCGGCGAAGGGGACCGCGCGCGAGTTCGCCGCGGCGCTGAACGCGGGCGATCCGGGCACCGCCGCCGCCCTCTTCGCCGCGAGCGGCCGCATGCTCACCGGCGATCGCACCGAGGTATCTGGGAGGGCAGCGGTCCGCAACCTGCTGGCGCAGATCGTCGAATCCCAGATCAAGCTCGAGATCAGGCTCGGCCGGACACTGATCGCCGGCGACATCGCGCTCTCGACCCAGTACTGGCGCCGCCGCCTGCCCGCCCGGGCGAAGGGCCATGCCTACGACGAGGCCAGCGTCGCGAACGTCGTCCTCGGCCTGCGGGACGAGCGGTGGGAGATCGTGATCGTCTCCCCCTGGGGGTGAGCGCGGACCCAACCCGTGACCGACAAGGTGCCGATTCAGGCAGCGATCACCGTGAGGCCCGGGACCCGCTTGAACTCGGCGACGTTGGACGTCGCCACGTCCATCCCGTGGCCGATCGCCGTCGCGGCGATCCAGATGTCGTGGGCGCCGATCATCCGGCCCGTCTGCTCCAGGTCCGCCCAGATTCGGGCGTGGGCCCGGGCGACGGCAACCGTGACCGGCAGTGGTTCCACCGCGGCGAGCAGGCCCTCGACGAACGCGGCTCGCCGGGCGCGCACATCCTCCTCGCGGGCGCGGTGCACCCCGTGGAGCAGCTCGCTCGCCGTGATCACGCTGATCGCCGCCGCCTCGCCCTCGAACCGGCGATCGATGGCCAGGCCCTGCCGCTCGGCATCGACCAGCACGGAGGTGTCGATCAGGATGGCCACGCGCTGCGTGGCTCCCCCAATGATGCCCGGGCGGCTTCGACGTCGCCGGCGAAGTCTTCGTCGACCGCCGGTAGGTCGGCCAGCAGCTCGCGCCAGTCCGCGATGGAGAGCGCGGGAGGGGAGCTCGGCGGAAGAAGACGCATCAGCGGTGCTCCATTGCGGACCACCTCGATCTCCTCGCCCGCGCTGACCCGGTTGGCGATGCTGGAGAACGTTCGGGCGACCTCGGTCGCAGTCAGACGAGTCATGGCTTCGACATTATCAGATAAATCAGATACCGCTTGATGACCCCCTTTCCAGGCCCTCCGCCAGCTCGCTGGATTCCCGTCCAGTTTAGATACGTCAGTTGACAAACGCTGGGTTTCTGGCCTACGCTCCCGCGCCCGAGATGCCGGACCGCGGATCGCGACACGACCAACCCGACATTCCGGACCCGGGCGAACGGGACCGGATCGTCGCCGCTTTCGGCCGCGCGGCCGCGGCGGACGGGGTCCGGCGCCTGACGTTCGAGGCGGTCGCGACCTACGCGGGGCTCCCTCGCGAGCGGGTCGAAGCGCACTTCCCGAACCTCGAGGCGGGGCTGGTCGCCACCCAACAGGAGTTCCTCGAGCGGCTTCGGCTCGAAGCCGCCGACGCGTGCACCGCGGAGACCGAGTGGCCGGTGAAGGTCAGGATCGCGCTCCGCTCGGTCCTCGCCTCGTTGGCCGAGTCCGAGCGCCTCGCCCGCGTCTTCTCGCTCGAGGTGGCCGGCATGGGCGCCCGCGCGGCGCAGACCCGCTTCAAGATCCTCGACGAGTTCGCCGTCGTGCTCGCTGAAGGCAGGCTCTACCGTCCGACGGCCGCCGCGCTGCCGAAGCTGACCGAGCAGCTGCTGGTCGACGGGGTCGCCTCCCTCCTCGCCCGGCGGCTCCTCGCCGAGGATCCGGACGAGCTGCTCGCCCTGGAGCCGGAACTGGTCGAGCTGGTCCTCTGTCCCTACCTCGGCCCCGGGCGGGCGCGGCGGATCGCTCAGGGTGGTGACTGAGCGGCGGCCTGCAGCGGGGCCAGCGCGATGCGGGTGAGCTCCGGCGCCAGTTGGGGCAGCGCCGCGCCGCGATCGTTGGCGATCTCCCTCTGGATCACCGCCCAGACCCCGGTCGAGATCACCTCGCGGATCGCCCGCGGGACCGGGCCTCCGATCCCGGCCGGCGCCAGGGGTGGCTCGAGGAAGGCGGTGACGCTGTCGAGGGTCGCGTCGGCCCGGTCGAGCGCCTGGGGGCCCGCGGCAGGCAACTCGAAGAAGGCCAGCCGCGCGAACATCTCGTGCGCCGCGATCTGCTCGGTCAGGTCACGCAGCCCGGCGCCGATTGCCTCGGGCCCGTCGCCCGCCGACTTGAACGCGATCAGGGCGTGGCCGAGCACCTTCATGGCGATCTCCTCGAAGGCCGCGAGGAAGGCGTCGTGCTTGGAGTGGAAGTGTTCGTAGAAGGTCTGGTTCGAGGTTCCCGCCGCCGCCGAGATCGCCGGGATGCTGAGCGCGTTGTAGCCGCGTGCCACGACAACTTGTGCCGCGCCGCGCACGATCCGCTCCCGCTGGCTCAGGGTCGTCTTGCTGAGGCGGCTGGAGGGAGGCTCCTTCCAGCCCGGCTTGTCCCCTTCTTCGTCCTCCTCGACGTCGACCGGCCGCGCCTGTTCGGCGGCGGCGATCGCGGTGGCGACCGCCTCGCCGTCCGTGCGCCGGTATGAGAACCCCCAGTCGACGAGTTGATCGACGAGGCCGGGGAGCTCGGTCTGGTCGCCGCTGCGCAGGCGCCGGTAGACGATGCCGGCGATCCCGTTGACGATCGCCCGGATCTCGGGGTCGGAGACCTCCCGTTCGCCGGGCCACCGGCGGAAGCTCTCGGCGACGATCCGCTCGAAGACCTCCGAGGCGCGTTCGCGGTGGGCGACGCCCGCGGCCCCGAGCGTCAGCGACTCCACCGCGGCCAGCGAGGCCGCCGCCGGCTCCTCGACCACGAGGTCCATGAACGCCTTCAGCGCGCTCGTCATCTTTTCGCGGAAATCGCCCGGCTCCGAATAGGCGAGGCCGACCCGGTGCGACGCCGCGGCGAGGATCGTGTCAAGGGTGGCGAGGAAGCAGTCCTGCTTGTTCTCGAAGTATTCGTAGAACGCTCCCTTGGAGACCCCGGCGAGCGCCACCAGATCCCGGACCGACGTCCCGCTGTAGCCGCGCCGGGCCACGGCCTCCACCATCGCGCCCTGCAGGCGTGCCTTCTGGTGGGCCGCAACCCGCTCGGCGGGGATTCGTCGGGGGCCGCTTCGAAGTCGCGGGAAGAGGGGTCCCTCGGGATTGTCTCCGGCAGGGGTCATTGCGGCGCCTCAAGATAGCCGGCGGAGGCCGTTCGGAACGCGGAGATCCGATCGCCGGAATACGTACGAAGTCTTTCATTTCCCGTACGGACTTTTACGAAAATTGCGAACGCCTCTTGACAGAACTGAACGCACCGTGTTCTAATGCAGCCGTTCGAAGGGAACGGACACCCGGGTTCGCCGATCCTGCGCGGCCCGGAGCCACCACAGCAGGGGGAAGAGGGAGTGAGCAACTTCAAGGGTGACGGCGACGCGACGGCGCGCAGCGGCCGGACGCGCCAAGCGCCGAAATCAGCTTCACCGGGTCCGGGATCCACCGTCCCGCTCCGGAAATCGGCTGTCGACCTGTCCACTCGAACAGGCGACGCCATGCGTCCCCTCGGTCTCCCTGGCCGACGGCGCGACCGTAGGACGGCGCGGGCGAACTCCCTGATCGCCCGCGCCAAGGGGCGGCGACGCGGAGCGTCGTCGCCCCGACTTCTTCAATCGACCAAGGAGCAACGGGTGAACCTCTCGCACGACCTCGAAGCCCACGCAGCGAACGTCCTCGCGATCGTCGCGGCGATCATCACCCTCGCCTTCGTCCCGGCCGCGGAGGCCGGTGCGGCGGAACCGTGCCCGAACGCGGCCTTCCGCACGGGCGCATCGGCATCGCTGCCCGACTGCCGGGCGTTCGAGCTGGTCGGGCCTCCGGGCAACGCGGACTACACCGTGCAGGGCCTCGCCGCCCAGCCCGGCGGCGATGCGCTCTACTGGCGGGTCCCCGGCGGGGAACAGGTCGCTGATCCCGCCGACCCCGACGGTGGGCTGGGCGACGTGTTCCTGGCACGGCGAGGTGGCGCCGGCTGGAATTCGACCTGGCTGACCCCCGATCCCGCCGGACGGCCCTTCGGTGAAGCCAGCCTGGGCATCCCGGGCATGAAGGCCGACGGATTCCTGTTCTTCAGCCAAGCGGGGTGGACCACGGCCGGCTGGGCAAACACTGAACCGGCGCTGTACGTCGAGGACGGCAGCTCCGCGCAGGAACCGGTCTCGGTGGCGCCGGGAACGGCGGCGGAACCCGGGCTGGACCCGTTCCAGTGGACCGTCTCGCAGGATCTGTCCTCGACGGTGTTCGCGACCACGGCGGCGCTCGACCCCGCCGACACCGACGGCAACACCGATATCTACCTGCGGCGCGGCGACAGCTTGGAACTGATCTCGAAGAACACCGACGGCACCGCCGACAACTCGGCGGCCACCCCGTTCCTGCCTGCCGCCGCAAGCGGCAACGTGGACGGCACCTTCGGCGACGGCTCGCTCAACTTCTCGGAGCAGTCGCTCACCGGCTTCCCCACGTCCCAGGGCGGCTCGCCGGTCAGCGCGGACGGCCGCTCGGTCGTCTTCTCCACCACCGCGCAGCTCGACCCTGCCGACACCGACAACGCCGCCGATCTCTACCTCTGGCGCGAGGGGCAGGGCCTGAGGCTGATCAGCGACGACGAGCGCTCCACCCCGGGGTGCCCGACGGTGCCGGCCTCGACCGAAGACTGCGCGCTCGACGCATCGTTCGTCGGCATGTCCGAAGACGCCTCGGTGATCTACTTCCGCACCGCGGAGGGGTTGGTCGACGGCGACACCGATGGCGGCAACGACATCTACGAATACCGCGTTGACGCCCCCGCCGGCCACCGGCTGACCCTGGCGACCGGGCCCGGCACCAGCAACGCCGTGTACCCGGTGAGCGTCACGGCGGACGGGCAGCTGTTCTTCGCGACGGCCGACCGCGTGGGCGTCGACCCGCCGTCGGGCACCGGCGTGGTGCTCTACCGCTGGGACGGCACCGCGATCCAGACGGTGGCGGAGCTGAACGACGCGGACATCTTCCAGGGCCCCAACCTGGCCGCGTTCGGCATCGCCTCGCCGGCGCCGGCGCAGCGGGCAGTCCGGGCGACCGCGGACGGATCGGTGTTGCTCTTCCGCACCGCCGCCGCGCTCGAACCCGCCGACACCGACGGGGCCGCGGACCTGTACCTCTGGCGCGCCGGGTCAGGCGTGACGCGGGTCTCCGGCAACGGCTCGGCCCCGGTGGCGGTCGGCACCGACGGGAGCGGGCCGCTCGGAGCGTCCTACCCGGGCTACGGCGGCGGGCGGGTGATCACCGCCGACGCCTCGCGCGTCTTCTTCACCAGCACCGACGCGCTGACCCCCGATGCGGGCCCCAACGGCCGCGCGAAGCTCTACGAGTGGCAGGAAGGCGACGGGATCCACCTCGTCTCACCGCCCGGTGCCGACGCCGGGGCGATCTCCTACATCGACAACGGTGTCGACGGGGCCAACGTCTTCTTCATGACGGCCGATTCGCTGGTGGCGGGAGACACCGACGGCGGGGCGATCGACACCTACGACGCGCGCGTCGGCGGCGGTGTCGCCGAACCTCCGCCGCCGCCTGCGCCTTGCACGGGCGAAGGCTGCCAGGGCCCGCCCGCCTCGTCGCCCGGTCTCCCTATGACCGGCTCGATCTCCTTCGTCGGCGAGGGCAACGTCCCGCTGGTCCCCGGCAAGGCGTCGGTCGGCGTCGCCAAGGCGATGGCGGTGACCGGCACGGCCGCGAAGTTGAGGGTGCGGGTGCCCGGTCCCGGGCGCATCACGGTCGCCGGCTCCCGCGTCCGGCGCACCGGCACGTCGGTCCCGAAGGCAGGGACCTACCCGGTGAAGATCGTGCTGAACGCCGCGGCGAAGAAGGCGCTGGGCAAGAGGAAGAAGGTGAAGGTCAAGGTCCGGGTCTCATACCGGACGGACGACGGCCGCAACGCCTCGAAGGCGGTCACGATCGCCTTCAAGCAGCCGGGCGCCAAGGCGACCATGACCAAGAGCACCACCACCAGGAAGGGTCACTGACATGCGCCATACCTCACGATCCCACCGCACGATGATCCTCCGCGCGCTCGGCCTCCTTGCGGTCCTGGTTGTAGCCACCGCCCTCGCCCCGGCCGCCGCGAGCGCGGCCGACTTCGGCGTGACCGAATTCGAGGCGAGCGCGGCGAACACGCAGGCCGGCGCGCACTCCGACGTCACGACGACGATCGAGTTCAAGAGCGAACGCTACGTCGAGCTCTTCCCAGGGTTTGGCGACGTGCTGCCGAACGAGGCGGTCCAGACCATCGCCCTGAACCTGCCGCCAGGGCTGCTCGCCAACGCCGCGAAAGCCCCCACCTGCCTGCGCGCCGACTTCGCCGTGGGCCACTGCGCGGTCGAGGATCAGGTCGGCAACGCCGTCGTCACGACGAGCTGGCTGGCGAATCCTCCCACCGGGCTGATGCCGTGGAATCCGATCTACAACCTCGCCCCGGCCGGCGACACGCCCGCGTCGCTGGGCCTGATGGTGGGGCCGTCCCGGCTCCCCGCGTTCATCGACATCGGGGTGGACAGCGCGAGCGACTATCACGTGACCGCGACCTCCTCCAACATCGAGACCGTGTTCCCGATCAAGAAGCTCGAAATCACGCTCTGGGGCGTCCCGGCGGATCCGAGCCACGATCCGGAACGCCTGTCGGAATTCGGCAGCGGTGGCGTTCCGAGCACCGCGCCCCGCACCCCGTTCATGGTCAACTCGACCGACTGCGCCACCACGCCGGTCACCGGGTTGCGGGCCACCAGCTACTACGACAGTGCCGTCACCGGTGAAGCCGCGTCCCCGAACCCGACCGGGTGCGACCAACTGGCGTTCGATCCGACGATCAAGGTGACGCCGGACGTCACCGCGCCGGACGCGCCGACGGGAGTGGCGTTCGATTTCGCCTTCCCGCAGGACGAAGACCCCGACGGGCTGGGGACCCCCGCGCTGCGGACGGCGACGGTCGATCTTCCCGCGGGCATGACGATCAATCCCGGTGCCGCGGGCGGCCTCGCAGCGTGCACCGACGCCGAGTCGGCGATCGGGACCGAAGCTGCCGCGTCCTGCCCGGAAGCGGCGAAGGTCGGCACCGCGACGATCGACGTCCCGGCGCTGCGGCAGCCGCTTGAAGGCGCCCTCTACATCGGCACCCAGGAGTCCGACGACCCGGCCTCGGGGAAGATGTACCGGCTGTTCCTGGTCGCCGACGGCCAGGGGGTGCACCTGAAGCTCGAGGGGCAGGTGCGGGTCGATCCGGCGTCCGGGGCCCTGAAGGCGACGTTCGCCGAAAACCCGCAGGTGCCCGTGTCGGAGATCGAACTGCATCTGAAGGACGGGCCGCGGGCGCCGCTGGCGACCCCGTCGACCTGCGGCCCGAAGACGACGACGGCGGAGCTGGCCCCGTGGGGCGGTCAGGCGGTGGAACGCCAATCGACCTTCGACGTCGACTGCGCCGCTGGCCTGGGGCGCTTCTCACCGTCCTTCCAGGCGGGCGCGGTCACCCCGACGGCGGGCGCCTCGAGCCCGCTGGTGATCAAGGTCGGTCGCGAAGACGGGGAAGGGGCGCTGCGGAGCATCGACTTCACCCTCCCTCCGGGTGAGACCGGCCGCCTCGCCGGGGTCCCCTACTGCCCCGAGGCCGCGATCGCCGCGGCCGCCGGGCGGAGCGGCAGGGCAGAGCAGGCCGACCCGAGCTGCCCGGCGGCGAGCCGGATCGGCAGCGTCGACACCGCCGCGGGAGCGGGCAGCGCGCCCTTCCACGTCCCCGGCACGGTCTACCTCGCCGGTCCATATAAGGGGGCCCCGATCTCCGCCGTGGTCGTCACCCCGGCGGTGGCCGGTGCCTTCGACCTCGGCACGGTCGTGGTCCGGGCGCCGCTCTACGTGGATCCCGAAACCACCCAGATCACCGCCAAGTCGGACCCGATCCCGACCGTCCTCGGCGGCGTGCCGCTGCGGCTGCGCTCGGTGGCGATCACGATCGACCGCCCCGGCTTCTCGCAGAACCCGACCAACTGCGAAGCGATGGCGGTCGGGGCGACGCTCGGGAGCGCGGGGGGCGCCACTGCGACCCCCTCCAACCGCTTCCAGGTCGGCGGGTGCAAGGACCTGGCCTTCGGCCCGAGGCTGAAGCTCCGGGTCATGGGCAAGACCAACCGGGGGGCGAAACCGCGCCTGCGGGCGGTCGTCACCACGAGCCCCGGCGAAGCCAACATCCGCCGTGCCCAGGTCAACCTGCCGCACTCCGAGTTCCTCGAACAGGACCACATCAAGACGGTCTGCACGAGGGTCCAGTGGAACGAAGGCGACGGCAACGGCTCGGCCTGTCCGGCGGGCTCGATCTACGGCCGCGCGGTGGCCTGGACGCCCCTGCTGGACCACCCGCTCGAAGGCTACGTGTACCTGCGCTCCAACGGCGGGGAACGCAAGCTCCCCGACCTCGTCGCCGGCCTCAACGGCCAGGTGAGCATCGCCCTGTGGGGCAAAGTCGACTCGGGGCCCAACCACGGCATCCGCAACACGTTCGAAGTGGTCCCCGATGCTCCGGTCAGCCGCTTCGTCCTGGAAATGAACGGTGGCAAGAAGGGGCTCCTGGTGAACTCCGAAGACCTCTGCGGGGCCCCCAAGGCCCAGCGCCGCGCGGTCGTCCGCTTCACCGGGCAGAACGGCAAGGTCAGCGCGTTCAAGCCGCTGGTGGGCAACGAATGCGGGAAGGCCAAGAAGGGTACGAAGAAGAGCGCGGGCCACGCCCCGACCCGCTGACCGAAGCCTCCGCCGCCCAGCTGTTCCTTATGGTCCTGTGGGGACCATAAGGAACAGCTGGGGCGGGGGCTGCCGTCCGGCTCAGGCGTCGAACGGATCCTCGGCGGCAATCCCGTCGAAGCGCCTGAAGTCACGGTCGCGGGTGTAGATCGTGCCGACGCCGTGTTGGCGCATCAGCGCCGCGAGGTGGCCGTCGGGCACGGCGTTGCCGCGCTCGGTGTCGCTTCGGGTCGCGAGGTAGATGTCCCAGAATCCCTCGTCCTCGCCGGGGGTCCGCACATGGGGTGCCGCGCGCAGCGCGTCGATGTTCGCGATCGCGTCCCGCGGGCTCAGGGGCCGGGGCAGGACCGAGGGGTGGGTGACGATCCGCAGGTACCCCATGATCGTCGGCCAGAAGAGGTAGACGATGTCCGGCCCCGTCGCCAGGCGTTCCACCAGGACTCGTGCCTGGGCGTGGACCGGCTCTGCCTCGTTCGAGGCATAGATCAGGACGTTGGCATCGACCGTGACGCTCACCGGTCGAGCAGGGCGTTCAGCGCGTCCTTGTCCTCGAGGTCCACGGCCGGCTTACCGAGATCGCCGCTCACCCAGGAGAACGGAGTGGGCTCGGACTCGGTCTCCTGGCGAAGACCGCGGGCAAGCAACTGGGAGGCAAGCTCACCGATCGACTTGTGCTCGCGTTCGCTGCGGCGGCGCAGTTCGCGCATGACCGAGGGATCGAGGTTGAGGGTAGTCCTCATGATGCTTGATGCTAGCACCGAGTGCATCACGCATCTCGCGCTTCGTTTGACGCGGAGCGAAGCGAGCCCGGACGCCGAAGCAGGGTGGCCTTCGGCGCCCGGGGCTCGCTTGCTCATGGCATGGCCGCAGGGAATCGGCGCGCCGAAGAGGGATCTTCGGATGACCATGAGCATCTCCCGCCGTGTCTAAGCGGCAGGGCCAATGTAAAGGGCAGTACATGGGATGTCAAGTCAGGGGGAGGAGAGGATCTCGACCTGGGTCGAGAGCTCGCCGTCGCGCAATGCGTGGAGGGTGAAGCCGGGCGCGCCTGCGTAGAGCTCGACCGTTTCTCGGGCGAAATCGGGGCGGGCCTGGAGGTACGTGCTGGGGGCGGCGAGGACGGGGCGGCCGGCGAGGGTGGAGGTGGTGACCCGGTGGAGGTGGCCGCCGACCAGCGCGCGCACGTGGGGGTGGCGGGCGATGACCTGGGCGAGGGCGCGGCGTTCCGGCGCCGGCAGGTTCACGCCGTCCCAATCGGGCATCGCGGTGGCGAGCGGGGGGTGGTGCATGGCGACGATCGCGGGCTGCTCGGGGGCGGCGGCCAGCTCGGCGTCGAGGCGCTCCAGCTGCTCAGGCTCGAAGCCGCCGCGGTCCTCGCCGGGGATCGTCGAGTCGACGACGACGAGGCGCAGCGGGCCGAGGTCGACGGCGTAGTCGAGCGGCGCGTCGCCGCTGCCGTCGAGGGCGAGCGCCGCCCGCATCGCGGCGCGATCGTCGTGGTTGCCGGGCAGGACGTGGAAGGGGACGCCGAGGCGCCCGATCGTCTCCGCCGCGAACCGATACTCCGCGGGCGCCGCGTGCTCGGCGAGGTCGCCGGAGACGAGGATCGCGTCGGGCCGGTTCGCCAGCCCGTCGAGCGCCGCGACGACCCGCCGCAGGCACCCCTCCGGCTCGACCCCGTCGACAGCCGGCTCGCCGAGATGCAGGTCGCTGATCTGGGCGAGAAGGAAGGGCCGGCTCAAGATGTCGAGCCTAGATGAGCGGTCTGGCTGGCGCGGCGGGGGGAGGGACGGGAGCTCGCAAGCTGTCGCCCGGGGAAGGGACGGGGACCCGCAGGCCGAAGCCCGGGGCGCCCGCCCCTCTCGCCACGGCCCGGGCAGGCTGTGGCCGTGGCGAGAGGGGCGGGTCTACGAGGAGTGGAGGAAGGTGCGCGGGGGCGTCACGGGGGTGCGACGGGAGGGACACGGATCCGTGATGGGAGTCAGACGCCGTGACGAAGATGTCGAGAATGCAGGGCTTCTGCCCGTGTTGTCCAACACCGACTGACGCGCTGCATGAGTTGACCCCCCTATAGGGGCCCTAAAACACGCAGCGCGTTTTAGGGCCCTCGATTCAGGCCCGGAATGAGCCCTAAGACGACGGGAAGTGTGACGTTCCCGGCGTCTTCGTCAA
>CALCIA010000308.1 GCA_937907435.1 uncultured Actinomycetes bacterium
TGGCGAGAGGGGCGCGTCCGTTATCCGGGCGACAGCTTGCGGGTCCCCGTCCCTTGCCCCCCGGGCGACAGCTTGTGGGGCCTGGACCCTCCCCCGGGCGCCAGCCCGGCATGCCCCCGAACCCCCGCAACCCCCCTACCCGTCGATATCCACGTCCCGGTGCTTGACCCCGACCACCACGTCGTCGCGCTGCTCCAGGTCCCTGCGGATGCGGTCGGCGACGGTCACCGAGCGGTGGCGGCCGCCGGTGCAGCCCACTGCGATCGTCAGGTGGCTCTTGCCCTCCGCGACGTAGGCGGGGACGAGGAACTCGAGGAGGGGCATCAGGCGGCCGTAGAACTCGCCCGCCTGGGTGCCGGACTCGACGTAGCGGCGGACCTCCTCGTCCTGGCCGGTCAGCGGGCGCAGGTCGGGGTCGTAGTGGGGGTTGGGCAGGAAGCGCACGTCGAGGGTGAGGTCGGCATCGCGGGGCGGGCCGTTCTTGAAGCCGAAGGTGAGCAGGGTCAGGGCCAGCTTTTCGTCGCGCTCGGTGCCCAGGAGCTCCTCGGCGATCCGCCGGCGCAGTTCGTGGCCGGTCAGGTCGGTGGTGTCGATGACGATGTCGGCGCGCTCGCGCAGCGGCGCCAGCAACTCCCGCTCGGCGCGGATGCCGTCGACGATCCGCCCTTCCGGCGCCAACGGGTGGCGGCGGCGCGTCTCCTTGTAGCGGTCGAGCAGGGTTTCCTCGTCGGCCTCGAGGAAGAGCAGTTTCGGCTGTGGCCCGTCGCGTTCGAGGTCGTCGATCACCTGCTGGAGATCTTCGAAGTACTCGCCGCCGCGCACGTCGGAGACGATCGCGGCGCGCTCGACGCCGGAGCCCTCGTGGATGAAGAGCTCGCCGAGCCCGGCGATCATCCGCGGCGGCAGGTTGTCGACGCAGAAGTAGCCGCCGTCCTCGAAGGCGGCAATCGCTTCCGACTTCCCGGCCCCGGAGTGCCCGGTGATGATCACCATGATCATCTCGCGGCGGGCTTTCTCCGCCGCGCCGCGGTCGGCGTCGCCGTCGCGCCTGGTGTCGGTCTCGCTAGCCAATGCGGTGAAGTTGCTCGTGGATCTCACGACCGAGTTTGCCAGGCAGGCCGGGCACGCTCTCGAGTTCCTCCCGCGAGGCGGCCAGGAACCGCTCCGGCGAGCCGAAATGCTGGAGCAGGGCGCGCTTGCGGGCAGGGCCGACGCCCTTCAGCTCGTCGAGCACGGAGCCGGTCATCGCCCGGTCGCGGCGGCCGCGGTGGTGTTCGATCGCGAAGCGGTGGGCCTCGTCACGGACCCGCTGCAGGAGCTGGTTGCCCTCCGAGGCGCGCGGCAGCTCGATCGGGTCGCCGCGCCCGGGGACGAAGACTTCCTCCTCGCGCTTGGCGAGGCTGACGATCGTCACGCCGAGGTCGGCGAACGGCTGCAGCGCCCGCATCCCCGCCGCGAGCTGGCCTTTGCCGCCGTCGATCATGATCAGCGAGGGGAGCGAGGCGAAGCTCTCGTCGCGCTTGCCGTCGTGCGGGGAGAGGTCGTTCCCTTCGAGATAGCGGTTGAGGCGGCGGGTCAGCACCTCCTCCATCGAGGCGAAGTCGTCGGGGCCGCGGTGGACCTCCTCGCGCAGGTCCCCGCGCACTTTGAAGCGCCGGTAGTCGGACTTCTTCGGCGCGCCGCCCTCGAAGACGACCATCGAGGCGACGGTGTGCTCGCCGCCGATCGTCGAGATGTCGAAGCCCTCGATGCGGACCGGCAGCTCCTCCATGCCGAGCGCCTCGGCGAGGGAGCTGAGGCTCTCCACCCGGCGGGCGCGGCGGTGCTCCCGGCGCAGGCGGTCCTGGTCCAGCGCCAGCTGGGCGTTGCGCTCGGCGAGCTCGCGCAGCCGGCGTTTGTCGCCGCGCTCGGAGGCGTGGACGTCGACCGCGGTGCCGCGGCGCTCGCTCAGCGCCTCGGCGATCACCGGCGCGCGGTCGCGCAGGTAGGGGCCGACGATGATCGTCCGCGGCATCGAGGGCGAGGCCGAGTAGTACTGGCCGATGAACTCCTCGGTGACCTCGGCGACGTCGCGTTCGCCTTCGTTGTCGAGGTAAAAGCTCTGGCGCTCGGCGAGGATCCCGTCGCGGACCTGGAAGACCTGGGCGTTGGCGTCGGCGCCCTCGACCGCGACGCCGATCAGGTCGGCGGTCCCGACCGTGCCGCCGGCGACGCGCTGGCGCTCGAACAGCGAGCGGATCGCCTTGAGGCGGTCGCGGTAGATCGCCGCGCGCTCGAATTCCTCGGCCCCCGCGGCCTCCGCCATTTTCCGTTCCTGCTCCTTTTCCACCTGGCGATAGCGGCCGGAGAGGAAGTCGATGATCGCGTCGATGTTGCGCCGGTACTCCTCCTGGGAGACGTGCCCGACACAGGGCGCCCCGCAGCGCTTGATGTAGTAGTCGAGGCAGGGACTGCCTGAGCGGCGGCCCGGCTCGGCCCCCTCGCAGGTGCGGAACTGGAAGAGCTTGCCGAGCAGGTCGAGCGTCTCGCGCAGGCGCTTGGCGCTGGAGAAGGGGCCGAAGTAGGCCCGGTGGGCGCGGTGCTTCTCGCGGGTGAAGTAGACGCGCGGGTAGTCCTCGTCGAGGCTGACGGCGACGTAGGGGTAGGACTTGTCGTCGCGGAGGCGGATGTTGAAGCGCGGGCGGTGGCGCTTGATGAAGCTCTGCTCGGTGAGGAGGGCCTCGGCCTCGGAGTTGGTGACGAGGGTGTCGATGCGCTCGATGCGGCTGGTCAGGCGCGGCTCACCGCCGCTGAAGTGCGAGGCGATCCGCTTTTTGATCGAGCGCGCCTTGCCGACGTAGAGCAGCTCGTCGTCCTTGCCGTAGAAGAGGTAGACGCCCGACTGGTCGGGCAGCTTGCGGCGCTCCTCGGCGATCCGCTCGGCGCGGCTGAGCGCCCCGTTTCCGTTCTCGTCGGCCATCTCCTTAAGGGTAGGCTGCCGCCATGACCAGCCCACCGGAACTGACCACGCTACGGATCGAGATCGACGACGAGATCGCGACCCTGACCCTCAACCGCCCCGACGCCTTCAACGCGATGAGCCCCGAACTGATCGGCGAGCTCACCGTCGCCACCGGCTATCTCGCCGACTCGGCGCCGATCCGCGCCCTGATCGTCACCGGCGCGGGCCGCGCCTTCTGCTCCGGCGGCGACATCAACTGGTTCCAGAAAGGGATCGACGAGGAGGGCTTCGACGTCTCCGCCGACGTGCGCCGCGGCGCCGAGGTCATGCACCAGGCGATCATCGACCTGCGCCGGATCCCGGTCCCCGTCGTCGCCGCGGTCAACGGCCCGGCGGCGGGCGCCGGCTTCTCCCTCGCCCTCGCCTGCGACATCCGCGTCGCCTCCGAGGACGCCTTCTTCGCCCCCGCCTACGGCCGCGTCGGCCTCTCGCCGGACGGCGGCATGACCTACTTCCTGCCCCGCGTCGTCGGCCCCACCAAGGCCCTCGAGCTGCTCCTCGACGACCCGAACCTGCCCGCCGCCGAGGCCCTCTCGATGGGCCTCATCACCGAGGTCGTCCCCGGCGAGGAGGTCATGGACCGCGCCCGCGAGCGCGCCGCGAAGCTCGCCAAGCTCGCCCCCCACTACGTGAAGATGGCCAAATCCCTGGTCGGCGTGAGCCTCGAGAACGGCATCGCCGACCACCTCCAGCTGGAGCGCCACGGCATCGCCGACGGCATCGCCACCGAGGACGCCCGCGCCGGCATCAAAGCCTTCTTCAGCGGCGAAAAGCCCGAGTTCCAGGGCCGCTGACGATGTTGATGGGCCGAAAACTCAAGCCATAGTTGAGTTTTCGGCCCGTCAACGTGGGGCCTGGGCGGTGAAAAGGGCGACGGTGCCGTGGACGCGGACCGTGCGGTCCGGGAAGACGCCCGCGAGGGCGGCGTCGAGCTCGGCGGGGCCGTCGTCCCAGTTGTGGAGGATGCCGCGGCGGTTGCTGAGCGCGGTGACGGCGCGGGCCAGGGGCGAGAGGTGGACGTCCTTGGCCAGGATCGTGGCGCCGAAGAGGGTGCCGCCCGGGGCGAGGACGCGCCGGGCGTGCTCGAAGGCGACGCCCTTCTCGGCCATCGTGCCGGGCAGGCAGTGGAGGATGTGGGTGACGGCCACGGATTCGTAGGTGCCCGGTTCGAGGCGCCAGTCCCCGAGGACGTTGGCGCGGTGGGTGCGCGGCGAGTAACGGGCGAGCCGGTGGGAGGCCGCGGCGAGCGAGTTCGGATTGAGGTCCATCAGGGTGATCTCCGGCGCGGCGACCGGGAAGCGGCAGGCGTCGAGCAACGTCCCGGTCCCCACCCCGATGTCGAGGTGGCGAGCGGAGACGTTGGCGTCGTAATGCTCGACGACGCGTGACTTCGGGCAGCGCCACAGCACCGGGCTGTTGAAGCCGTAGACGATCGCGTCGTAGACGGAGAGGAAGCTCCGGGTGTAGACGGCCTGTCCGGCGTGGGCGGGATCGTCGCGGTCGACGGTCGCGGCGGTGGTCATCGGCGGCCCGGGGCTCAGCTTGGCGGGGCCATCAGGCGCGTCACCGATTCGCCGACGAAGCTTGGCTTCGCGGCGCCCTCGACCGTGATCGTGAACTTGGTCACGGCCTGCCACCAGCCGCCCTCGAGCTCGTCGAAGGAGACCAGTTCGGCGGTGCCGACGATCTGGCTGTCGACCGGGACCGGCGCCGGGAAGCGCACCTTGTTCCAGCCGTAGTTGACGCCGAGCGCGAAGCCGTCGGCCTGCATGAGCTCTTTGCGGAAGCTGTCGGCCAGGGACAGGGTGAGGTTGCCGTGGGCGATCGTCATCCCGTAGGGGCTTTCCTTCTTCGCGCGCTCCGGGTCGACGTGGATCCACTGGTGGTCGCCGGAGACCTCGGCGAAGCCGTCGATCAGCTCCTGGGTGACCGCGCGCGGCGCGCTCGGGCCGATCTCCTGGCCGACGATCCCCTGCATGCCCTCGACGCCGTGCACCTCGACGCCCGCCATCAGTCGGCCCACCAGTTCGGCAGGACTTCGCCGTCGTTGTCGTGATGGGCGCCCATGGCGAGGACCGAGATGCCGTCCGGGCCCGCCTCGATGCAGCGCGCGACCTCGGGGGCGATGCGGATCGCGTCGAGCTCGACCACGTCGACGATCTCGTCGTCGAGTTTGATCCGGCCTGAGCCGGCGATCACGACGTAGATCTCCTCGGCCTCGTCGTGCTTGTGGCCGAACGGCATCCGCTTGCCCGGCTTGACCTTGATGTGGGCGAGGCCGGCCTGCTCGGCCCCCAGGTCTTCACGGGCGAAGCGGGCCTCCTGGAACTGGTCGGCGCCGAAGCCCGGCGCGGAGTCCTTGACCTCGCTCAGGTTCATGTGCGTGTAGTCCGGCAATGTCCCTCCAAAGTTTCGTGTCCCGGTTGACGAGGTCCGTAGCCTAGGGGGCGTGACCCGTCCCGTCAGCCGCGTCCTCTCCCAGTCGCAGATCGACATGCTGGCCGAGCACGGCGAGGAGAAGACGGCGGCGGTCGGCGACATCCTCTTCGAGGTCGGCGACGCCGTCTACCCGTTCATCGCGATCCGCGAGGGCGAGACGGCGATCCTCGACGCGACCGGGCGCGAGCTCGTCCGCCATGGGCCCTCCGGGTTCCTCGGCGAGATGAACCTGCTCTCCGGCCAGACCGTCTTCCTCACCGCGGTCGTGACCGAGCCGCTGCGTTACGTCGAGGTCGACCGCGAAACGCTGCGCGGCCTGCTGTTCGAGGACGGCGCCCTCTCCGACCTGCTGCTCTCGGCCTTCGTGCAGCGGCGCGAATCGCTGCAGCGCGTCGAGGGGGTCGGGATCGAGATCGTCGGGCCGACCCAGGACCAGGCGACCCGGGACCTGGTCGAGTACGCGAAACGCCAGCGCCTCCCCTACTCCTGGCGCGACCCGGTCGAGGACGCCGAGGCGGCCGCGCTGGTCGCCGACCTCGCGCCGGAGGAGATCCCGCTGGTGCGGCTGCCGGGCGGCGTCGACCTGCGGCGGCCGAGCCACGGCGAGCTCTCGCGGGCGCTCGGCATCGGCCTCGAGCTGGCGCCGCGCGAAGAAGTCGACCTGCTGATCGTCGGCGGCGGCCCCGCCGGGCTCGGCGCCGCGGTCTACGGGGCCTCGGAGGGCCTGAACACGCTGGTGGTCGAGAGCAACGTGCTCGGCGGCCAGGCCGGGACCTCGCGGCGGATCGAGAACTACCTCGGCTTCCCGGCCGGGATCAGCGGCACCGAACTGATCAGCCGCGCGATCACCCAGGCGCGCAAGTTCACCGCCCGCACCGCGACGCCGTACCGGGCGCTCTCGCTCGAACCGGGCGGCGAGGGAGATCACGTGGTGAAGCTGGAGGGCGATCGCGAAGTCCTCGCCAAGGCGGTGCTGCTCTCGACCGGAGCCGAATACCGCAAACTGCCGGTCGACGACCTCGAAGAGTACGAGGGCCTGAGCGTCTTCTACGCGGCCGGGCCGCCGGAGGCCCAGCTCTGCGGCGCCCAGCGGGTCGGCGTCGTCGGCGGTGGGAACTCGGCGGCACAGGCGGCGGTGTGGCTCGCCCGCGGCGGCGCCCTCGTCACCCTCCTGCACCGCCGCGCCGACCTCGCGGAGACGATGTCCGCCTACCTGATCGACGAGCTCGACCGCTACGGCGTCGCGATCCGCGATCGCAGCGAAATCTGCGCGCTCCGCGGCACCGAGGGCCGCCTCGAGAGCGTCAAGCTCACCGACGGCTCCGAACTCCCCTTCTCGTTCCTCTTCCTCTTCCTCGGCGCCTCCCCCTGCACCACCTGGCTCGGCAATTGCCTCGCTCGCGACGAGAAGGGCTTCGTCCTGACCGGCACCGACGCCGGCGCCGAGGGCCTCCTCGAGACCAGCGTCCCCGGCGTCTACGCCGCCGGCGACGTCCGCTCCGGCTCGATCAAGCGCTGCGCGACCGCCGTCGGCGAGGGCGCCACCGTCGTCCGCTTCGTCCACGAGCACATGAACAAGGTCCGCGAGGCCCAGCGGACCGCCGCCGGCTCCCCCTGAGCGAGGCCGGCCACTCAAGTTCGCCTTCGTTACCTTGACCACGCCAGAGTGTGGCCAACTCCACGAACGCGGGTGGCTCAAGTCTCGCGCCGGGATTCCACCTGTTCGCGTCGGATGTCGAGAACTTCACGAATGGCCCAAAACGCGAGCTTCAACGAGAACCCCAAAAGGGCCAGGATCGCTATCCCGAACGCGTAGAAGCCCGGCAGGTGATCAGGAAGGGGAAGAGCCATCCCGTCGAATATGCGGCACTGACCGGACCGCGTCCACAGCGAACGGCAGACAGCACACGGCCACCCTCGACTTCGCAGGTGCGCAACGCCGACAACGGGTCGAGGACGGGACGCCGAGCTCACGCGACGAGGCGGACTTCGAAGGCGGGGACGACCAGGGCGCCGGCGCCGCCCAGCAGGGCCATGATGCGGGCGACGTAGGCGCTCGTCTCGGGGATCGCGGGGACGCAGTGGCAGGCTTCGACCGGGGCGGGACCGGCGTTGTAGGCGGCGAGGGCGAGCTCGGGGGAGCCGAACTGGTGGATCAGGTCGGACATCAGGTGCGCCTGGGCGTCGATCGCTTCGACCGGGTCGAAGGGATCCGCGAGGCCGTAGGAGGCCGCCGTGTCGGGCATGAACTGGGCGATCCCCTCGGCACCGACCGGCGAGACCGCGAAGGGGTTGAAGTTGCTCTCGGCCATCAACTGCGCCGCCAGCAGGGCCGCGGAGACGTTCCACCTCGCGGCGGAATCGACCAGCGGGTCGCGGAACCGGGCGGGGACGAAGCTCGGCAGCGTCGCGCCGCCGGGCGGAGCCGCGTCCTGACCCGGCCCCATCACCGCGTTGCCGGCGTCCGAGCAGGGCGCCGGCCCGGCCGTGAAGCCGTAGTGCCAGGCCTCCCACGAATAACGCTGCAGAAAGCCGAAGCGGCCGGCGTTGGCGGCCAGCCAGCCGTAGGCGGATTCGGGGCCGAGGTCCAGCTCGGTCGCGCAGCGATGCAGCGAGGTGCCGGGCGGCGCGACCCACTTCGGGTCGGGGTGGGCGGCGAAGAGTTCGGCCTGTTCGGCGTCGGAGCGGAAGCCGGAGACGACGATCAGCGTGATCCCGTCGGCGGCTGCCGCCGCTGACATGCGGTCGTAGGCGGCGGCCACGTCCGGGCGCATGCCCTCGCCGTTCCGGTAGACGAGCGGGCCGCTGTAGCCGCCGCCGCTCGCCACCGCCGGACCTTCGCCGCCGGCGCTCGTCACCGGGGCCGCGGCTTCGGCTTCGGCTTCGGCGCTCGCCTCGACCTCCGGCGGGGCACCGGAGCCGAGGTCCAGCTCCCCAACCACCGTCGCCTTCGCCCGCACCGGCGCGAACGAGGAGCGGTCGGGGAAGGCGATGCGCAGGTGGCCCGGGCCGACTTCGTTGTGACGACCGGCGGCGACGGCGGCATCGCGCGCCCGCGCCAGGTAGGTCGACTTCCCGATGTGGGACGGGTTCGGCGCGCCGTTCGGCAGGCGCGGCGGCGAGAGGAGCTTCGGCAGGTCGTCGCGCATCGAGCGCACCGCCGAGATCGCGGCCAGGTCGGCCGCCCGCTGGACACGGCCTTTGCCGGTGACCGCCCCGGCGATCGCCACCAGGGCGATGGCTGCCGCGATCAGGACGAAGCAGCCGCCGAGCGCGAGGACGAGAGCCTGGCCCGACTCGTCGCCGGCCGCCGCGGTCCAACCTCGGAGCTGACGGGCACCGATCCGAACGCCTGTCTCGCGCGGCCTCCGAACCTTCTCCGTACTCGCTCCGTACCTCCGGCAGAACATCCCGACGAAGGAGCTGATCCGATGCACCGAACTCGATCCCGAACGACGACGCGCCGCGCACGCGGCCTCGCCGCCCTCGCCCTTGCCGCCGTCCTCGCGGTCGGCGCCATCGCCGTGCCGGCGGCGCTCGCGCACGGCAGCAAGACCGTCGTCCGCGAGGCCACCGCCCCGAGCCTCCACAAGACCGTCCTCACCAACAGCAAGGGCCTGACCCTCTACAGCCTGAGCGTCGAGAAGAACGGCAAGTTCATCTGCACCGGCTCCTGCACCTCGACCTGGATCCCGCTCGTCGTCGCCCGCGGGACCACGCCGAAGGGACCGGTCAAGCTCGGCACGGTGCGGCGTCCGGAAGGCAAGATCCAGGTGACCTTCCGGGGCCGGCCGCTCTACACCTTCGACGGCGACAGCGCCAAGGGGCAGGCGAACGGCGAGGGATTCAAGGACGTCGGCACCTGGCACGCCGTCACCCCTTAGGCCCCAGATCGAGCAGTCGCCGCAGCAGTGGCTCCGGCAGCCCGCCGGAGTCGCTGCCGAGGGCGCCGAACCCGGCGCGCCGCTCCGCCACCCAGCCGAGCCGGTGCTTCAGCACCGCGACGCGGAGGCCGCGCCGGAGCAGGTCGTCGACCGCCAGCGCGACCAACGGCCGCGCGTCCTCCAGGTCGGCGCGCAGGAGAGCCGCGTCGGGGCGCGGCGCTCCCGGCGCCTCGAGCAGGGTTTGGAGCAGAGCCGGTGCGACGTGGACGACCGCGAGGCCGCCGCTGGCGGCCGTGACCGCGGTGCCGGCCGCCGCCAGACCGTTCTCGTCGCCGGTGACCGAGAGGTGACACACCTCCCCGCGTGCCGCCGGGCGCAAGGCGGGCAGGCGCGCCGCGAGGCGCTCCTCGAGCCGGTGCGCGGAGGCGGAGGCGATCAGGGTCGGCCGCGGGACCCGGCCGCCGACGTCGACCAGCAGCGCCGCCTGCTCGACCCCTGATCCGGCGCAGGAGAGCGCCGCGGCGGCACCCCGCGAGCCCTCAGCCCCGCCCACCGAGGTCACCAAGACCACCGTGCCGTTGCGCGGGGCGGTGAAGACGCCATCGACGGGGCGGCCGAAGGCGCCGTTCGACGTCGACTCACGCCCCAGTACGACCGGGCCGAAGTTGATCGGAGTCTCGGCCGTCGCCGGATCGCGGCTCATTCGGCGGACCTCGCGCTCGCCGTGCTGGTGACGGCGAGGTGGTCGGCGATCGTGCCGAACGGGGACGGTGGGCGGAGGTGGACGATGACCTCTTCGCCTTCGACCGCCACCGACACGTTGCCGTCGGCCCAGCCCGGCAGCGCGTCGCGGGCCGCCTTGGCGGCCGAGCCCCCCTCGGCCAGCGCCAGCGCGCCCGCCTCGGCGGCGCCGTCGGCCAAGGTCAGGGCGTATCCGGCAGCCAGAAGTTGGAGCGAGATCAAGGCGGCAAGGAGCAGCGCGGGGACGGCCGCGACGAGTTCGACGGTCGCCTGGCCGGTCTCGGCGCGCAGCGATGGACGGATGGCCCGCGCGGCATGAGGCGCGCGGGGTGAGGCGTCTCGGGCGCGCAGGGGTACATCTCGGGCGCGCAGGGATCGAGAGACCTCAGCCATCGCCGTCCCCCAGTCCGCTCCGCGCGTCTACCGTCACCTCGGGCAGTCGCGGCAGCAGGGTCGGAACCGGCACCTTCACCGAGATCGCGCCATCGTCTTCGTCCTCGACCACCGCCCCGTCGCGCATCGTCGCGGGCAGCGCCCGACGTGCCGCGGCCTTCGGGTCAGCGCCGACCAGCGCCGCCCGCGCCCCGGCCCGCGCGGCCACGCTCGCCGACCAGAGGGCCTGGCCGGCGAGCGCTATCTGGGCCGCGGCGGCGAGCGCCAGCAACAGGAAGGGCACGGCCGCGACCAGCTCGACCGAGGCCGTCCCTCGTTCCCCGTGACTCGTGTTGTCGGCGCTCCTGGGTGGCACGCCAACCACCCTGAAGACGAAATGCGCGCGTGTGGTGCGCAGAAAGGATCAATTGCGGACCAATTGTGTGCCGGAAGTGGCACGACGGCCGGTTTGCGGGGGTTCAGGGGCTCGGGTTGGCCCGCCCCGGGCGGATTCGGGGGGCGGGTGGGCGGTCGGCGGGGCTCCGCGGCGCTGCCGGCTGTCCGAGGGAGGTCCTGGGCTCCTCATGGGGGTCCTGGCAGGCTGTGACCCCCAT
>CALCIA010000309.1 GCA_937907435.1 uncultured Actinomycetes bacterium
CCCGGTCGGTCCCGCGTGGTTCCAAATGGTCGCCATACGACCATTTGGAACCACGCAAGCTCCCGGCCGCCGGATCCGTGACGGGGATGCAGGGAACTCCACGCTTCCTCCCGTGTCTTCCGACACCGACCTACGCGCTGCGTGGATCACCCGTCCTATGGCACGGGTGATCCACGCAGCGCGATCCCGACCCCCGGCTTCCGGCCCGGTAAGGGTCCTTCAGGGCCGGGAGTGTGACGTTCCCGGCATCTCTGTGAACGATCCGGCCGAGGTGTGGAAGCTCCCGGACCTGATCGTCACGGAAGTCCGACTTCCTCACGTCCCTGTGACGCCTCTCCCACGCACCCCTCACGTCCTGGGCTCCTCATGGGGGTCACAGCCTGCCAGGACCCCCATGAGGAGCCCAGGACCACCTCGGACGGCCGGCCGCCCCCCGAACCCCCGCCCGGACGGGCGGCGACCGCCCGCCCTGCGTCCCAGCCCCCAGCCCGCTAGCTTCGCCGCATGCTCCTCGGGGTCGACGTCGGCGGGACCTTTACCGACGCCGTGCTGCTCGACGACGGGGCCGTGCACACGGCGAAGGTGCCGACCACGCCGGGGGAGGAGTCCGACGGGGTGATGGCGGCGATCGACGCGGTGCTCGCGGCGGCTGGCGCGGCGGCCGGGGACGTCGAGGAGTTCTCGCACGGGATGACGGTCGGCACCAACGCGCTCTTGGAGGAACGCGGCGCGCGCACGGCGCTGATCGCCACCAAGGGCTTCGCCGACCTTCTTGAGATCGCGCGCCAGGACCGTCCCAGCCTCTACCACCTCTGCGCGCCGAAGCCGACGCCGCTGATCGACCCGGAGCTGAAGCTCGAGGCCGCCGAGCGGACCGGGCCGGAGGGGATCGTCGAGCCGCTTGCCGAGGGCGAGCCGGAGCGCCTCGCGGCGGCACTCGAGGAGGCGGGCGCGGAGTCGGTCGCGATCTGCCTGCTCTTCAGCTACCTCGACCCGACCCACGAGCGCCGGCTCGCCGCGCACCTGCGCGAGCGCCTGCCCGACCTCCACGTCTCCGTCTCCCACGAGGTGCTGCCGCGCTTCCGCGAGTACGAGCGCGCCTCGACCACCGCGATCGACGCCTACCTCTCGCCGCTCCTCGCCCGTTATCTCGGCCGACTGGAGGAGGCGACCGCCGCGGCGGGCCTGCCGGCGCCCCAGGTGATGCTGTCCTCCGGCGGCGTCGCCCCGGCCGAGGAGGCGGGGCGCGCGGGTGCCTGGAGCGTCCTCTCCGGCCCCGCCGGCGGCGCGGTCGGCGCGGGCCTCCTCGCCCGCCTCTCCGGCGACGGCAACGCGCTCGGCTTCGACATGGGCGGCACCTCCTGTGATGTCTGCGTGGTCGAGGACGGCGAGGTCCAGCGCAGCGACGCGCGCGAGATTGACGGGCGCCCGATCCAGCTGCCGACCGTCGACGTCCACACGGTCGGCGCCGGCGGCGGCTCGATCGGCTGGCGGGACCCCGGCGGCGCGCTGCGCGTCGGACCGCGCTCGGCGGGCGCCGTGCCCGGCCCCGCCTGTTACGGGCGCGGCGGTACCGAGCCCACCGTCACCGACGCCAACCTCCTGCTCGGCAACCTCGCCGCCGACTCAACCCTGGCGGGCGGCGTCGCGCTCGACGCCGACGCGGCGGAGCGGGCCGTCGGCGCGCTCGCCGAGGAGCTGGGACTCGGGGCCCTGGAGACCGCCGCCGGGATCGTCCGCGTCGCCAACCAGGAGATGGTGCGGGCGCTCCGCGTCGTCACCGTCGAGCGCGGCGTCGACCCGCGCCGCTTTGCCCTCCTGCCCTTCGGCGGCGCCGGGCCGATGCACGCGGCGGCGATCGCCGAAGAGCTGGGCATCGAGCGCCTGATCTGCCCGCGCGCGGGCGGCGTCCTCTCCGCCTTCGGCCTCTGCGCCTCGGACCGCCGCCGCGATACCGCCCGCACCGTGATGCTGAGCGGCGCCGACCTGACCGCCGAGCGCATCGCCGTCGCCGTCGCCGAGATGCGCGAGGCCGCTGGCGCGGACCTCGACGGCGCCCGCGCCGAAGTCGTCTACGGCATGCGCTACGCCGGCCAGGCCTTCGAGCTCCCGATCCCCGGCGACCCGACCCCCGACCCCGGCGACCTCATCACCCGCTTCGAGTCAGCCCACGAAGACCGCTATGGCCACCGCGACCCCGAGGGCAACGTGGTCCTGGTCGACATCCGCCTCGCCCTGATCATCGACGGCCCCGACCCCCGCCCCGCCGCAGCCGCCAAAGGCTCCCTCGAGGAGAGCACCCGCAAGGTCCGCTTCGCCGACGGATGGATCGACACCCCGGTCCTCCGCGGCGAGCCCGAAGCCGGCCGCACCGCCTCCGGCCCAGTGATCTTCGAGCTCCCCGAGGCGACCCTCGTCCTGCCCCCCAACTGGAGCGCAAGCGTGGACGAGTTCGGCTCGATCCTCGCCCAGCGCCACACCGCGGTCGACCTAAGGTCCGCCCCCGATGATGTGGTCGACTTAAGGTCCGCAAGACGGACTAAAGGACGACCACGCGGCGGGGGCCGGACCAAAGGACGACCGCACGAGGCGGAGGGGACGGGATGAGCGTCGACCCGATCACGCTGCAGGTGCTCGTCGGCGCCCTCCGCGCCGCCTGCGACGAGATGGGCGCGACCCTGATCCGCTCGGCCTACTCGGCCAACATCAAGGAGCGCCACGACTGCTCGACCGCCCTCTTCGACGCATCCGGGGAGCTGGTGATGCAGGCCGAGCACATCCCGGTCCACCTCGGCTCGATGCCCGACGCCGTCGCCGCCGTCCTCGACGAGCGCCACGAGCCGGAGGTCGAATGGATCCTCAACGACCCCTATCGCGGCGGCACCCACCTCCCCGACATCACGCTGGTCTCCCCCGTCTTCGTCGCCGGGGAGCTCTTCGGCTTCGCCGCCTCGCGCGCCCACCACGCCGACGTCGGCGGCCCGACCCCCGGCTCGATGCCCGCCTTCTCGCGCCGCCTCGACGAGGAGGGCGTGGTGATCGCGCCCACCCGGGCGACCCCGGAGGCGCTCGACGGCCTCGTCGCCCAGATGCGCAACCCGCGCCAGCGCCTCGCCGACCTGCGCGCCCAGCAGTCCGCCAACCGGGTCGGGCGGCTGCGCCTGGCGGAGCTGGCCGAGCGCCACGGCGCCGCCGACCTGCGCGAGGGGATGGACGAGATCCTCGCCTACGCCGAGCGCCGCACCCGCGCCGCCCTCGCCGCGCTCCCCGACGGCACCTACGCGGCCGAGGACTTCCTCGAAGACGACTCCCCCGACGGGGCCGAGCGTGATGTCGCCCTGCGCGTCGAGGCGACCGTCGACGGCGAGACCCTGCGCCTCGACTTCTCCGGCACCGACCCCCAGGTCGACGGCAACCTCAACTGCCCGCTCTCGGTGACGAAATCCGCCGCGACCTTCGCCGTACGCGTTTTGACCGACCCCGACGCCCCACCCTGCGCCGGCGCCCACCGCCCGATCGCGGTCACCGCCCCGCCCGGCTGCCTGCTGAACGCCGAGCCGCCCGCCGCGGTCGTCGCCGGCAACGTCGAGACCTCGAGCCGGGTCGCCGACCTGGTGATCGCGGCGCTCTCCGGCGCCCGCCCGGTCCCCGCCCAGGGTCAGGGGACGATGAACAACCTCACCCTCGCGGGCAATGACTTCACCTACTACGAGACGCTCGGCGGCGGCCAGGGAGCCTGCCCCGACGCCGACGGCCCGAGCGCGATCCACGTGGCGATGTCGAACACGCTGAACACGCCGGTCGAGGCGCTCGAGACCGAGTTCCCGCTCCGCGTCCGCGAGCTCGCGCTGCGGCGCGGCTCCGGCGGCGCCGGAGCCCACCGCGGCGGCGACGGCCTCGTCCGCGAGCTCGAAGCCCTCGCGCCGATGCGCTTCACCCTGCTCACCGAGCGCCGCCGCCACGCCCCCCGCGGACGTGAAGGCGGCGCCGACGGGGCACCTGGTAGAAATCTCTTGGACGGCAATGGGTTGCCGTCCAAGAGTGAGGGAGATTTGGCTCCAAGGAGCCGTTTGAGGGTTGAAACGCCGGGTGGCGGCGGGCACGGGTCTGCCTAAATTCCGGCGCAAATAATTTGGCGTTTCGCGTCGCATTCCCTAGAATGCGCACCCTCGGGTGGGCACACGGCCTCACACGGCCCGGATTCACGCCCCGCCCCCTATAAATCGCACACGACCTCCCCAGGTACTGACTTCAAATGCCAATCGCTCTCAAGGAATGGGCTGTAACCGTCCGCGCTCTTGCCGAGGGTGAGCAGCTGCTCACGCTTCGCAAGGGTGGAATTCGCGAGGAGAACAAGCACTTCGAACTCGAGCACGAGCGCTTCTTCCTCTACCCGACCTTCGACCATCAACGGAACGACCTCGTCCGGGAATCGCATCACCCGGAGCTGCGTCGCGCGCTCGAGGAGGGCGTCTGGCCCGACGAGGAGCCACCGCCGAAGGCGCTGATCCAGGACGGGGGCATCCCCCAGCCCGATCGCGTCCGACTGCGCGCCTGGGCCGAAGTGACCGACCACGTCACGATCGAAGACCGGCGCACCCTCGACTGCCTCTCGCCGTACTACATCTGGACTCCGGATTACGCCGAGAAGCGCCTCGCCTGGAAGCGTCGTCACCCCCTTCACATCATGCTGCTGCGGGTCCATCGCATCCCCCGCCCGGTCACCGTGCGGGTGCGCGACGAGTACCACGGCTGCCGTTCCTGGGTCGAGATCGACCGCGAACTGCCCTTCGAGGGCACGCCGGTCATGGCCGATGAAGAGTTCGACCGCGCTCGCCAGGAGATCCGTGAGGTCTGTGGCGCCGCGGAACCCGCGCTCGTCTGAGTTGACGGAATCCTCGAGGGACTAGTCTCGGCCCATGCCCTGGGTCGAGACGGAGTCCCTTTCGTTCACCGCGCGGCACGATTCCGACGACGCCGCGTTCGCCGACCGCACGCTCGACCGCCTGGAGACGCTGCGGCTGCGCCTCGAAGACCGCTTCGAGAAGATGCCGGCCGAGGTCACGGTCGTCATCCACACCAACCCGGTGTCGCTGACGATGGCGCACCCCTTCCTCCCCGCCGCGCGCTGGGCGGCGGCCCCGGCAGGCCGGCGTTATCTGGCGGGCTGGCCGATGGCGACGGAGCTCCACGTCCTGAACGACCACCACATGGAACGGCGCGCCGCCGGCGAGGACTCCCTCGAAGCGCTGCGCGGCACCTCCGAGCGCCTCTACGCGCAGCTCGTCCTCGCCACCAACAACACCGCGCTGCCGCCCTCCTGGACCCCGCGCCGCTTCGCCCGCTACCTGCGCTGGGCCTGGCTGGTCGAAGGCGGCGCCCAGTACTTCGCCCGCCAGGTCGGCCTCTACCGCGCCGCGGTCCTGCTCCGCCTGCGCAACTCCAGCCGCGTCGCCTTCCCGCCCTCGCGCCGCGACGCGGTGATCCTCGGCGGCACGATCTTCGACCTGCTGGAGAACGAGCGCGGCCCGGAGGCCTGCGAGCGCCTCGTCGACGGCCTCCTCCCCGGCGGCCCCGCGGTGACGCTCGAAGACGCCTTCGACGCCCGCTTCCGTGACATCGAAGCGGCCTGGCGCGACTACATCAGGGAAATGGTGCGAGGACCCGCGGGCATCAGCTGACGGGCCCGGGCCGCGTCACGAGCTGATTTCGTAGACGATCCAGATGATCACGATGGCGGCGACGAAGGCGCCACCCAGGTAGAGCGCCAGCCGCCCCGGGCCGAGCGGCTCGCCGCCGGTCGCCCGCAGCCGCGTTTCCCCTTCGAGGTCCGCGCGCTCCTCGCCTTCGCTCTCGGTCATCGTCTCCTCGAGGATCCGCCGGGCCTCGGGCGCGTGCTCCCGGTTCACCCAGATGTCCCGCGGGCCCGCGACGAGGAAGTCGGGGTTGTCGAAGCCGCCGGAGCGTTTGAGGATGCTGGGGATCCCCGACTCGGTCAGCAGGCCCTGCAGCATCTCGGCTTCGGCCTGGTTGCGGGCGAAGCCGACCTTGACCAGCTTGCCGCCGCCCCCGCCACCGCCGCCACCGCCCTCGTCGCCGCCGTGACCGCTGCCGCCGTGCGACCCACGCGAGTGCGCGCCGCGATGCTTGGTCGCCTCGGCCATGACTACTTCTACCCGATCTCGAGCTCGGCGCCTGAGATCTTCAGGTCGGCCAGGTGGAAGCCCTGCACGTCCGGGTTCTCGGCGTCGGCGAGCGAGACGATCACGTAGATGGGTTCGGGCCAGTTCTGCGCCTGGTTCACGTCGGTCTGCGAGGGATAGGCGGCGCTCTTGGTGTGCGAGTGGTAGATCGCCAGCAGCTCGCCGTCGGCTTCGACCGCTTTCAGCGCATCGAACTGGCCCTGGGAGTCCATCTCGTAGCGCAGCGGGCTCGCCGCCGAGTTGGCGACCCGCACCACCTTGGTCGCCACGCCGTCCTTCCCGCCGACCATGCCGCAGCACTCGTTCGGCAGGTCCTCGCGCGCGTGCGCGACCATCTCGTCGACCAGCTCTTGGGAGATCTTCACGCCCGCGAGGCTACTGGACCCCCGCCGCCCGGCGCCCCGCCGCGCGGCTTGTCACTTCCCTTCCTGGAAGCGGTAGAGCTTCGCCGCCGCTTCGCAGACCTGGCGGCATTCGCGCAGGCCGAGGTCGGAGACGCCCACCCGCCCGAGCCCGGCCGGGAAGATCGAGAAGCCGGTTTCCACGGTCGCCCCCGGCAGCAGCTCGCCGGTCCTGCCGAACACCGGGTCGAGCTTGCCCTTGCTGGTGATCCGCAGCAGGCGAGGCGGCGCCGCTTCTTCGCCGGTCAGCGCCATCGTCGACCCTTCGCGACCCTGGATCGCGGCCGCGATCGGGAACGGCAGCAGTTGCAGGCCCTTTTCGCCCCAGCCGCGCAGCAGCGTGCCGTCCTGGCGCAACCGCAGCTCGAAGCCGCCGATGCTGCCGGCCGTGCCGAAGAGCTCGATCGGTCCGGAGCGTCCGACCACCGCGGCGGTGACCCGCACTTCGTTGCCCTTCAGGCCCTTCAGCCGCTTCAGCGCGTGCAGGGCACGTCCCTTGAACTTGCCGTCGATCTTGCCCTTCGCCGTGACCTTGACCAGGAAGCCCGACACGGTGGGACCGGTGAGGCCGCGACCGCCGAAGAAGGTCGCCCCGGCGGGGGTGATCGCGTCGTATTCGATCGCCCCTTCGCCCGGCATCTTCGCCGTGACCGAGCCGCGCGCGCCGAAGCCCTTCGCCCGGTGCCCGGTGGAGTCGAGCTTGATCAGCGTCGCCGCGGCGGTGGCGCCGCTCTGCTGGCCGTTGCGCTTCTTGCGGGTGGTCGAGGTGGCGACGACGAAGGTCGACTCCTTCGGCCCGCCGAGGAGCTGGGTACTGCCGCCCACGCACGGGCATGGCAGCCGCACCGCGCCCCCGGCTCCCCAGCCGGTGTCGAGGACGCCGTCGGGGAGCAGCCGCCGCACGACGACCGCGCCGGAGCCCGATCCCTGCGGTTCGACCGTGCGGCCGACGATCGGCAGGCCGGAGGAATCGACGCTGATCAGCGGCGCGCCGATTTCCCACCGGTTGGCGGCTTCCAGCGGGATTTCGAAGCCGCGCGAGCCTGCGAAGACGGGTTCCAGCGACCCGTTGGCGAGATAGCGGAAGACGAAGTCCCCTTCCGAGCAGGGATACCGCGAGCAAGAGCTCTGCCGCGCGACGACGTACGTTTCCCCGTTCTGCCCGGTGGCGGTCGCCTCGATCTTTTCGTTGGTCCAGCCCGACGGATAAGGCGGGTTCAGCGTCGCGACCCCTTCGACGCCGAAGGAGAGGTCCGGTTTGGCCTGCGCCGCCCCCGCGCCGACCACCGCCACGACCCCCAGCACCAACATCGACAGCAAAGCCAGCCTGCGCATCAGATCCCCTTCGTTTGAAAAGCGTTTGTCCGGTTCTGCAGTCGGTTCAACACGCGCCTGTATATGAAAGTTGCGCGGACGGAAAAACCTGTTCGCTTCAGCGGCGGCGCGACGCGATCGCGAGGCGCTGGTACGCGAACCAGGCCGGCTTCGCGGTGCCGTTCAGCCGCAGGAGGCCGGCGCCCTGGCAGAAGCCGCAGTGCGGGTCGGCCTGGACCTCGTCCTGCCACGTGTACCAGTAGGCGCCGGCGATCCGCCAACGGTGGCGCATCTGGAGCAGGCGCGCGTAGGCGTCGCGGAGGAACCGCGCCTGGCCTTCTTCCCCCTCGACGAAGGCGGAGGGGTAGTCGCCGTGCGAGGCGACGCCGAACTCGGTGACGAGGAGCGGCTTGCGCCCCGCCCCGCCCGCGACCATCGCGGCCCGCACTTTCTCCAGTTGGTAGTCGAGCTCGAGGATGTTCGCTGAGTAGGGATGGTCGGCGGCGAAGTCGAAGTCGTGGCGGGCGCCGGGCACCGCCAGCAGCCGCTTCATGAAGACCCAGGTCTTCATCCCGTAGCCGACCGGCGCAATCCCGGCGAGGACGATCTTCGCCCCCGGATCGACCCCGCGGATCGTCGTCGCCGAGGCACGCAGCAGCTTCGCGTACCCCGCCGGTTCGATCTTCGGTTCCCAGTAGAGGCGGAAGTTGGGCTCGTTCCAGATCTGCCAGCGGCGGATCGGCACGCGGTGCGCGTTGCCGACCCAGAAACTGCCACGCGGTCCGTAGCGACGCACCAGGACCCGGAGAAATTCCTTCCACTCGGCCAGCGGCCTCGCGGCGAGCGGCGCCACCGCCTGCGCCCGCTCCACCCAGCCGGGCGACCCGTAGACGAAGGGCAGCACCCGGATGCCGGCTTCCGCCGCCCCCTCGACCTCCTTGTCGACGTTGGCGAAGTCGTATTCCCCCTCCCGTGGCTCGACTTCCAACCAGAAGATCGGCATCCGCACCGTTTCCACCGTCCCCTCCATGCGCCCGAAGTCCCCCGTACTCGGCAGCGCCTGCGGGACGACGCCGAAGAACCCGGCGGGGACCTTGGCGGCGGCGGGAGAGGCGAGCACGGTGATCGCCGCGATCACGGCGAGGACCGCCGCGGCTCGCGTCACTCGGGGCATTGACGGATCCATTCGAAGTCGCTCATGTTGGTCGCGAGCATCTTGCCGGGTCCGGGGCGAGGGGCGGCGGGTGGGCGGATGGGCGGGGGTCCGGGGCCCGGGCGGCTGGCCGAGGATGGTCCTGGGCTCCTCATGGGGGTCCTGGCAGGCTGTGAC
>CALCIA010000310.1 GCA_937907435.1 uncultured Actinomycetes bacterium
CCGATCGTCACGTAAGTCCGACTTCCTCACGTCCCTGTGACGCCTCCCCCACGAACGCCTCACGTCCTGGGCTCCTCATGGGGGTCACAGCCTGCCAGGACCCCATGAGGAGCCCAGGACCTCCCTCGGACGGCCGCAAGCGCCCCGCACCCCCGCCCCCGGCCGCCCGCCATGTCCCTACCCCATCTACACCTTGCTCGGATCCGGAACGATGCGGATGTAGGGCTTCGGCTCTTTCCAGTCGCCGAACAGTTCCTTCGCTTCGTCCTCTTTCACCGAGCCGGAGATGATCACGTCGTCGCCGCTGTTCCACTGTGCCGGGGTCGACACTTTGTTGTTGGCGGTCAGTTGCAGCGAGTCGATCACCCGCAGCACCTCGTCGAAGTTGCGCCCGGTGCTCATCGGGTAGACGAGGATGAGTTTGACCTTCTTGTCGGGGCCGACGACGAAGACGTTGCGGACCGTCTGGTTGTCGGCAGCGGTGCGCTCGGAGGCGTCGCCGGAGGCATCGGCAGGCAGCATCCCGTAGGCCTTCGAGATCGCGAAGTCGGCGTCGGAGATCAGCGGGTAGTTCGGTGCCGTCCCCTGGGTCTCCTCGATGTCCTTGGCCCAACCCTCGTTGCTCTCCAGCGGGTCGACGGAGAGGCCGATGATCTTGGTGCCCCGCTTGGCGAACTCGGGCTCGATCGAGGCCATGTAGCCGAGCTCGGTCGTGCAGACCGGCGTGAACGCCTTCGGGTGCGAGAACAGCACGCCCCACGAGTCGCCCAGCCAGTCGTGGAAGCTGATGTGTCCCTCGGTCGTGTCCGCCTCGAAGTTGGGGGCTTCGTCCCCAAGTCTCAATGCCATTTTGACTCCTCTTCCTTAATTCCGATCAGGTTTAAGTAGATTAGCGTGCGCCGTGCTCAGGTCAGCATGCCTACCACGATCGCGGCGGCCATCGCAACCAGCGCCAGCGGTATGCCACGGCGCGAGAACTCGAGTAGCGAGGGACGCGCGTCGACCTCGCGGGCGGCGCGGAACCAGAGCAGCGCCGAGAGGGCCCCGGTCACCGCCAGGTTCGGGCCGACGTTGAGGCCGAGCAGCAGCATCCGCGAGTGGTCGACCGCGTGGGCGGAGTAGAGCGCCGCCGAGGGCAGGTTGTTGATGAAGACCGTGGAGATCGCGGCGAGGCCGGCGGTCTCCGGCCCGCTGGCGCCGCCGATCAGTTCCGCGGGACCGTCCCAGTGGCGGGCGAGGGTGCCGAGGGCGACGGTGAGGACGAAGGCGGCGGTGAGGCTCGGCAGTCCGAGGACGCGGCGGACGTCGGCGAGGTCGACGGCGGTGGCGAGAAGGCCGACCGCGAGGACCGCGAGCGCGGGCTGGTGCAGGACCAGGACGAGGACGACCGCCGCGGCGGTGGCGAGCGCGCCGGCGCCGAGCGTGACGCGAACCGCCGGGTCCGCGACCTCGACGCGGCCAGTGCCGGCGCGGCCGGCGCCGCCGGCGACACGGGCGGCGATTGACACCTCGGCCGCCCCGCCCGGCGCCGCCGCCAGGTGCCGCCGGAAGCTGACCCCCACCCCCACCGCCGTCACCACCGCCGCGGTGATCGCGAGCGGGAACATCTTCGCCGCGAAGGAGGCCCCGGAGCCGCCGGTGTGCGCGTCGAGCACGAGCAGGTTGGTGAGGTTCGAGCCGGGCAGGAAAAGGGATGACGCGTTGGCCATGAAGACGCAGCCGAAGAGGAACGGCTCGACCGCGACGCGGCGCCGGCGCGCGGCGAAGACCAGCACCGGGGTGAGGAAGACGACCGCGGTGTCGAGGTTGAGGACGGCGGTGACGACGGCGTCCAGCAGGAGCGCCGCGGCGAGCAGGGCGACGCCGCTGCCGGGCAGGCTCTGCAGCCACGCCCCGCCCCAGGCGAAGAGGCCGTCGCGGTTGGCGAGGAGGCCGATCAGCAGCAGTCCCGCGATCAGGACGAAGGGAGGCCAGGACTGCTGGAGCGCCGCGGACACGGCAAGCCTTCTACCCCACCGCGGGTGAGTTCGCAGAAATCCGCGCTATCCGCGGATTTCTGCGAACTCACCCGGCGGGCTAGCCTTGGGCCGCGATGATGCCGCGGCCCGACGATCCCGATGCTCTGGTGGCGGCCGAGCTGGCGGAGCTCGAAGCGCTTGCCGCGGCGCTGTCGGAGGGGGAGGTCGACGGCGTGCCGCCCGTCCAGGGGCCGCAGGACTGGGAGTGAGCGCGGTGGGTCCGGCGGCGGAGCGGGTCGAGGCGGCGATCGCCGCGACGGAGCGGCTGAATCCCACGCTGAACGCCTACCTCCACGTCGACCTCGAAGGGGCGCGGGCGGCAGCCGCCGAGGTCGACGCGATCGACGCGGCGCGCGGGGCCATCGCGGATGCCGAGCGACGGGCGGGCGGCAGCGTCGGTCCGGCGAGACCGCTCGCGGGCATGCCGGTCTGCGTCAAGGACATCGTCGATGTCGCCGGGATGCCGACCACCGCGGGCGCCGCCGACTGGGTACGCCACCCCGACGAGGACGCGACGGTGGTGGCGCGGCTGCGGGCGGCGGGGGCGGTCGTCGTCGGCAAGGGCAACACGAACGAGTTCGCCTGCGGGATCGACGGCCGCAACCCACATAAGGGGGACTGTCGCAACCCCTGGGACCCGGCGCGGCTCAGCGGCGGCTCCAGCTCCGGCCCGGCGACGACGGTCGCCGCAGGCATGGCCGCGGGCGCGGTCGGCTCCGACACCAGCGGCTCGATCCGCGTCCCGGCCGCCCTCTGCGGCGTCGTCGGCATCCGCCCCACCCGCGGGCTCGTCCCCACCGACGGCGTCGTGCCGCTCGCCTGGAGCCTCGACGCGGTCGGCCCGCTCGCCCGCGACGTCGCCACCGCGGCGCTCCTCCTCGACGTCCTCGCCGGACGCCCGCCGGCGCCGGCGCCGCGGCCCGAGGTCGGCGGGCTGCGCCTCGGGATCGCGACCGCGCTCATGGACCTCGCCGAGGAGCCGGTCCTCGACGCGCTCGGCGCCGCCGCGGCCGGGCTCCGAGGGGCGGGCGCCGCGGTCGTCGACTGCGAGCTCCCCGACCTCGAGCACGCGACGGGGATCCACCGGATCGTTCAGGCGTGCGAGGTCGCCGCCGCCCACGCGCCCTGGTTCGAGCGCCAGCGCGACCGCTACGCCCCCGGGGTGCGGGCGCGGATCGAGGCCGGCTACGCCCTCTCCGCCGAGACCTACCTGCGCGCCCAGCGCCACCGCCGCCTCTTCACCCGCGCCTTCGCCGCCGCCATGAACGGCCTCGACGCCGTCCTCGCCCCCGCCTCCCCCGTGCTCGCGCCGCCGATCGAGGCCGAGGAGGTCACCGTCCGCGCCGACCGCCGCCCCGTCCGCGCCGCGCTCCTCTCCTGCGTCGCCCCGCTCAGCCAGCTCGACTGCCCGATCGTCACGGTCCCGGCCGGGATCCGCGAGGGCCTGCCCGTCGGCCTGCAGCTGATCGGCCGGCCGGGCTCCGAGGCCCTGCTGCTGCGGATCGCCGCGGCGGTCGAGTCGAACGGCGGGCCAATCGGGCCGACGTCCTTGTAGGGTCAAAAACTGGGTATGCGCCTGCTGGTCCTGACCGATGACCCGTCCGCCGAGACGAACCTCCGCGAGCCGCTGGAGGAGATCGCCGACGGCGAAGAGCTCGAGGTGAAGGTGGTCGCGCCGCTGCGCCCCGAGTCGACGCTCGACCTTGTCACCGGCGATATCGACGAGGCCAAGAAGGCCGCCGAAGAGCGCGCCGAGCGCTCGGCCGAGGAGAGCGAGGCGGCGGAGATCGTCACCCGCGCCGACGCGGACGTCGGCGACGCCGACCAGCTGCTGGCGCTCGCCGACGCGTTGGCCGAATTCGAAGCCGAGCACATCGTCCTCGTCGACCCCGACGACGAAGGCCTCGCCGGCGCGGCCCGCGAGCGCTTCGGCCTGCCCGTCACGGAGCTGTCGGCCGGCTGAAGAGACAGGCGAGTTCGCACTTCTCCGCGCTATCCGCGGATTACTGCGAACTCACGCCGTCCTCTGCGAACTCACGCTGTCCTCTGCCTCCGCCTCCTCGCGCAACTTGTCGAGTGAGCGGCGCAGCAGGCGGGAGACGTGCATCTGCGAGCAGCCGATCCGCAGGGCGATCTCGGTCTGTGGCAGTTCCTCGGCGAAGCGCAGGCGGAGGACCTCGCGTTCGCGGTCGCCCAGGACCGGCAGCACCGACTCCATCGTGAGGCGGTCCTCGACCAGGTCGAAGTTGCCGTCGGGGCGGCCGACCCACTCGGCGCCCGAGGCTTCGTCGGGTTCCTCGCCGACCGGCGGCGCGTCGAGGGACAGCGGCTTGCGATTGTGCTGGGCCTCGAGCACTTCGAGCACCTCGGCGGCATCGATCCCCACCTGCTCGGCAAGCTCCTCGACCGAGGGTGGACGGCCGAGGTCCAGGGTCAGCTTCTCGGTCGCCTTCTCGACCTCGGCCATCCGGTCGTGGACCGACCGCGGCACCCGCACCGTCCACACCTTGTCGCGGAAGTAGCGCTTGAGCTCGCCGAGGATGGTCGGCTTGGCGAAGCCCGCGAAGGGCGTGCCGCGGCCGGGGTCGAAGCGGTCGACAGCGTTCAGCAGGCCGAGGCTGGCGACCTGAAGCAGATCGTCATACGGCTCCGAGACGCCGGCGTAACGACTTGCCATCCGTCGCGCCAGCGGCATGTAGAGCTCCACCAGCTCGGCGCGCGCCGCCTGGTCGTGATGTTCGCCGAGCCGGCGCCACAACTCCCGCTCGGCAACTCGATCGCGGGTCCCACTCGCAATTGCACTCATCGCTCCTCCTATCAATCCGTGCCATGAGATATGAGATCCGGCGCCCGCCCATGGGCTCATCGGAGGAGCGTGCGGTGCGTCGGAATTTATGTGGACGGTGGTTGGCCGTCGCCGGTTGTTCTACCCACCGATCCGGAGCCGCAATCCAACAATTCGCGAAACGCGCACGAAAAAACGACCGGGGGGACGCTCGTCGCCTGCCGCGCGCGTAGCCTTCGCGCTCAGAAGCTCGGTCGCGTCGCCTTTGAGACCGTGTCCCCGCCTGGCTTTCGCGGGGGCCCCGGTCTCTCCCGGTCGCAAGAGCCAACCTACTCGCCGTTCGGCGGCGCGCAAGGGGGCGCCGCGCGCCGTTCTCGCAAAGACCGTGAAGTTGTGATCAAGCCGTGATCGAGACGTAACCGGGGAGCGCCCTGATGCGCTCCAACCACGCTCCGATCGCCGCGAAGCGACCCATCTCGAAGCCGCCCTCGTGGGCGACGTGGGTGTAGGCGTAGAGGGCGAGGTCGGCGACCGTCGCGCCGTCCCCGACGAAGAACTCGCGGCCGCGGAGGTGCCGCTCCATCGCCTCCAGCGCCCGGTAGCCGCCCTCGAGCTTCGCCGCCGCCTCGCGCGGGTCGGCCTCGATCCCGGCCTCCGCCCAGAACCGCGGCACCGCGATATTCGGCTCGTGGCTGTACTGCTCGAAGAACATCCACTGCAGCGCCTGCGCCCGCGCGTAGCGATCCGCCGGCAGGTACTCGGTCCCCTCCGCGAAGTAGACGAGGATCGCGTCCGACTCCGCCAGCGGCCGCCCGTCGTCGAGCACCAGCGTCGGCACCCGCAGCCCCGGGTTCAGATCCCCCAGCACCTCCGCCCGATCCGACCGGTCGACGACGTCGACCTCCCGCCGCTCGTACTCGATCCCGAGCAGCGCGAAGAGCAGGCGGACCTTGTAGCAGTTGCCCGAGATCGGATTGTCATAGAGCAGCACGCGGGGAGCCTAACCGGCGCTTTGCGGGTGACGGAATGCATACGCGGGGGAGAAACCCGCCCGCCTCGGCCCTTTGGGCGGCGATGGTCCCGCGCCGGGACAACAGGCAGTGGCGCCAAGCCTGCGATGAGGTCGGCCTCAGCCGGCACGAAAGAGACGTGGCCTCAGACGACTTTCACGACGAGAAGAAAGCGTTCGGGGAACGACAGCATTGGTCGTATGGAAATCTGATTATTTGGCTGCGAGAGTGGAGGGAAGACCGATGTCGAACCTGACCCATGACACCTCGCCGGCGGATCTTCTGGCGCGCGTTCGCGGGCCGGTCACGAACGCCCGCATGACCTACCCCGAGAGGATCCGTGTGGAGGTGACCGACGTCGGGGGCGATCCTTGGCGCCTGGCGACCTGGGACGTCGACTACTCCCCGTCGGATCCCGAGGCTTTGATCGGGAGAACCGTCGTGGACACGAGCCTCGACGACCTATCGGGAATCTTGATCCTCAGCTTCTCGGACGGGACTCGCTTCACTGTGACCCCCACCCCGGCCGGGGGCGGCGATGTCGAGTATTGGGAGCTCTTTACTCCTGAGGCTTTGGTTCTCTCCTACGGGCCAATCGGACAATGGCAACTGGGCAGGTCTGATGAGACGCCGAGAGCTTTGCTGCTCGATGTCCCGGAGTCGAGCCCGGAACCAGTGAGAGACAGCAGGAAGTGGAAGCAGGCATGTCGGGAGTTGGAGCTCGACGACGATGAACGAGAACTCGCTTCGAGAGACCTCCACACCTTTCAGTTCGCCGAAGGAGAGGGTCGGTGACCGTCGTGGCCCCAAACCTGTCGCCGGTAGTCCTCTTGGCGCGGTTCCGTGGAGAGGTGGTCTGCTCGCGGCCGGCCTTCCCAGATGTTCTCCAACTCCACATCAGGGACGCGGATGGTGGCCTGTGGCGCTTCCTGACCTTCGAGGCCGAGTACTTCCCGCCCACTCCAGATGAGTTTGTGGGCAAGATCGTCGTCGGCGCAGATATCGACGCCGCCGACGGGAAGGTCACAATCGGATTCTCGGACGGATCTTCACTGTGCGTGGTGCCGCTCGCGCTGCAACCTGCCGAGGTCGACGTCAACTACGAGAGCTGGCAACTGTTCACTCCCGACGGACTCGTCCTCAACCACGGACCGGGTGATCACTGGCTCCTCAAGCAGGCAAACGCCCCCTGCTGATCGGGACGATCGGTGCCTTGCGGTCCGCCGTCACAGCGCCAGCCCGACCGGCTCCTCCAGCAGCCGCCTGACCGCGGCCAGGAACCCCGCCCCCTCGGCGCCGTAGAGGATCCGGTGGTCGCAGG
>CALCIA010000311.1 GCA_937907435.1 uncultured Actinomycetes bacterium
CGGATCCGGCCGAGGTGTGGAGGCTCTCCGACCCGATCGTCACGGAAGTCCGACTCCCTCACGTCCCTGTGACGCCTCTCCCACGCAAGCCTCACGTCCTGGGCTCCTCATGGGGGTCACAGCCTGCCAGGACCCCCATGAGGAGCCCAGGACACCCCGCCACGACCTCGGACGGCCGCCAGCCCCCCGAACCCCCGCCCGCCCCCCGCGAACCGACCGTCTACAACTCCAGGCGCTCGTAGAGGCGGGGGTCATTCGAGACCAGGCCGTCGACGCCCATCTCGGCCAGCCTGCGCATCCGCGGCTCGTCGTCGACCGTCCAGGCGATCAGCTCGACGCCGCAGCGTTTGCAGATGCTCGCCAGGCGGGGGCTGACCAGCGGGTGGTAGACCCACATCGCGAAGACGCCGAACTTCGGCAGTTTCTCGGCGGCGAGGCCGGGGAGCTGGAGGCGCATGCCGTAGAGGGCGGCGCGGAGGGCCGGCTTCGCCCACCGGCGGCGCGTCCAGTCGCGGCTCGTTTTCGGGAAGGTCCAGCCGCGGCGCAGGTTCGGTTCCAGTTCGAGCACACGTTTCAGCGTGTGCATCTCCATCGTCGAGATCATCGCCCGGTCGATCAGGCCCCGCTCGCGGAGCGCGTCGACGAACTCCTCCTCCCTCCCGGGCAGCTTGATGTCGAGGTCGATCTCCACCCGGTCGAGCGGCGGCTCGAGGAACGCGTCGAGCGCCTCGGTCAGGCGCAGCGGCGTCCGGCTCGCCGCGTCCTCCCAGTCGTGGGCGACGATCAGCGGCGCCCGCTGCTCCAGCGGCAGGTGCGCGTCGGCGAGCCAGACGACGTCGAACTCGATCGTGTCGACGCCCGCCTCGACCGCCGCGCGAAAGCTCTCCAGCGTGTTGCCGGGCGCGATCAGGTCGGCGCCCTTGTGGCCGACGAGCCTCACCGGAAGCAACCCGCCACCCGGATGCCCTCGTAGAGCACGAAGGGCGCGTAGAGGAAGAAGCAGCAGCCGAGCAGATAGATCGGCAGCAGGACGCCGGCTTCGTCGGCCTTGCGTCCTTGCCCGACGCGGACGATCAGCCCGACGAAGGCGGCCAGCGTCACCAGGGCGCCGAGGCCGAGCTCGCCGACGAGGACGGCGGGGAAGGCGTCCCAGTCGACGAACGCCCCGACCAGGCCGACGAACATCGCCACCAGCACCGCCGCGACCAGACCGAGGTTGAGCCCCCGTTCGCCGCGGTTGAAGACGATCGTCCAGCGCCAGATGCCGGCGCCCAGGAGGGCAAGCACCGCGCCGAACCCGAACAATTCGAAGACCTTGCCCAGCGGTTCGGCGCCGAGGCCGCCGTCGCAGCCGTGCGCCTTCAGCTGGGTGCCGATGAGGACCAAGGCCGCGAGGCCGACCAGCGGCACCCAGATCCAGGGCGCGAGCGCACCGTCGTCCCGCAGGCGGATCGACGATGTCCCGGCCATCGAGCCCTAGAACAGCTGGTTCTCGCCGGCGAAGATCTCGGAGACCGAGTCGTCGGTGAAGATGCGGCGGATCGAGTCGGCGAAGGTGCCGGCGGTCGAGAGCACGGTGATGTTGGCGGGGGCGCCGGGGCGGAGCGGCAGGGTGTCGGTGACGACGATCTGCTCGATCGCCGAGTCCGCCAGGCGTTCGTAGGCATTGCCGGAGAAGACGCCGTGGGTGGCGCAGGAGATGACCCGCGCGGCGCCCTCGTCGATCACGGTCTGGGCGGCGGCACAGAGGGTGCCGGCGGTGGCGATCATGTCGTCGACCAGGACCGCGGTCTTGCCCTTCACGTTGCCGACCACGTAACCGATCTCGGCGACCGCCTGGGCCGGGCGCTCCTTCTCCATCACCGCCCACTGGGTGCCGATGCGGCGGGCGAAGTTGCGGGCGGTCTTCACCCGGCCGGCGTCCGGGGAGACGATCACCAGCTCGTCGCCCATTTCCTGGTCGATGAACCACTGGGTCAGCATCGGCATCGCCGTCATGTGGTCGACCGGGACGTGGAAGAAGCCCTGCACCTGGCCCGCGTGAAGGTCCATGGTGAGGACGCGGTCGACGCCCACCGCCTCCAGGCACTTGGCGACGATCCGGGCGCTGATCGGCTCGCGCGGCGCCGACTTCTTGTCCTGGCGGGCGTACCCGTACCAGGGCATCACGGCGATGATCCGGTGCGCGGAGGCGCCCTGGGCGGCGTCGATCATCGCCAGCAGCTCGACCAGCGAGTCGTTCGGGGTCATCCCCGTCTGCTCGTTCTGGCAGGTCGACTGGACGATGAAGACGTCGGCGCCGCGGATCGATTCCTCGTAGCGGCAGTAGACCTCGCCGTCGGCGAACGTCTTCAGCGTCACCTGGCCGAGGTCGATTTCCAGGTTCTGCGCGATCTTCGCCGCGAGCTCCTGCGAGCTGCGCCCGCCGAAGACCATCATCCGCTTTTCGTAAGCGTGGGAAATCGCCGTCGATGCCATCGGCTGCTCCTCGAGCGTGCTCACGTGTCCTGCTCCTCTCGCATCTTCGCCGCCTTGTCTGCCGCGTAGCCGTCGATATTGCGCTGCGCGTTCTCGGACACCGCGAGGGCCCCTTCCGGGACATCGTCCTTGATCACCGCGCCGGCGCCAGTGTAAGCGGAGTCGCCGACCTCAACCGGCGCGATCAGCATCGTGTCCACCCCGACCCGCACGTCGCGGCCGATCGTCGTCCGGTTCTTGTTGAAGCCGTCGTAGTTGGCGGTGATCGTGCCCGCGCCGAGATTGCTGCCCGCGCCGACGTCGGCATCGCCCACGTAGGACAGGTGGGGGACCTTGGCGCCCTTGCCGATGTGGGAGTTCTTGATCTCCACCGAGGCGCCGGCCTTCGAGCCCGCCTCCATCACGGTGCCGGGGCGCAGGTAGGCGAAGGGGCCGACGGTGGCGCCGTCGCCGATCCGCGAGCCCTCGACGTGGGAGCGCAGGACGACGGCCTCGGCGCCGATCTCGGAGTCGATCGCGGTGCTCAGCGGGCCGACCGCGGCACCCGCGCCGACCTTGGTGGCGCCGAGCAGGCTGGTGGCGGGCTCGATCCGGGCGTCCTGGCCGATCTCGACGCCGGCGTCGATCCAGGTCGAGGCGGGGTCGACGACGGTGACCCCGGCCAGCATGTGGGCCTCGAGCAGGCGGCGGCGGGCCTCCGCCTCGACCTCGGCGAGCTGCACGCGGTTGTTGATCCCCATCGTCACCGCGAGGTCGTCGGTGAGGTGGGCGGCGACGGTGCGACCCGCGGCGCGCATCGCGCCGAAGACGTCGGGCAGGTAGTACTCGCCCTGGGCGTTGTCGTTGGAGAGGCCGGCGAGGGCGGCGGCGAGCGGCGCCGCGTCGAAGGCGTAGGTGCCGGCGTTGATCTCGCGGATCGCGAGCTGGGACGCGTCGGCGTCGCCCGCGGCTTTCGCCTCGACGACCTTCTCCACGTCGCCGTCGGCGGTGCGGACGACCCGACCGTAGGCGCCCGGGTCGTCAAGCTCGATCGTCAGCATCGTCGCCGCGGCCTCGGAGGCTTCGTGCGCCGCGAGCAGCGCCGCGATCGTCGCGGTCGAGATCAGCGGCACGTCGCCGGAGAGGACGAGGACCGTCTCAGCCTCCTCGATCAGGGAATTCGCCGCGCGGATCGCGCCACCGGTGCCGTCCGGCTCGGGCTGTTCGACCGTCTCCACCCCGTCCGGGAGCCCGGCCGAGATGTCGTGGCCGGGAGAGACGATCGCCGCGACCCGCCCCGCCCCGGCCTCGCGCGCGGCGAGGATCGGCCAGGCGACCATCGGCCGCCCGCAGACAGGGTGGAGCATCTTCGGCATCTGAGAGCGCATGCGCGTTCCCGAGCCGGCCGCCATGACCAGGACAAGGGGGGCTGCCACGGCCTCAGATTATTGGCGCGGGCGCGCCGGCGTCGATTTGGGGCGCCCGGCGAAACGTCGCGCTCAGGCGTCGCGCGAGAGTTCCTTGCCGACCTGGGCGACCGAGATCAGCGTCCAGCCGGCGAAGATCAGGTCGATGCCGACCAGCAGGCCGATCGCCCAGTCGGCGCTGGAGGGGAACTTGACCAGGACCAGGATGCCGATGATCAGGCCGCAGACGCCGGAGAGCCCGACCCAGCCCGCGTTCGGCGTGCCCCGCCCCATGAAGGCGACGGCGATCCGCGTCAGCCCCATCAGCAGGAAGTAGATGCCCAGGACCAGGGTCAGGGTGAGGGTGCCGTTGTGGGGTTCGATGATCAGCCAGAGGCCGACGACGAAGGTCAGGAGCGCCCAGGCCAGCCGCGCCAGCAGGCTGCCGACGCCGTGGGCGGTGAAGGCGGCGGCGGTGAGGAAGGCGCTGACGATGACCAGGACGCAGCCGATGAACACGGCGGCACCGAGGCTGAAGAGCTGCGGCAGCAGGATCGCGACGCAGCCGATGACGACCGCGACGATGCCGATCACGCGCAGCGTGCGCCAGGTCTGCGCCAGCCCCGCGCGCACCTCAGGGTCGAGTGAAGCTCCTCCGTACTCCATGGACAGACTCTATTCCGGGGGAAGGACTCGAACCCTCTCTTCCAGGACCAAAACCTGGCGTGCTGGCCAAATACACCACCCCGGAGGGGACTCGGAGCCTAGATGGTTGGGATGGGGGCGGGATGGGTGGCGGTTCAGGTGTCCTGGGCTCCTCATGGGGGTCCTGGCAGGCTGTGACCCCCATGAGGAGC
>CALCIA010000312.1 GCA_937907435.1 uncultured Actinomycetes bacterium
GGTCACAGCCTGCCAGGACCCCCATGAGGAGCCCAGGACCCCCCTCGGACGGCCGGCGGCTCCCGCTACCCCAAAGCCACCGCCCCACCCGGTAGCGCAACGCGGGTCTCGACCCCCGGCGCGAGGACCTGCGCACGGGCGGCGAACTCCCGCGGCGGGTCGGTGAGGGGGCGTGGGCGCAGGCGGGCCAGGCCGGCCGGGTAGAAGGTCCCCCAGTGGATCGGGACGGCGATCCGCGGGGAGAGGAGTGCCGCGGCGTGGGCGGCGCGGGCAGGGTCCAGGTGGCCGGGACCGAGCGTGGGTCCCCAGCCCCAGACCGGCAGCAGGGCGAGGTCGAGGCCGCCGGCGCCGATCGCGGCCATGTCGTCGAAGAGGTCAGTGTCGCCGGCGAAGTAGAGGCGCCGCGTGCCCTCGACCAGGAAGCCCAGCGGCGCGGCCGCGACTCCACGCCGCCCGATCGCGTGGTCGGCGGCGGTAGCGGTGACGCGCACCGGGCCGAGGGCGTGGGACTCGCCCGGCGCCAGCTCGACCACCTGGTCGAATCCCCTCGCGGCGAAGAACCGGCGCGTCCCGGCCGGGACGATCAGCGGCGCGCCGGCGCCCAACCGCCGCAGCGAGCGCAGGTCGAGGTGGTCGCGATGCAGGTGGGAGACGAGGACCGCGTCGAGGTCCCTGCCCACCTCGGGAGGCGGCATCGGACCCTGCCGGCGCAGCGGCCCCACCCATGGTCCCAGCACCGGGTCGGTCAACAGCCGCACCCCGTCGAGCTCGATCAGGACGGTCGCGTGGCCGACCCAGACGATCCTGTCGCCGCCCTCGCCCACTCGAGCCGCCGGGGTCAGCCGAGCGCCGCGCCCTCGGCGGCCTTCGGCGGCGCGGTCGACGGCAGCCGCACCATCCGGAACGAGTTGGCGAGGCCGGCGAGGCCCGCGAGCAACGGCACCAGCAACGCGATCTGCAGGGCCAGCGGGCGGGTGTCGGTGTTGATGTCGACGATCTCTTCGCGGATCTGGGCCGGCTCGTCGGCAAGCAGTTCTTCGAGCTGGGCGTTGCTCATCACTTCGGCATCTTCGTCGAGGGCGTCGGCGACCCGCTGTTGCTGGGCGGGCGGCAGGACGGCGCTTGCTTCGGCCTGCTTGGCGAAGGCGACCGAGAGGGTCGCGAGCATGATCGCGCCCGCGCAGGCGAGGCCGAAGGAGAGCCCGAAGGAGCCCGCCGCCGAGTTGACCCCGGCCGCCTCGGAGATCCGCTCCTCGGCGATCGGGCCGAGGGTGAAGTTGTTGAGCTGAGAGACCAGCAGGCCGAGGCCGGAGCCGGCGATCACCAGCGGCAGGATCAGGTACCAGCCGCTGTCGACCCGCGGGACGAAGGGGATCAGGAGGGCGAAGCCGACGGTCACGAGGAGGAAGCCGAAGCGGACGATCCCGGCGGGGCGTCGGTCGCCCGCCTTGCGGCCGGCCAGGAGGGCGACGCCGAACATGCTGAGCGAGAGCGGCGCCAGCGAGAGGCCCGCCTGCAGGGCGTTGTATTCGAGCACCATCTGCAGGTAGATCGGCAGCGCGATCATCGCCCCGCCGAGGGCGACCTGCTGGAGCAGCTGCTGGCTGACGCCGATGCGGAACGCGGGCGAGCGGAAGAGGTCGGGGTCGACGAGCGCCGCGCGGCCCGCGCGCTTGCGCCGCCGCAGCCACCAGGCGAGCGTCCCCATCGCGGCGACGCCGAGGACGATCAGCGCGCCGACCGCCTCGCCGCCCTCCTGCCAGACGAGGATGCCGAGGACGATCCCACCCATGCCGACGATCGAGAGCGCCGCGCCGACCGCGTCGATCGCGCGGGTGCCGGTGAAGGGGACGTCACGGACGAGGCCGAGGCCGGCGAGGACGACCGCGATGATCGCCGCCTCGCCGGCGAAGGCCACCCGCCAGGAGAGGAAGGTGGTGATGAAGCCGCCGAGCAGCGGGCCGATCGCGGCGGCGATCGAGGCGGCGGCGCCGACCAGCGCGTAGACCCGCCGCTGCTCGTCGCCCGCGAAGTTGCCGTGGATCAGCGACTGCATCGCGGGCAGGAGGAGCGAGGCGCCGGCGCCGCCGACGATCGCCCAGAAGACGATGATCGCGGCGAGGCTCTGCGAGAGCGTCATCGCGACCGCGCCGATCGCGTAGCCGACCAGGCCGAGCGCGTAGGCGCGCTTGCGCCCGATCAGGTCGCCGACCTTGCCGCCGATCAGGATGAAGGCCGCCGAGACCAGCGCCTCCAGCGCGATCGCCGCCTGCACGCCGCTGACCGTGGTGTCGAGGTCCCGCACCACGTAGGCGATCGAGACGTTCATCAGCGAGGTGTCGACGACGAGGACGAACATCGCCGCGGCCAGGAGCAGCCCGAGTCGCTTCCCCGATGCGGTCACCCCCGTCATCCGACGAAGCTCAGGCCTTCGATGTCCCAGCGGCGGGGCAGGTCGGCGGGCAGGGTGCAGGCGATCTCCTCGCCGTCCAGCGGGCTCAGGGCGTCGAGCACCGCGGGCTCGCGCGAGGCCGGCACCGCCAGCAGCAGGACCGAGCTGCCGGGGACGAGGGCCAGGCGGAGCCGCGCCGGAAAGTCGTCGGCGAGCAGCTCGGCCCCCTCGCCGCCGTGCATCACCGCGCCGAGCAAGGTGCCCCAGAACTCGCTCCAGGGCGCGGTCGCGTCGGGCCGGCGGCTGGTGGTGAGGCGCAGGCTGCCGTCCCGCTCGCAGATCGCCACCGAGGTCGCGTCGGGGTCGATCAGGAGCGCCTCCGCGCAGCGGCCGATTTCCTCGGCCGCCCGCCCGGCCCGGATCTCGTCCTCGTAGGTGATCGCCATCAGTCGTCGCATCGGTCCTCGCGCCGCGGTTCGGATGCCGCCGACCCGACCGTACGGCCGCGCGGCGCTCCCGGCCTCACACCGACGGGGTGATTTGCCCGGCCCTCAGGTAGGGACCGACGGCGGCGCGTCGAGCAGGCCCGCCCGGCGCGCGTGCTCGATCGCGTCCTGCCGGGAGGAGACGCCGAACTTCCCGTAGATGCTGCGGACGTGCGTTTTCACCGTGTTCGGGGACAGGTGGGACGCGGCGGCGATCTGCGGGAAGGAGAGGTGGCTGGGAAGCTGGCGGAGGATCCGCAGCTCGGCCACGGTCAGCTGCCCGGCGGCGGACTCCGCCTGGCGCTCGAGCCGCTCCTCGGTCTCCGCGAGCCAGCGGTCGAGCAGCGTCCCGTCGCCGGTCAGCGCGATTTCGCGCGACGCCCGGTCGAGCATCGCCCGGGCGGCCTGCGGATCGCCGAGCCGCGCGGCGGCCCGCGCCAGCATGATCCGCGTCTCGACTTCGTACCAGGGCGCGAACGCGTCGAGCTGCTCCAGCAGCCGCACCGCGGTGGCGAGGTCGGCGGCCGCCGCGTCGACCGCGCCGCGGGTCGCGCGCACGTGGGCGGCGACGGCGAAGGCCAGCGCCGACATCGGGTACTCGCCGATCCCGGTCCGGTCGATCTGCGCGCGGGCGCGGGCGACGTCACGCTCGGCGTCGTCCCAGGCGCCTTCCTCGGCGGCCAGCATCGCGAGCTGGGCGAGGCAGAGCGCCTGCAGGTTCGGCGCCCCGACCGAGCCGCGCCGGGCGCCGTCGGCCAGCTGCGCCCGCGCCCCCTCGCGCTCGCCTTCGAGCAGGAGGCCGACGCCGTCGAGCAGGCAGCAGACCGTGTGCCAGGGGTTCTCGTCGGGGAGCAGCGCCCGCGCCGGGACCACCGCGGCCCGCATCGCCCCCGCCCCGTCGCGCGCCAGCGCTCCGTCGACGAGGGCCAGCCCGGCCTCCAGCGAGACCCGGTACTCGGAGGGCGGCTCGGCCTCGACCAGCCGCCTCGACACCGCCGCCCAGTGTTCGGCGACCGGGCCGCACCCCAGGGTCAGCTGGGCCCAGGTGGCGGTCAGGCTGAGGCCGGGACTGGTGGCGACCGCGGCCTCGCCGAGGCGCTCGAGCCAGGCGACCAGGCTCGCGTTGCGGCCGCGGGTCATGTACTCGGGCACCGCGGCCCAGAGCAGGGCGCCCGCCCGCGCGGTGTCCCCGGCGGCGACCGCGTGGCCGATCGCCAGGTCCCAGTCCCCGGCCGCCTCCCACCAGGCCGACGCGCGCAGGTGGAGGTCCCGCTCGGCGCCGAGGTCGGAGCGGCGCAGCTCGGCCTGCAGCATCTCGCGCAGCAGCGGGTGGAAGCGGAACCACTCGTCGCGGCGGTCGAGCGGGATCACCAGCATGTTCGAGCGCGAGAGGTCGCGCAGCACCGTGGCCGAGTCTTCCCGCTCCAGCACCGCGTCGCAGACCGGACCGCTCAGCCGCTCCAGCAGCGAGGCGCGCAGGAGGAAGTCGAGCCGCCGCGGGGAGACGCTGAACAGCAGCTCTTCGCGGATGTAGTCGACGACGCGGCGGTCGTCGCCGGCGAACTGGGCGATCGCCGCGCCGGGGTCGCCGGCGGCGCCGAGCGTGGAGCCGGCCAGGTAGAGGGCCGCGGGCCAGCCCTCGGTGCGGACCAGCAGGGCGTCCAGCTGGCGCGGGCGGATCGGGACGCCGAGCCCGTCGATCAGAGCCCCGCACTCGGCCTTGGTCATCGTCAGGTCCTCGCGGCGCAGCTCCAGCAGGCGCCGGTTGGCGCGCAGGCGCGCCAGGTGGACGGCGGGCTCGGTCCGGCTCGCCATCGCCAGCTGCGAGCCGCCGGCGAGGTGCTCGGCCAGGGTGGCGACCACCGCCAGGGAGTCCGGCGACTCGAGCCGCTCGACCTCGTCCAGGGCGACGACGACCGGGCGCTCGCGCTCGGCGAGCGCGCGGGCCAGCCGCGGCAGGACGACGCGCTCGATGTCGGGTTGGGGCGCCGCGAGGGCGTCGGCGACGTCGGGAGCCAGCGGCTCGACCGCGGCGAACGCCTCGACCAGGGCGGTGACGAGCCCGGCGGCGTCGTTGTGGTGGGCGCCGACCAGGATCGTCAGGAACGGCCGCGGATCCTCGGCCGCCCACTGGTCGAGCAGCACCGACTTGCCGTAGCCCGAGGGGGCGCAGAGCAGCACCGTCCGCTCCCGGCTCTCGCGCAGTTGGCGCAGCAGCCGCGGGCGCGCGACCAGGGCCGAGGCCTCCTCGACGTCGCCCTCGATTTTTCGTGCCGCCCGATCAGCCAAATCGATCTCCCCAGATCTACATCGGAAAGCCTAAGCAAAGCGGGGGCGGGCGGCGTTACGAAGGGGTTGACGGAATCACCCCGATCGTGCGAGGACCGCCCGGCCTGGTAGTCCTACCGTCCAGCCGACGACGACGAGAAGCGACGACGTAGAAGGAGAGACAGTGCAGTCACCCGACACCGTGGAGTCAGCGCCCGACCAGAAGACCGCCGGCGAGATCGCGGTCGAAGCCTACGTCTACCTCTATCCGCTGGTCCTGATGGAGCGGACGCGCCGGCAGGCGACGAACGTCGAGCGGACGGGTGACGTCCTCGGCCGCGGCCCGGTGGACACCTTCGCGCACTTCCGCGAGTACCCGCCGTCCAGCTTCAGGGACGTCGTCAAGCCGAACTTCGACACGCTCTACTCCCCCGCCTGGCTCGACCTGCGCGAGGAACCGCGGATCATCTCGCTGCCGGCCACCGACCTCTACTATCTGGCGCCGATCTACGACATGTGGTCCGACATCTTCGCCTGCCCGGGGACGCGGACGAACGGCGCCATCGCCGGCGACTTCGCGATCTGCGGCCCGGGCTGGGAGGGCGAGCTGCCGGACGGGGTGCGGCGCCTCGACTCGCCGACGCCCTGGGCCTGGACGATCGTGCGGACGAAAGCGAGCCCGGCGACCTACCCGGAGGTCCGCGCCTTCCAGGACGAGCTCGCGATCACCCGGCTCGGCGAGTGGCCCGGCCCCGGCACCGCGGTCGTCGGCAGCGTCGACCCGGCGGTCGACGCGAAGACCCCGCCGCTGCGCCAGGTGTTCGCGCTCGACGGGGCGGCGTTCTTCGGCGAGGCGATGGAGCTCCTGCGGGAGATCCCGACCCACGCCGCGGACGGCCCGATCCGCGAACGGATGGCGCGGCTCGGCCTCGTCCCCGGCGAGCCGTTCGACCTCGCGGCGGCCCCCGGTGGGGCCGCGGAGGCGCTGGAGGCGGCGGTGCCGGCGGCGATCGCCAAGATCACCGAACGCCAGCAGACCCTCGTCCACCCGGTCGACGGCTGGATGTCGGTGACCGAGAACATCGGCAGCTGGGGCGTCAACTACCTGAAGCGGGCATGCATCGACCTGATCGGGCTCGGCGCGAACCTGCCCGAGGACGCCGTCTACCCGATCTCCTACCTCGACGCCGACGGCGAGCCCTACGACGGCGGCAAGGCCTACGTCATGCACTTCGACGCAGGCGCCCTGCCGCCGGCGAAGGCGTTCTGGTCCCTGACCATGTACGAACAGGAAGGCTTCCCGGTCGAGAACGCGCTGGATCGGTTCGCGATCGGCGACCGCGACGACCTCGCCTTCGACGCCGACGGGTCGCTCGACCTGCAGATCGGCGCTACCGAACCGGCGGAGGGCAGCTCCAACTGGTTGCCGGCCCCCGCCGGACCCTTCAACCTCTGCCTGCGTATGTACTACCCGGAGTCGAGCGTGCTCGAGGGCACCTGGACCCCGCCCGGCGTACGCAAGGCCTGACCCCGCACCGCGACTGGAGGAGCACATGACCGATATCGACAACCAGGTCCCCGGTCCCGTCGACTACCTGCTGGTGGAGTGGACGGGAGGCCGGCCCAACGGCGAGGTCGCGCCGCACCTGATCGACCTCGTCGACCGCGGCCTGATCCGCATCCTCGACCTCCGCTTCCTCGCCAAGGACGCGGACGGCTCGGTGACCGAGATCGAGATCGCCGACCTCGGCGACGAAGTGGTCGAGTTCGCCGCCTTCGAGGGCGCCCGCTCGGGCATCGTCGACGAGGGCGACCTCGCCGCCGCCGCGGACGTCCTCGAGCCCGACACCGCCGCGGCGCTGCTCGTCTTCGAGAACGTCTGGGCCGCCCCGCTGGCGGGCGCCGTCCTGCGCTCCGGCGGCGACGTCGTCGCCTCGGGCCGGATCCCCGTCACCGACCTCCTCGCCGCCCTCGACGCGGCCGAGGCCAACGCCTAGGAAGGAAGGAGCCACCACCATGCCAGGACTACTGAGGGGCGTCGCGCGCACCGCCGCGATCGCCGGCACCGCCACCGCCGTCAGCAACCGCGTCTCGCGCCGCCAGGGCGCGCGCTGGGCGCGCCAGGAAGAAGAGCGCTACGCGCAGGCGCCGCCGGAAGCTCCGCCCGCCGCGGCCCCGGCGCCGGCCTCCGGGGCGTCGACGATCGACCAGCTGAAGGAGCTCGCGGCGCTGAAAGCCGAAGGCGTGCTGACCGAGGACGAGTTCGCCGCCCAGAAGGCGAAGCTGCTGGGCACCTGAATGACCACCGATGCGGAGGGTCGCGGCGAGCACCTCCACCGCCGCGCTGAGCTGCTTGCCACGATCCTCCTCGCGGTCGCCGCGGTGGCGACCGCCTGGAGCTCTTACCAGTCGGCGCGCTGGAGCGGCGTCCAGGCCAACGACTACAGCGGCGCCAGCGCCGCGCGGATCGAATCGACCCGCGCGGCGACCGAAGCGGGCCAGAAAACCCAGGTCGACGTCCTCACCTTCACCCAGTGGGTCGACGCCTACGCCAAGGGCGAAACCCGCCTCGCCAATTTCTATTACGACCGCTTCCGCCCCGAGTTCAAGCCCGCGGTCGAAGCCTGGGTCGCCACCCACCCACTCCGCACCCCGAACGCCCCATCCTCCCCGTTCGCGATGCCCCAATACCGCCTCGCCGCCAAAGCCGAAGCGGCCACCCGCCTCGCCAAAGCCGAAATCACCGCGGCCGAAGCCCGCGAAGCCAACCAACGCTCCGACAACTACGTCCTCGCCGTAGTCCTCTTCGCCGCCTCCCTCTTCTTCGCCGGCATCAGCACCAAGCTGACCATCCCCCACCAGCGCCTCGCGGTCCTAAGCCTAGGCTGGCTCCTCTTCCTCGGCACCGCCGTGTGGCTGGCGACGTTCCCGGTGACGGTGTCCGTCTGAGGCGCCGAGCTAGCCGCCGGCCGGAAGGGATGGGTCCCCGCAAGCTGTCGCCCGGGTAGGGACGCGCCCCTCTCGCCACGGCCCGGGCAG
>CALCIA010000313.1 GCA_937907435.1 uncultured Actinomycetes bacterium
CCACCTCGGACGGCTGACAGCGCCGCGAACCCGCGCCGTCCCCCTACGACCCCGCCCCCGACCCCTACCGCGCCAGCGCGTCGATCGCCTCGCCGAGCTTTTCGGGCGGGACGACCGGGGTGAGGATCGGGGTGGTGACGCCGCCGGAGACGAACTGCTCGAGGCGGTCCTTCATCTCCTCCGGGCTGCCGAAGATGAACATCTGCTCGATCGCCTCCCAGGGGGCCTCGGCGGCGGCCTTCTGGCGGTCGCCGGCGGCCCAGGCGTCGAGCATCGGCTGGATCTTGTCGCCCCAGCCGAGCCACTTGTAGAACTCGGTGTAGACCGGCACGGTGATGTAGGTCGAGAACATGAAGCGGGCCATCGGCTCGACCTCCTCGCGCGGGCCGGGGAGGAGGAAGAAGCGGCAGAGGAGCTCGAAGTCATCCGGCGCGTCGTCGAGCTGGGCGACCACCTGGGGGAGCCCGTCGAGGGGGAGGAAGTTGGTGAAGGCGCCGTCGGCCTGCTCGACCGCCAGCCGCAGCATCTTGCCGCGCAGGGCGGCGAGGACGATCGGCACCTCGTGGGCGGGCTTCGTTTCGAGCTTGAAGCGGGTCGCGGTGCGCTCGCCCGCCAGCGCCACGCGGAGGAATTCGAGGGTCTCGCGGACCTTCGAGAGCGGCCGCTCGAAGGGGATCCCGTTCCAGCCTTCGATGATCCGGTCAGAGGAGGAGCCGATGCCGAGGACGAAGCGCCCTTCCGAGGCGTCGGCGAGCGCCGCCGCCTCCTGGGCGAGCAGCGCCGGCCCGCGCTGGAAGACGCCGACGATCCCGGTTCCGAGCCGCATCCGCTCGGTCCAGGCGGCGCTCAGCGCCAGCGGCGTGAAGCCGTCCGGGCCCGCCGTCTCGCCGGTCCAGAGGTCGGTGTAGCCCGCCGCCTCGGCGCGCTTGACGTACTCCCCGTGCTCGGCGAGCGGCACCCCGCTCAGCGGCAGCGTCAGACCCCAACGTCCTTCCACGCCGCGACCTTATAGGGTCCGGACCTCGATGCCCTCGCCGGATCAGGCAAAGCCGGACCGCAACCTCGCGCTGGAGCTCGTCCGCGTCACCGAGGCGGCCGCCCTCGCGGCGGCCCGCTGGGTCGGGCGTGGCGACAAGATCGCCGCCGACGGCGCCGCGGTCGACGCGATGCGCTTCGTCCTCGACTCGGTCGCGATGGACGGCGTCGTCGTCATCGGCGAGGGGGAGAAGGACGAAGCCCCGATGCTCTTCAACGGCGAGGACATCGGCGACGGCAGCCCGCCCCAGGTCGACATCGCGGTCGACCCGCTGGAGGGGACGCGCCTCTGCGCCCTCGGGATGCCGAGCGCCCTCGCGGTGATCGCGCTCGCCGAGCGCGGCTCGATGTTCGACCCCGGCCCCTGCGTCTACATGGAAAAGCTGGCGGGCGGGGAAGACATCGCCGACCTGCTCGACCTCGACCGCCCGCTGGTGGAGACCTGCAAGCTGGTCGCCGAGCGCCGCGGCGGCTCGATCGGCGACGTGATCGTCGTCGTCCTCGACCGGCCGCGCCACGAGGAGCAGATCCGCGAGATCCGCGAGGCCGGCGCCCGCATCCGCCTGATCACCGACGGCGACGTCTCGGCAGCGCTCCTGGCGGTGTCCGAGCGCTCCCCGGTGGACCTCCTCTGGGGGATCGGCGGCACGCCGGAGGGCGTCCTCTCCGCGGCGGCACTCAAGTCGATGGGCGGCCAGCTCCTGGGGCGCCTCTGGCCCCGGAATGACGAGGAGCGCAACGCCGCGATCGACGCCGGCTACGACCTCGACCGCATCCTCACAGCCGACGACCTCTGCTCCGGCGAGGACGTCTTCTTCTCCGCCACCGGCGTCACCGACGGCGACGTCCTCCAGGGCGTCCGCTATCGCGGCAAAGGCGCGACCACCGAATCGCTGGTGATGCGCTCCCGCTCCGGCACCGTCCGCCGGATCCAGGCGACCCACGACCGCTCGAAGCTCCGCGAAATCGCCGGCGGCGTCGAGCGCTACGGCTGAGCGCCCGCCCGCCCTACCTCCGCGGCGCCGGCCGCCGCCGCTTCGCGGGCGGCCTCTTCGCCCACGAACGGCACCAGCATCTCGTAGCCGAGCTGGGGCAGGAGGGCGGGGAGCTCCTCTGTTCGGCCGGCGGCGACCTCGCCGTAGACGCGGGAGATGGCGGCGCCGACCGCGAGGCTGGTGACGGGGAGGGGGCCCGAGTCGCGATGGTCGGCGTCGAGGCCTGAGTCGACGACCGCGACGAAGCGGTCGAAACCCGCCTGGAAGATCGTGTGGAACTCGGGCCCGACCGCGGCGGGCTCGATCAGCAGGAACCGTCCCAGGGCCGGGTCGGCGGCGAACCACTCGAGCAGCACCGTGAGCGCCGCCTTGCCGCGCTCGATCCACTCGCCGGGCCCGACGTAGGCGATCTCGACCTGCTCGACCAGGTCGTCGAGCAGCGCCTGGTGGGCGGCGAGGACGCAGGCGCGGCGGTCCTCGAAGAGTTCGTAGAAGCTCTCCCGCCCGACCCCGGCCTCGGCGAGGATGTCGGCGACGGTCGTCTCGTTGTAGCCGCGCGCGGCGGTGACCCGGGCGGCGGCGTCGAGCAGGCGCTCGCGCTGGGAGCGCGCCACCGCCTCGCGTGAGAGCCCGTGGCGCCCGCGCGGCAGCGAGGCGCTCACGGTGACGCCTCCCCGCCCGCCAGGCGCGCCTGCCGGAGCGCCTCGTCGTGCCCGGCGAACGGCGCGATCGCCAGGTAGACGACGTCCGGGACGAGGTCGGGGAGCCGCTCCGGGTGCCCGCCGGCGACCTCGTGGAAGACCAGGAGCTGGGCGCGGCCGAAGGCGAGGGCGGGGCTCAGGTGCCCGCGCCGCGGCGGGGCGCCCGCCCGCTCCCACATCTCCTCCAGCGCGGGGACGGTGAAGGCGCTATAGCGGTAGACGAGCTGGGGGTCGACGCCGACGACGTCGCCGCCGAGGACCAGCGCCAGCTCCGGCTCGGCGGCGAGCAGGTCGAGCCCCGCGACCACCCCGCGCCGGGTCGCCTCGGCGGGCGAGTCGCAGCCGTCGGCGGCGGCGCGGAGGATCGCCGCGATCCGGTCGATGCACTGGGTGACGGCGGCGTCGAAGCAGTCGCGCTTGTCGTTGAAGAGCTTGTAGAAGGTGGTGCGGGACACCGAGGCGCGGGAGACGACGTCGGCGATCGTGGTCCCGGCGTACGTCTTCTCGGCGCAGCAGGCGACCATCGCGTCGAGGAGCCGGCGGCGCTGGGATGGGGGCGTCAGGCCCGCTGCGGGACCGAGGGCCCGATCGCTCGGGGCAAACCCGGGACTGAGCTGTCTCCCCACCGTGGCGGCATCATCTCAGCCCCGCTGCGAACGTGCAGCGGTTGCGCGCGCCCGCTCCTCCTCGGTGAGGCCGGCGCAGGGATTGGCGGGCGGCGCGGCGCCGTTGCCGTAGGGGAGTTCGCCGGTCTCGTGGTACTCGAAGCGCAGCGAGTTGATCACCGCGCCCGCCATGATCCCGAGGCTCAGCAGGTAGAACCAGAGCAGCGCGATCAGGATGAAGCCGAGGGTCGAGCCGAAGCGCGAGAGGCTCGAGATGTTGGTCAGGTAGAGCGGGAAGAGCCAGTTGGCGAGGCCGGCGCCGATCGTCACGAAGAGCGCCCCGGGCCAGATCGCCCGCCACGGCACCGGCGCTTTCGGCACCGCCCAGTAGATCACCGAGCAGATGCCGAAGGTGATCAGCAGGGCCGCGCCGAGCAGCAGCATCGTGTCGAGCGCCTGGATCCGGGAGAGGCCGAACGGAAGCCGGTCGGTGCTGGAGACGAGCGCGCTCTCAAGCGTCGGCACGAAGATCGAGAGGGCGATGAAGACGAGGACGACGCCGAGCATCGCGAAGGAGAAGCGCTTCTGCTCGATCCAGCCTCGGCAGGGCACGTGATAAATGCGACAAAAGGCGGTGTCCATGGCGCCCCAGAAGGAGGCGCCGATCCAGATCGAGCCGAGGAAGGCGGCGATCCCGATCGTCGCGGTGTTGTCCTCGATGCGGGCGAGGACGTCTGACAGGGTGGCCGACTCGGTGTTCGGGAAGAGGCGCTGGAGGTCGGTCAGGACGCTCGTTTCGACGCCCTTGATCTTCAGCACCTGGCCGCCGATGAAGAGCACCAGCAGGGTGAACGGGAAGACCGCCAACATGAGGTTGTAGGCGACCATCGCGGCCAATCCGGTGACGTTCTCGAGGTAGGCCCGATGCCAAAAAGCGCTGAGCCAGCGGCGGGATTTTTGGGTGCGGGCGGGCATTGACTTTACAAACTGAAGCGACTATCCTTCGAGCGAGCGTTTGACGGTTGTTTCAACGCACGCCCAACGGGGCATTCGGCATCAAAGGCCTTTGATTTACTCATTCGCGGACCAGTCCCCCGGTCCGCTTTTTCGTCGCGTGGCGCGACTTGCCGTCGTTTGAGGCATTTATACGCCTACGCATCGTTCAGCAAGCGCTAGGGAAAGAAGCAGATAAAGAATGCTGGTAGCAGAGCTTCAGGAGTTGGAGGAGGTCAAAAACCTCATGAACCGGGGTCAGCAGCTCGGCGTGCTGACCTTCGGCGACATCGCCAACGCGGTGTCGGAGGTGGACCTCGACGAGTCCGACGTCGAGGATCTTTACGGACATCTCGAGAAAGCGGGCATCGAGCTCGTCGAGGACATGGACCCCGCCCAGAAAGCGGCGGCGGAAGCCATGCCCGTCGACACCGGGAAAAAAGGCCGGCGGCGGCAGAAAGCCACGCTCGACCTGAAACCGGACATGACCACCGATTCCTTGCAGCTGTTCCTCAAGGACATCGGCAAAGTCCGCCTGCTGACCGCGGCGGAGGAGGTCGAACTGGCGAAGCGGATCGAGCGCGGTGACCTCGACGCCAAGCAGAAAATGGTCGAGTCGAACCTCCGCCTGGTCGTCTCGATCGCGAAAAATTATCGGAACCAGGGCCTGCCCTTCCTCGACCTGATCCAGGAGGGGACGCTCGGCCTCGTCCGCGCGGCGGAGAAGTTCGACTACCGCAAGGGGTTCAAGTTCTCCACCTACGCGACCTGGTGGATCCGCCAGGCGATCGCCCGGGCGCTCGCCGACAAGGCGCGGACCATCCGCATCCCGGTCCACGTGGTCGAGAAGCTGAACAAGATCGGCCGCGCCGAGCGCAAGCTGGTCACCGAGCTCGGCCGCGAGCCCACCCCGGAGGAGATCGCCGAGGTCACCGGGATCGACCCCGAGGAGGTCGACTCGATCAAGCGCTCCGCCCAGGCCCCGGTCTCCCTGGAGAAGCCGGTCGGTGACGAGGAGGAGTCCGAGTTCGGACAGTTCATCGCCGATGAGAAGGCCGAGTCCCCGTTCGATCGGGCGGCCGACCTGCTCACCAAAGAGGCCCTGAAGGAGGCCCTCGAGAACCTCTCCTACCGCGAGCGCCGCGTCCTCGAGCTCCGCTATGGGCTCGGCGGCGAGCACCCCCGGACCCTGGACGAGGTCGGCCGCACCTTCAACGTGACCCGCGAGCGGATCCGCCAGATCGAGAACCAGAGCCTCAAAAAGCTCCAGAGTCTCGGCGAGGCGCAGAAACTGCGCGAGGTCGCCTAAGTCGTAAAGAGATCGAGCATCCCGGCCGATATTGGTCGGGATGTTCGAGATCGACTCAGCGCTGCGGACACTCGTCGAGCGCGACGGCTCCGACCTGCACGTCAAGGTCGGCGTGCCGCCGACCATCCGCCTGCACGGGGATCTGGCGCCGCTCGCGGGCTACCAGCCGCTGGAGCCCGAAGAAACCGAGAAGGCGTTCCACGACATCGCCGAGGTGCGCTCGCTCACCGAGTTCGAGCAGACGGGCGAGGCCGACTTCTCCTACTCGATCCCCGGGCTCTCGCGCTTCCGCGTCAACGTCTTCAGGCAGCGCGGCTCGGTCTCGATCGTCTGTCGGGCCATCCCCTTCAAGATCCGCTCGGTCGAGGAGCTCGGCCTGCCGCCGGTGGTCACCACCCTGGCGGAAGAGCAACGCGGGATCGTCCTGGTCACCGGAACCACGGGGTCGGGCAAGAGCACGACCCTGGCGGCGATGATCGACCACATCAATCGCAACCGGACCCACCACATCATCACGCTCGAGGACCCGATCGAGTACCTCCACGAAGACAAAGGCTCGATCGTGAACCAGCGCGAAGTCGGCTCGGACACCGAGAGCTTCGCCCGGGCGATGAAGCGGGTCCTGCGCCAGGACCCCGACGTCATCCTGATCGGCGAGATGCGCGACGAGGAGACCGTCCGCACCGCCCTCTCCGCCGCCGAGACCGGCCACCTCGTGCTCTCCACCGTCCACACCCTGGACGCCACCGAGACGATCAACCGCATCATCGACTTCTTCCCGCCCCACCTGCAGCATCAGGCCCGGGTGATGCTGGCGGCGACCCTCAGGGGCGCGATCGCCCAGCGCCTCGTGCCCGACATAACCGGCGAAGGCCGCGTGCCGGCCTCCGAGATCCTCGTCGTCACCGGCCGGGTGAAGGACCTGATCATGAATCCGGAGGAGACGAGCAAGATCACCGAGGTGATCAGCGAAGGCGAGTACTACGGCATGCGCACCTTCGATCAGTCCCTGCTCAGCTACGTCATGGAGGGCCGGGTCGCCGAGCAGGTCGCCCTCGAGTACGCCTCGAATCCGCATGACTTCAAATTGATGCTCGCGGCCGGCGGACAACGGGCCAGCGGGATCGAGCAGCTGAGCGCACCCGCTTCTCAGTAGTACGGGCGTCCGACTCCGACCGGGGCGGAATGCCTGCCCTCAAGCTGGACGGATAGCGGTCGATGTGGCAAGGGATGATGCCCCGTCTTCTCAAGCGGCGTTTCGGCGAACTGGTCCGCAGCGAGCGCGGCATCGCCCTTCCCGTCGCCCTCTTCGCCATGATCGCCGGCATGTCGCTCGCCGGCGCGGCGGTGATGGCGACGACGGACGCCCAGGACGGCGCCCACCGCGACAACTCCTCGAAGGCCGCGATCGCCGCCGCAGATGCCGGCGCCAGCGTTGCCAAGGCCCGCCAGAACCGTTACGGCTTCATCCTCAACGAAAAAAACCCCTGCCTGAGGGTCGGCGAAGAAGGAAGGGGCATCCTGGAAAAGGCTGGCGCCGAACTCGTCGCCGGACAGGCTTGGTGCCCGGCGGTCTCGGGGACGGTCGGCGGCGCGACCTACACCTACCGGGTCAGCCCCGTCGGGCTCGAATGCGGTGAATTCGAACTCTGCGTGGTCTCGACCGGCACCGCGGGCGAAGTCAGCCGCCGCATCGAGGTGACCTTCGACCGCTCCGGTGCCTTCAAAAACGAAGAAGAAAACAGCTCCTGGTCGAACGAAATCCACGAAAAAACCGAAACCCTCGAACAGGAACTGAACCAGGCGAAGGAAGAATCGAACCAACAGAAGATCACCGAAATCGAAGAACAGCTGGAAACGCTGCGGGAAGAAGAAGCGGCGCGAGCGCACCTCGAGGGATTCGTCGGCCGTGAAGGGATAACGCTCAGCGGCAACGCCGACATCAGGGTCGGCGTGGGGACCAACGGCAACCTCGAAACCTCCGGCAACGCGGCCATCTGCGGAGATATCCGCCATGGCGTCGGGAAGACCTGGACCAAATCCGGCAACGCTCATCAGTGCAGTGGCTACGAAGTGACGGAAGGCAACGTGGAACTGCCGTCGGTCAGCAGCTTCATCCCCCTGAACATCGCGACGAGCAACTCCGACTACCGACTCGTCACCTGCGCGAAGACGGCCCCGGCCACGGGTTGCCAGTCGGACACGCTGACCGGTGACAAGTGGTCGTCGAACTACCCGTTCAACCCGACCACCCGGGAAATCAACCTCACCGCCAACGCGACCTTGACCGTGGGGGGTGGTGACTACTGGGTCTGCTCGATCAGCTTCAGCGGCAACTCGCAGCTGATCATCGCGAAGGGCGCGCACGTCCGCTTCTTCTTCGACACGCCGGAACATTGCGGCAACAACGGCAACCAGCTGAATTTCAGCGGCAACAACCGCATCTCGGCCACCGGCTATCAGCCCTCTCTCGGGCAGTTCGAACTGCCAGGGTTCTATTTCCTGGGCTCCCCGAGCGGCGCCAGTCAGATCAACCTCAGTGGGAATGCCTCGGTCACCAACGAGCTTGTCATCTACGGCCCGGACACCTACATCAACATCAGCGGCAACGCGACCTGGAAGGGCATCATCGCCGGCAAACGGATCGACATGAGCGGCAATGGTCACGTCGAACAGGACGCGGGCTACGAGGCCCCGCCCGAACTCAACCCACAGCCGGGAGAAAAGTCAGAAGCCGTTCAGAAACTCGAAGAAGAAATCAAGACGCTGGAAGAAGGCGGCGCCGAGAGCTCGGAAGAACTGCAGAAAAAAGAAGAACTCCTGCACGAAGCCGAACAGAAAGAAGTCTCGAAAACCAACCGCGCGCCGATCTACTTCACGCCTCAGGCCTACTTCGAGTGCACCTCGGTGCCGGTGCCGGGCGAAGCTCCCAACGCGAGTTGCTGATCACGCCGGGCAGTCCGCCGCGACCCATCGCTCAAGCGTGCGCCACTGGTTGCCGAGCTAAAAAAGAGCCCCGATGAGAGAGAAGCTCAACAGCAACCCGCTTGTGCAGATGGGCGTCATCGCCGTCCTGCTGGTGGTCGGCGCGATCTTCGTGTTCTCGACCATGGGCGGTGGCGGCAGCTCGGAAGGCGGGACCGAAGGGTCGTTGAGCGCGAGCTCGACGCCGGCCGGAGAAGGCCCCGCTCCCTCTCCCGGGGTCTCGCCGGGCCCGGTGGAAAGCCTGGGCGGATCCGTGATCGCCTCGCGGCCGCTGCCGCGACCGGTCCTGGACGCATGGAAGGCAGATCGCACCGTGGCACTGATCTTCGTCCATGACGGCGGCATCGACGACGACCTGGTCAAGCGGGCAAGCGCTCGCCTGGACGGCATGCCGGGCGTCTCCACCTTCGTCGTGCCGGCGAGCAAGATCGCCCGCTATGCCGCGATCAGCGAGGGCGTCGGCGTCGAACGGGTGCCGGCCCTGGTCGTGGTGACGCCGAAGCGGCTCGACGAGTCGACCCCCACCGCGTCGCTCACCTACGGATTTCAGAACGATCAGAGCATCGTCCAGGCCGTCGTCGACGCCGGCTACAAGGGTCCGACGGTCGAATACCACCCGTGACCATGGACCCGCGGGACTATCCGAGCCACCTGCGGCCGGTCCCCGACTCCGGTGACTCGACCGCCCCCGCGCTGGAGCCGGAGGTCGGCGGCGTCCCCGGCCTGACGCCGCCGCTCGCTCGAGGCCGTTCCAGCGAATTCGTCACCGACGTGCTCGTCGACCTCGGATTCGTCGGCGACGACCGGGCGCGCCAGGCGATCGAAGAAGCCCGGACGGTGGGTCGCCCGCCCGAGCAGCTGCTCTTCGAACAGCGCGCCGTCGACGCGGACCAGCTCTCGCGCGCCGTCGCCGAGCGCTACGGGGTCGACCACGTCGACCTCTCCGCCTACCAGGTCGACATGGCGGCGGCGAACCTGATCCCGGTCGGTACCGCCCGTCGCTACCAGGCGCTCCCGGTCGGCTACGTCGACAAGCGAACCCTGCTGGTGGCGATGGCTGACCCGACGAACGTCCTGGCGGTCGACGACATCCGCATCGCGACCGGTCTCGACTGCCGGATCGGGGTCGCCGCCCTGGAGGACATCGAGGCCCTCATCGGACGCCTCAACACGCTGCAGAGCGCGGTGACCGAGGCGGTCACCCAGGGGGAGGAAGACGAGGAGCTGGCCGAGGTCAGCGAGTTCGAGGTCACGGCCGAAGACGCCCCGGTGATCAAACTCGTCTACAGCATCCTCGGCCAGGCGGTAGGCGAGGGCGCCTCCGACGTGCACTTCGAGGCCGGCGAAGACCAGATGCGGGTCCGCTTCCGCGTCGACGGCGTCCTCCGCGAGGCCGCGCACGTGCCGAAGCGGATGATCAACGCGGTCGTCTCCCGGGTGAAGATCATGAGCGACCTCAACATCGCCGAGAAGCGGGTGCCGCAGGACGGTCGCGTCAGCGTCTCGGTGGCCGAGCGGCGGGTCGATCTGCGCATCACGACCCTGCCGACCCAGCTCGGCGAGGGGGTGACGATCCGCATCCTCGACAAAGAGACGGCGCAGCGCTCCCTTGACGACCTCGGCATGGACGGCACGGCCCGGGAGCGGTTCGTGGGGGCATTCCGGCAGGCGTACGGCGCGGTGCTGGTCACCGGGCCCACCGGCTCGGGCAAGTCGACCACGCTCTACGCGGCGCTACAGGAGCTGAACGCGGTCGAGCGGAACATCCTGACCATCGAGGACCCGGTCGAGTACCAGCTGGCGGGGGTCAACCAGATCAACGTCAACCGCAAGGCCGGCCTGGACTTCGCGACCGGCCTGCGCTCGATGCTGCGCGCCGACCCCGACGTGGTGATGGTCGGCGAGATCCGCGACAGTGAGACGGCCCGGATCGCCGTCGAGGCGGCGCTGACCGGCCACATGATGCTGTCGACCCTTCACACCAACGATGCTCCAGGTGCCATCACGCGGCTGACCGAGATGGGGATCGAGGTCTTCCTGATCGCCTCGGCGCTCGATTGCGTCGTCGCCCAGCGGCTCGCCCGCCGACTCTGCAGCCACTGCAAGCGCCGCATCGCGTTGCCGCCGGAGGCGCTCGCCGAGGTCGACGTCAGGGTGGGCGGCCCGATCGAGGTCTACGAGCCGGTCGGCTGTCCGCGCTGCAACCAGAGCGGCTACCGCGGACGCGTCGGCCTCTTCTCGGTGATGACGATGAGCGAGTCGATCAAACAGATGGCGGTCGCGGGCGCACCCGAGGCGCAGATCGCGGCCACCGCCCGGGAGGAAGGGATGTTCACGCTGCGCGAGGACGGGATCGCCAAGGTGCGGGGCGGGATGACCAGCCTCGAGGAGGTGATACGTGTCACCGCATAGTCGAAACCAGGTATCGAGGAACCGCTCGATCCGGTCGATCTAGGTCCCATGGATTTCGACTTCTCCCAGGTGCTTGCCCACATGGTGTCGGTGCGGGCGTCCGACGTTCACCTGACGCCGGGCTTCCCGCCGGCGATCCGCGAAAAGGGGCGGATCGAGCCGATGGACGGCTTCCCGACCCTGACCGGGACCGACACCCGCGAGGTCGTCTACAGCATCCTCAACGACGACCAGCGCAAACGCTTCGAGGTCCACAAGCAGCTCGACTTCGCCTACGCGATCCCGGGCGTCGCCCGGTTCCGCGTCAACTGCTTCTTCCAGCGCGGCGCGGTCAGCGCCGCCTTCCGCCTGGTGCCGCAGGAGATCCCGGCGCTGGACTCGCTCGGCGTGCCCCAGGTGCTTCGCGAGCTGACCGCCAAACCCCGCGGCTTCGTCCTCGTCACCGGCCCGACCGGCTCCGGCAAGAGCACCACGCTCGCGGCGATGCTCGACGTCATCAACTCCGAGAACCAGGATCACATCCTCACCATCGAGGACCCGATCGAGTTCCTCCACCACCACAAACGCTCGATCGTCAACCAGCGCGAGATCGGCTCCGACGCCGAGAGCTTCGCGCTCGGCCTCCGCGCCGCCCTGCGAGAGGACCCGGACGTGATCCTGGTCGGCGAGATGCGCGACCTCGAGACGATCTCCACCGCCCTCACCGCGGCCGAGACCGGCCACCTCGTCTTCGCCACCCTCCACACGCAGTCGACGGCGCAGACCGTCGATCGGATCATCGACGTGTTCCCGCCCGAGCAGCAGGGCCAGGTGCGCACCCAGCTCTCGATCGCCCTGCAGGGCATCGTGACCCAGCAGCTGCTCCCGACCGCCGACGGCATGGGCCGCGTCGTCGCCACCGAGGTGCTGGTGCCGACGCCGGCGATCCGCAACCTGATCCGCGAGGGGAAGACCCATCAGATCTACGCCGCGGTGCAGACCTCGGGTGCCGTCGGCATGCAGACGATGGACGCCGACCTCGCGCGGCTGGTGCGCAACGGGCTGATCACGCGCTCGCTGGCGGAGCAACGGGCCTCGGTCCCGGAGGAGCTGAAGCGGCTGCTCGGCGCCGCCCCCGTGGTCCCGCCTCAGTACTCGCAGGTGGCGTAGGCCATGGCGAGCGCCAGCACCTTCGCCTTCCGGGCGATGGACGTCGCCGGGGTCGCCTCGGCGGGCGAGGTGGAGGCCGAGTCGAAGGCTCAGGTCACCGAGCAGCTGCGGCAGCGCGGGCTGATCGTCCTCGACGTCAGCGAGAAGACGAACCCGGTCAACATCGAGGACTTCTTCAAGCGCTGGAAAAAAGTGGACATGCGGGAGCTGGCGGTGTTCTCGCGCCAGTTTGCCACCCTCGTCGCCTCCGGCATGCCGATGCTCCGCACGCTGCACACGCTCGAAGAGCAGACGCAGGACGAGATGATCAAGGAGGCGTGCGCCGGCCTCCGCGCCGACGTGGAGGCCGGCAGCACGCTCGAGCAGGCGATGGCGCGCCACCCCCAGGTCTTCGACCGTCTCTACCGGGCCATGATCCGCTCGGGCGAGCAGTCGGGGCGGCTCGAGAGCGCGCTCGACCAGATCGCCTTCCAGGTCGAGAAAAACGACTCGCTGCGGCGCCAGGTCAAATCGGCGCTGATGTACCCGGCGCTGGTCTTCAGCTTCGCCGCCGTGGTGCTGATCGCGATCGTCGCCTTCGTGATCCCGGTCTTCGCCAACATCTTCAAAGAACTCGCCGAAGAACATCCGGAAGAAAGTGCCGCGCTGCCGATCCCGACGCAGATCTGCGTGACGGCCTCGGAAGCGATCACGGGCTACTGGTTCATCATCATCCCGGTACTCGTCATCGCCGTGATCGCGTTCATCCAGTGGAAGCGGACCGAACGGGGGCGCGAGCTGTGGACGCGCTTCACCCTCCGGCTCCCGGCCAAGATCGGGGATGTGATTCAGAAGGTCGCGCTGGCGCGCTGGTCGCGCACGTTCTCCGGCGCCGTCTCGGCCGGTGTGCCGATGCTCCAGGCGATCAAACTGACGGGGGAGACGGCAGGCAACGTCGTGATCGAACAGGCCATGGACGACGTCTACGCCTCGGTGAAGAAGGGCGGCTCACTCGCCGCCCCGATCGAAGGCAACTCGATCTTCCCCCCGATGATCGGCCACATGGTCGCCGTCGGCGAGGAGACCGGCCAGCTCGAGACGATGATGGACAAGATCGCCGACTTCTACGAGGCCGAGGTCGACGCCAAGGTGAAAGCCCTGACCAGCCTCCTCGAGCCCGTCATGATCGTCTTCGTCGGCGGCATCGTCGGCTTCATCGTCATCTCGATGTACCTGCCGATGTTCAGCATCTACGAAAAGATCCGCTGAGGGGGGCGGGCGCCTGGCGTCTGCTTCCGGGGACGCGAGTTGTATCTTGTATTGATACGAGATACGATCTGGTCGTGGTCAAGGACGCCGACGTCTATGTTCTTGCGGGACTGCTCGCGCAGGACGGGCAGTGGAGCTACCGGTCGCTCGCGGATCGGCTCCGGGTCCCGCACCCGGTCGTCCAGCGTGCCCTGGCAAGGGCGAGGGCGGCGGACCTGTATTCGCCGGATCGGCGCGAGGTCCATCTCCCTCACTTAGAGGAGTTCGCGGTCCACGCGCTGCGCTTCCTCGCCCCGGCCCAGCTGGGCGCCATCGCGCCCGGCGTGCCGGCGGCCTGGGCGGCGGAGCCGATGGCCGGCGCGATCCGCTCCTCCGGCGATGAGCCACCCCCGGTGTGGCCCTACGCTCAGGGCCGTGTGCGAGGCCAGGCGATCGCGCCACTGCATCCGGCCGCGCCGGAAGCGATCGAGGATTGGCTCGAGCTCGGCGAGTTCCTCGCCTTGCTCGACAGCCTCCGCCTGGGGGACGCGCGGGTCCGCAAAGTGGCAGGCGATCTTCTCGCCGAGAGGCTCCGCTCTCTACCCTCGGTCGCGAACCCATGAGCGCGCCGCAGCTCGAGGCGGCCGCCGCGGTCCTCGGCCCCCTCGTCGATGAGGTCGTCTTCGTCGGCGGGGCAACGGTCCACCTCTGGATCACCGAACCTGGCGCGCCGCCTACCCGGGCAACCGACGACGTCGATGTGATCTGCGAGGTCGCGACCCGCGTCGAGTACCACCGGCTTGGCGAGAGGCTGCGGGAGCGGGGCCTTCGCGAGGCGATGGACGAGCCGGTCATCTGCCGCTGGCGGAGCGCCGCCCCGAGCCTCGTCCTGGACGTGATGCCGACCGACCCCGACATCCTCGGCTTCTCCAACCCGTGGTATGAGGAGGCGATCTCGACCGCGGCGACGGTCGTCCTCGATTCGGGGGCCGAGATACGCGCCGCGACGCCGGCGCCGCTGGTCGCAACGAAGCTGTGCGCATGGAAGGGCCGGGGCCGTGGTGACACGCTGGCAAGCCTCGATGTCCACGACGTGTTGACGCTGATCGACGGGCGAGCCGAGCTGGGGGAGGAGATCCGCTCTGTGTCTCCGGACCTTCGGGACTACATCCGGGCCGAGCTGAGCACGCTCCGAGCGGAGCCGTACTTCGGCTACGCCGTCGACGGTGCAACCGCAGGCTACGGCCCGGTCGGTACCGACCGGGCCCGTCTCGTCCGGGACCGCGTCGACGAACTCCTCGCCTGACCTCGGTGGGGCGATACTTGGGGCAACGTGCCCCCACGCCAGGTACCGGACCAGGGGTTTCGCACAAGGTCATCCGAACGGGGATGGGGATCTCTGGACGCGCTTCACCCTCCGCCTCCCGGCCAAGATCGGGGATGTGATCCAGAAGGTCGCGGCGGCACGCTCGTCGCGCCTGAGCTCCTCGCCAGCGAAGTGCTACGGTGACGCACATGAACCGTGTCGGCGTCCGAGAATTGCGGCAGCACCTCTCTCGCTACCTGGTGGACGTCAAGGCGGGGGAGAGCTTTGTCGTGACCGAGCGGGGACGCGAGGTTGCTCGCCTCACTCCCTCGGGGCCCGCGGATTCCCCGCTGGCAAGGTTGGTCGCCGAGCGCGGGGCCACGATGCCGAGCGCCGACCTCGTCGGCCTCTCACAGCGGTCCAGGCGTCGCCCCGCCTCTGGTCTGCCCAGTGAGGAAGTGCTGGAACAACTGAGGGAGGACCGGCTATAGCCGGCCGGCTCGCCTATCTCGATACGTCGGCCTACGTAAAGTTGCCGTTGCACGAGCCCGAGCAGGACTGGCTGCGCGAGGCGCTCTCCGAATGGGACGGGTACGTATCCAGCGCCCTGCTGGCAACGGAGGCGATCCGAGCCTGTGCCCGTTACGGATCAGGGTATGCGCAGGACGCCCGGGCCTGGCTCGAGGGCGTGGCGCTCCTGCCACTGGACGATTCGATCCTCGACCGCGCCGCGTCGCTCGCGCCACCGATGCTGAGAACCCTGGACGCCGTTCACCTCGCGACCGTGCTCAGTGTCCGCGACGAGATCGGAGTGCTGTTCACCTACGACGATCGGCTCGCCAGGGCCGCAGCCCAATACCAACTCCCCGTCGCTGGCTGTCGTGCTTCCGAGGACGCTTGAGAGCATCGCGACCCCTTGCTCGGTGAATGCACGCGGCGCGAAACGCCGGTCCCTCGCCCGGAGCTTGAAATGCCAGTTTGGCTTTTCAAGCTCTCCCGTTCCGCCTTGGAACAGCTGGAACATGAAATACGCCCCGGAAGCGTTCCTTGTCGCGTCGGACCGCTCGAGGGACCCATGGCATCCGCGCATCTGAGGACGCCATCGGCGACCTCCGAGCGGTTGAACCTTGGACCTCGATGACCGCCGAGATGCGTGCTTGACCAAGGCCTGGTCCCGGCCCGTCGAGGCGGTTCTGACCGGCACGCCGAATTAGATTAAAAAATAAGTATTCGTGCTTGCTGCTCAATTGGGTAAAACCACGGTCGTATTCGGAGACGATCTGGTTATCCGCGAGAGAGGTGGGGAATGAGGCAAGCACGAGTCACTACAGAAATCCGTGATGCAACCGGGTTTTGGCGCAGCTTGGTCGGCGCTGCTTTCGCGCTCGTCCTAGTCGGAGTGCTGCTCATGCCCGCCAAGGCCTCGGCCGCCGAATGCACCGACACCTGGATTGGTCCGGCAGAAGGATCCTGGGCGATCGCAGCAAACTGGTCGGCCGCCCACGTGCCAAGCGAAGCCGACGTGGCCTGCATCCAGGCTGGAAAGGCGGTCAAAGTGGAACCTTCGGAGACCGTCGGCGTGGTCCAGGGAGAAGGTGCTCTGACAATCTCCGGCACCCTGAATCTGACCCGCGCGCCGAACGAAGCGGTGTCATCGATCGCAACCCTGACGTTGGGCGGCGGCACGCTCGGCGGGGTCGGAAGCATCGAAGTGACCGCCTCGCTCTCGGCCTCCCTGGCGGCTCTTTCCGGCACGGGATCGACGATCCTCGGGTCCGCGGCCTCGGCCACGATCTCGAAAACGAGGCTCATTGAACGACACCTGGTCAACCACGGCAACCTAGCGGTCAGTAGCGGTTACCTGCTCATGTCCACGAACGCCACGCTCGAAAACACGGGAACCCTCACCGTGAACGCTGAAGGACTCGAAACCGGTATCACCCTGCTCAGAAGCGACACCACGCCGTCGATTACCAACAGCGGCACCATCCGGAAGACGGCCGGGAGTGGCCAGTCGGCGATCCTACCCAATGTGACGAACACGGGCGTCGTGAAGGCGGAAACTGGAACCCTCGCATTCAACGGTAACTGGTCCCTCGGCTCCGGAACCTCGCTGATCGGCAACCTGAGCTTCGTCAGCACTCAGACTATTACTGCGGCCCATAGCTTCACGGCAAAAAGCGGGACGCTCGCGCTCACCGGCTCCGTGAACCTCGTCATCGAAGCCGGTAACACCGCTGAAGTTGAAAATCTGACCCTCGGCGGCTCGAAGGTCCAAGGCTCGGGGACCTTAAAGGTCTTGGGTCTCTTCTCGGACACTAACGGGGAATTGGAAGGTTCGGGCTCGACCGTGCTCTTGCCGACCGCTATCGGAAGCGTGAACCGCACCTGGATGAAAAACGGCTACACGCTGGTCAACGAAGGAACGACGACCTTCGCTTCCGACAGTTTCCTCATGGGGAGCGGAACGGTTCTCAGAAATCAGGGAACGTTCAACGCAAACGCGGAAGGAACCGGGAAGGGCATCATCATTCAGCCGGGATCGTCGCCCGAACCGAGGGTCGTCAATAAGGGGCGCTTCCAGAAGACGGCCGGTACCGGAACGACCGAAATCGGGCCGGCTTTTGAAAATGCGGGCGCGATTGTCGAAAGCTCCGGCAAATTGAAGATTCTCAAGGAGATCTCCGTAGCTTCGAGTACCGGCACCCCCCACCATTCTTCCTGCGGCGACCCGGTGGATTGCGCCACCGGCAACTTCACCGAGACGCAGACCGACCTCGAAATCGGGGGCCGTGGAGTAGGCCTTGACCTCACCCGCACCTACAGCGCGCAGATGGCGGCCTCCGGTTTGCTCGGCATCTTCGGCTATGGCTGGACCAACTCCTTCGGTGACAAGCTCACCTCCGAAGAAAGCGGCGCCAAGGAGACGTTGACGGAAGCCTCGGGTGGCACGGTCGCCTTCGTGAAATCCGGTGCCTCCTGGATCGCACCCACGTGGAGCCAGGACGTGCTCGCCGGCAGCGCCGAATCCGGCTTCACGCTGATGCTCCCCGATCAGACCAAAGAGGCGTTCACCGGGACTGGCCGCCTCGAAGCGGTGACCGACCGCAACGGGAACGAAACGGGGCTTGCCTACAACGGCTCGGGAAAGCTGGAAACGATCACCGACCCGAGCGGCCGGAAAATCACCCTGACCTACAACGCCGAAGGCCTGGTCGAAAAGGCCAAGGACCCGATGGGCCATGAAGTCAAATATGCCTACGAAGCGAAAAGTCTGAAATCCGCCACGCTGTCCGGCGAAGCCAGCCCGACCTGGCAGTTCAAATACGACGCATCTCACCGGATGACCTCGATGACGGACGGCCGGGGCGGCAAAACGACCAACGAATATGACAGCTCGAGCCGGGTGATCGCCCAGACCGATCCTGCGGAACGTAAAACGACCTGGGAATACGCCCCGTTCCACACGAAGATCACCAACAAAGACACTGGCGCTGTGACCGACGAGTGGTTCAACAGCAACAACCAGCCCTACTCGATCACTCGTGGCTTCGGCGCCGTCGCGGCGGCGACCGAAACATTGACCTATACCGCGGCGGGATTGCTGGCGAGCCGGGCCGATGGCAATGGCCACACGACCATCTACGGCTACGACGCCGAAGGCAACCGGACCAGCGAACGGAATGCCGAAGGCGACGAAACCAAATGGACCTACAACGAAGCTCATGGGGTGACCAGCGAAACCAAACCCAACGGGGAGAAATCGACGTTTAGCCTCAACGCCAACGGCGACCCCGAAACCGTCTCGCGCCCGGCACCGGAATCGAAAACGCAGACCCTCTCCTACGAATACGGCCCGCAAGGCGAAGTCAAAGCGATGACCGATCCGCTCGGCCACATCTGGAGCTACGAATACGACAAATACGGCGACCGCACCTCGGAAACCGATCCCGAAGGCGACGAGCAGACCTGGGGCTATAACGAAGATTCGCAGGTGACCTCGAAGGTCAGTCCGCGCGGCAACGAAGAAGGCGCAGAAGCGGCGAAGTACACGACCTTGATCGAACGCGACGCCCGGGGCCGCCCGATCAAGGTCACCGACCCGCTTGGCGCCAGCACGAAATTCGCCTATGACCCGGACGGCAACATCGAATCGATCACCGACCCGAACGGGCACAAAACCAAATTCACCTACGACGCCGACAACGAGCGGACGAAGGTCGAACGCCCGAACGGCGCGATCGAAGAAACCGGCTACGACGGCGCCGGCCAGATCACCGGCCAGATCGACGGCGACAAACAGAAAACGACGTATGTCCGCAACGTGCTCGAGCAGCCGGTCGAAATCATCGACCCGCTGGAACGCAAAACCACCCAGACGTTCGACGCGGCCGGGAACCCGAAGAGTAGGACCGACCCCGAAGGCCGGACGACGACCTACGGCTACGACAAAGCGAATCGGCTGAAGGAAATCAGCTACTCGGGCGAACCCGGTCAGGGCGCGACGTTCGCCTACAACGAAGATGGCGATCTCACCAGCGTGGTCGACGCGACCGGCGAAAGCACCTGGGAATACGACCAGCTCGGCCGCCTGACCCACAGCAAAGACGGGCACGGTGAAACCGTAGGTTGGACGTACAACCTGGCCGACGAGCCGGTCGGCCTTACCTATCCGAACGGCAAATCGATCAGCCGTGCCTACGACAAAGCTGGGCGCCTCGAAGGCGTGACCGACTGGCTCGGCCACACGACCTCGTTCGCCTACAACCCCGATTCCGAGCCGACCGCGACCACCTTCCCGGTCGCCACCACCGATGTCGACGAATACGCCTGGGACCGGGCCGACCGGATGAGTTCGGTGACGATGGAGAAGGGTGGCGAAACCCTTGCCTCTCTCGCCTACAGCCGCGACCCGGCCGGTCAGCTCGAATCCCTCATGAACAAAGGGCTGCCGGGCGCCAAAGAAGAAGCCTTCTCCTATGACGAAACCGAGCGGCTGACGAAAGCCGGTTCGGCCGAATTCGGATACGACGCCGCCAACAACATCACCAAAGCGCCGGGCACCACCAACGCCTTCGACAAAGCGAGCGAGATCGAATCGGCGACCGGCGCCGCCTTCACCTTCGACAAAGAGGGCGCGCGCACCAAAGAGACGCCGTCGAGCGGCCCGGCCACCACCTACAAATACGACCAGGCGGGCGATCTGGCAGCCATCGAACGAGCCGAAGAAGGCGAAACGCCCGCGATCGCGGAATCGTTTGGCTATGACGGAACCGGCCTGCTGACCTCAAGGACCGTCGGCCTGACCACCGCGCATTTCGTCTGGGACCTGAGCGGATCGCCGGAACTCCTGCTCTCAGACGGCGAAGACAGCTACGTCTACGGGCCGGGTGGGCTCGCCGTGGAGGCGATCTCTGCGGGCGAAGTGCCGACCTACCTCCACCACGATCAACTCGGCAGTACGCGCCTCCTAACCAATGCCTCCGGTGAAGCCACGGGGGCCTTCACGTATGGGGCCTACGGAGCGCTGACCGGGCACTCCGGCACGGCCACGACGGCGCTCGGCTACGCCGGGCAGTACACGCTCGGCCAAAGCGGCCTGCAATACCTACGAGCCCGGTTCTACGACCCGGCCACGGCGCAATTCATGACGCGCGATCCGATCGAGAGCTTCACCCGATCCCCGTATGGCTACGCGAAGGAGAATCCGGTCGGCCGGATCGATCCCTCCGGGCTCTGCGGCGTGAGTTCGGTAGGTGATTTTTTCGAAAGCTTCAATCCGATCTCGGAAGAAAACTGCGCCTATGAAGCCGCGAGTTCAGCCACGGAAGCCGTAAGCAATATCTCGCTGCCCTCGACCAGGGAAGCCGCCGAAGCCGAGGTGGGCTTCTTCGATGGCGGCACGGCAGGACTCACGAAATACGCGAGGGAACTGCTTGGCATCGGGAATGGCGGTCTCGCACTCTGCGGTAGCACCTACGAAGACTCCGGCATCGCGGGCGCGGCGGTTTTCTCGGTCTTGGCCCCGGAGACGCCAGAGGGGGCGCTCACGATCGCTTCCCGCTTCCCAGATGCGTCCATGTGGGTCGCGAGACACGGCGATGAGGTGAATCAGGTTAAAGATGTCGTTGAAGAAGTCATCAGGCACGTCGTCGGGAAATAGGGGCTCGCCCATTGAAGCTGCTCAGGAAATGGAGGGTTGAGTTCTTGGTCGCGGGTCGGAACGACGATGCTTTGCTTGAGGCGCTCGGCGATCCCGGGTATCGTCGCTCGGACGGGATAGCCGTTCGGATCATCAATGCGCTTGGTCGCTTCGGCGATGGTCGAGCGGTCGGCCCGATCCTCTCGGTGCTGCGCGAAGGCCGGAGAGCTACCGTTCGCTCGACCGTGGCTATTGCCCTGGGACGAATCGGCGACCCCAAAGCTGTCCCTGCCTTGCGCGAACTGCTGGATGACGAGGATCGACCGACCAGAATGTGGGCGATGCGGAGCGTGGGGCAGCTTCGAGATCGCGAGAGCGTCGGGCGTCTGATCGATGCGCTGGCGGAGGACGACGGGGGCATTCGACAGTACGCGGCCAAGGCGCTCGGAGGAATCGGAGATCAAGCGGCTACCCCTGCACTAATCAGGGCTCTGGGTGACGGCAAGCAGAGCGTGCGCGAGCTCGCCGCCCTGTCCCTCGCCGAACTCGGAGACTCGCGCGCACTGGAGCCTGTCCGCCAGGCTCACTCGGAAGCGCGGGGATTCACTCGGAGGCGCATCGGACGGGCGCTGGGAGAGCTGGAGACCCGATTCGGCTGAGGCATCCTGGGCCGCCCCCATTTAGCGGTGGCGGGGCCCTATGCGAGCTCACGCCCCGGGCCGGCAACGGCCCTGAATCGGGACATCGACCAGTCCGACCGCGCGAAGCACCGCCAGGTGGTACACGACAGCCGACAGCGAGGGGCCGTCGGCCAGCCGGTCGCGGAGCTCCCGCGTCGTCAGCTCGCCTTCGCCTAGAAGTCCCAGCAGTGCCCGCCGGGTCGGATGCCGCCGGGCCACCTCGCGCCGGCTGATGGCCGCTCCTCCATCGCTAGGCGAGGCGGTAGAAATTCTCGTTGACACCGCGGCGTCCCTGCCCGATAGGCCAGGGCGATCAGCCCGGACTTGGCCAACTGTCTGACGTGGTAGTCGGTGTTACTGAAGTCGTGCCGCAGCTCCCGGCTGAGATCGGTCGGTGAAAGGACCCTGCCGCCGTCGATGCCGAGGACTCCGAGGATCGAGATCCCCAGCGGGTGGATGTATGTCCGCGACGGGCGCTACCACTCGACGGGCAGCGAGTCGCCGCCCGTGGCGCCCCAGCCGCTCTGATCGGGGCTGGGCCGCTGTGCCATCCGGGGGGATCGGCTCGGGCGGACAGGGTGGGACCGATGCCCTGAATGCCGACCGTCACCGACGCCTTCGCCGAGAACCTCCTCGCAGATCGTCGGCAGGCGGGGCTGAGCCAGGAAGAGCTGGGTCTCCGCAGTGGCCTCGACGACAATCGCGCCCTGGAGCGCGGCGTCGCCTCGCCCAAGCTGGAGTCGCGGGGGTGCTGGACAAGGACCCGGCCGAGCTGCGTGGCAGAGCTGCAGAGCTGAATCGACGGGCAGGGACGGCAGTTGACCTGAATGACCGATGGGGGGCCAGACCAGGTACTTCCTGGAGGAGAGGTCCACGGGATAAATGAATGTAAAGCGGCAGGGAGGGTTCTCTCTTGGCAGCTTCGTCGTCTTCGTCAGCCTCGTTTTCCTATTCTCGAAGCGGGAGCCAGATCACCCCGAGCTTTCGGGGCTGATGCTTGCTTCGAGCGTGGTCCTGATTGTCGATTGGGTCTACCTATCCGCGGTGCGGGTTGGCGAGTCGGTATTCCTCAACGAAAAGGAATGGGCTGGCTCTTCTCTTTGCCGGGTAGCGCTGGCGCTGGGTCTGCCTGCCGCTCTGGAGCGCGCAGGCCCTCTCGGGGCGGACAGTTGTCGAGACGGACGGAATTACTGTGCGGGCCTCCTCTACTGGACGTCTGTTCGGTGTCGCGGCCCCTGCCACTCGCTCACATCCTGAATTTTTGGTGGGTGGTTCCCTACTTTTCTCCGAGAACACTCCGAAAAGTCATTCGACGAAGGTTTGGCTATCGGAGGGCTAAAGCCGTGCCCTCTGTGGTCGATGAGACCTCCGTAAATAGAGCCAGTGCTTGGGAGCCATGAGGCAAGAGTCCGGGCGCGGGCGCAAACGATAGGTCCATCAGGAGGTACCTATGTTGCTCCAGAACATCCGGGCCCGGATTGGCGCCCGGCTAAGCGGTGACAAGGAGGCCGGCTTCACGCTGATCGAGCTCCTCGTCGTCATGCTCATCCTCGGCATCCTCGCGGCGATCGCGCTGCCGGCGTTCTTCAACCAGAAAGAAAAGGCTGGCGACGCCAGGGCGAAGGAGGACCTCCATAGCGCCCAGGTCGCGATGGAGACCTGCGCGACCGAAGGCAATGGCGAATACGGGACCGCCAGCAGCGCCGGCGGCTGCACTCAGGCAAAGCTCCACGAAATTGAGCCTGCCGTTCCTGCAGGTGCTCCGCTGACGGCTACGCCGGAAGGGAAAAGCTACACGCTGCAGGAGGAAGGCAGCAGCGGCTGGTTCAAACTCATCAACAAAGATGGCAGTCTGGAATTCACTTGTGAGTCAGGTGGCGAAGGCGGCTGCAGCGGCGAAAAGGAAAAAGAAGGTACCTGGGGTAACGGCTGATCTCGGGTCGCCTCCACCAGTTGCCGTATCCGAGGGGCGGGTCGTGAGGCCCGCCCCTTGGTGTCTGAGCTCCATCTCGAGGAGCATTTCAAAACCGATAGATCGGTAATCACCGTGAAGTTCAACTTCTTCAACTTGAGGATCTTGCATGGTGTGTCTGTCGTCCTTGCTGTCGCAGTTGCGGTCGTCTGCCAGGCGGCTCCTGCTCGAGCAGCAGTGCCGAACTTCAAGGCCGTCTCCGAAAGTGGGGAAGTGGTCTTCTTCGACACCGAAGACCAGCTCGTACCGGGGGACACCGACACCAAGCGGGACGTTTACGAGCGGTATTTCGATTCCCGCGTCGGTGGATATGTGACCCGGGAGGTGTCGCTCGGTCCGACTGGGGGGAACGACGCATATAACGCCCAGTTCGAGGCGGCCAATGCGACGGGGACGTTGGTGTTCTTCTCGACCCAGGAGCGGTTGGTCCCTGAAGACACGGATCGCCAGGTCGACATCTACATGCGGGATCTCACGACCGGCTCGACCACGCTGGTAACCACCGGGGAAGCGGCGTGCTCGCCTGGTTGCGGGAACGGGGAATTCTCGACCGCGTTTGCGGGGATCAACGAATCAGGCACCGAGGTCTTCTTCACCACCGCGGAGCGACTTGCCCAGGGCGACTCGGACAACTCGGTCGATCTGTACGTGCGGAGTGCCGGACAAACCAAGTTGGTGTCCACGCCGGAAGCGGGCTGCGGGGCCGGGTGCGGCAACGGGGCATTCGACGTCTCGAGCCGAGGCATCTCGGCCGACGGGTCGCACGCCTACTTTGCGACGGCCGAGCCCCTGTCGTCCGCCGACGGCGACAGCACGCTCGACATCTACGCGCACGATCTCGGCAACGGCGCGACGTACCTCGTCTCCCGCGGTGCCTGCGTGGGCTGCGGGAACGGCGGAGCCGTGCCGGTCTTCGACGGGAGTTCGGCGGACGGCGACCGCGTCTTCTTCAGTAGCGACGAAAAGCTGACGGAAGGCGACAACGATTCGGCGACCGACGCCTACGCTCGCGATCTGCCGAACGGGCCGACGACCCTCATCTCCGGCGGCAGCGAAAACAGTCCCGCCAACTTCGCCGCCGCCTCGGCCGACGGCTCACACGTCTTCTTCACCAGCGCCGAGGGCCTCGAAGCGGGCGATGACGACGGGGCCAACGACATCTACGAGTGGACCGAAGGCTCGCCCTTGTCCCTCGTCACCAATGCGCCCTGCAGCAGCAGATGCGGCGTCACCTTCGACGCCGTCAGCGCCGCTTCCAGCGAAGTGATCTTCAACACCTCCGCCCAGCTCTCCGCGGAAGACCAGGACGCTCAGCAGGACGTGTATCGACAGCACGTGGGAGGTGGCGCGCCGGTGCTCGTCTCCCGCGGAGAAGCGGCCTGCACGAGCTGTTGGAACGGCACGGCAGACGTCAAGTTCAGCCGCGGCTCGGCCGATGCCTCGAGGGTGATCTTCAGCACTCCAGAAGGCATCCTCGAAGAAGACACCGACGGTGAAGACGACATCTACCTGCGCGACATCGAAGGCGAATCGACGAGCCTCATCACCACCTCGCCCAGCTATTGCCCACGGCCGAGAGGCAGTTGCGGGGCCAGCTTCGTCGGCGCCTCTCCCGATGGCCGACACATCTTCTTCCTGAGCGTCGAGCGATTCACCCTCGAAGACGGCGACAACGAAGCCGACATCTACGAACGATTCCTCGGTACATCTCCCGACGAAGACGTGACGCGCCTCGTCTCGCAGGAAAACGACCCCAACCTCGAACTGGGGCCGCCGCCGCCCACCCTGACGGGGACCGACCCGGCCCCCCCGAGCTCGTCGACCACCCCGCGGGTGCTGGGCGAAGCCGAAGCGGGCGCGAGGGTGAAGATCTACGCCACGACCGACTGCTCCGGCGAACCTGTCGCCGCCGGGACCGCGGCCGAACTGGAAGCAACCGGGTTGAAAGCAAGCGTCGCCCCGGGGTCGTCGACCGAATTCCGCGCGACGGCCGAAGCCGAAGGATTCGTCTCGAAGTGCTCGGAACCCGTCAGCTATCGCCAGATCAAAGAAAGCGGCGGAGAAGCCTCCGGCGGTGAATCGGGCGGCGGCGGAGGGCCGTCCGGCGGGGGCACGAGCGGCGGTGGCAATGTCCGTCGCACCCCGGTCACGGGGGCGAACGCCGGTGGCGGCAACGGCGGCAGCGCCCATCCGTCCGGCTTCCTCGTCCCGCAGATCCGCATCACCTTCGCCCCGGGCTCGAAGACGCGGCACCGCAGTCCCGTCTTCCGCTTCACCGACTCGACCGGCCAGCCCGGCACGACCTTCCGCTGCAAGCTCGACCGCAAGGCATGGAAGCGCTGCGCTTCGCCGCTCAGGCTGAAGCGCCTCGGGGTCGGCCGGCACTCGCTCCGGATTCTCGCCGTCAACGGCGCCGGGGTGGCGACGCCGCGACCGGTGAAGCGGGTCTTCAAGGTGGTGCCGCGATGATCCGGGCGCTCCGTCGCCGCCTGCGAGCCCAGTCGGGCGAGGGGGGGATGACCCTGATCGAGGTGCTGGTCGCGATGACGATGAGCGTGGTCATCGTGGCCGGCGCGACCGCGATGCTGATCAGCGCCGTGCGGGACCAGCCGGCGCTCAGCCGCAAGGCGCAGAACGTCACCACCGCCCGCTGGCAACTGGAACGAATCGTGCGCGAAATCCGCAACGGAGTCAGGGTCGAAGTCGCCGGCCCGAGCGAACTCTCGATCATCACGCAGGTCCGGCGGGTCGCGTGCGGGGGGGAAGCGTCAACCGACCCGGCCGCTCCGGCGATCAAGTGCGAGGTCACCTATCGGTGTGCGGAAAGCTCCTGCACCCGCACCGAAGCGGGAGCGCCGGAAGCGACGACCGTCGCCCTTTCCGGCGTGCGCAACCCCGCCGTCTTCTGCTTCGTCCCCAGCACCGCGGCTGACCCGAGCGAATGCGGGACGGCGGAGGAAGCCGGGAAGACGAACTACGTCGGCGTGCGCCTCGAAGTGCCCAACCCTGACGGGCCAGGGCTCTTGACGATCAACGACGGCGCCAACCTGCGAACCACGACCCTCACCACCGGATGACGATGGCGCGGCTTCCGCACAGGCTCGCCCGTCGCTTCGATTCCGAGGACGGCTTCACCCTGATCGAGGTGCTGATCGCCGCCGTCATCCTCGCCTTGGCGTCGTTGGCGGTCTTCGGCGTCCTCAGCGCGGCGACGCGCAACGCCGCACGCGCCCAGGCGACCCAGGTGGCGCTCGACAAGGCCCAGGAAGAGATGGAGAAGCTGCACGCCCTCTCGTATTCCGAATTGGCGCTCACCACCACTCCGGAACACGTGGCGGACCCGATGAACCCCAATTACCGCGTGAACGGCAGGAAGTTTGCCATCAAGCGTGAACCGCTGGGCGAAGAATCAGAAATGGTCGTCAACCTCGGCCCGAAGTACGGGAGCGAAAGCCAACCCATCGAAGGCGGGGTCGTCGTGCCGGGGCCCATCAGCTTCAGCGACGGCAACGTCAGCGGGCAGATCTACCGCTACATAGTCTGGCGCAACGACCCGACCTGCCCGGAAAGCGAAGTCGGGACCGAAGACTTCTGCCCTGGGAAACAGGACTACAAGCAGCTGATCGTCGCCGTGAAGCTCAACAACGCGGTGTCGCAGAGCGCCCAGACGAACTACGTCGAAGTGCAGTCGCAGGTGTCGAATCCCAACACCCAGGCCCAGCGCTCGACCCAGGGCGACGAACCAGGTCCTGGCGGCGGCGGCAACACCGAACAGGAACGCGAACAGCGCGAAAAGGAAGAACGCGAAGACGGAACGGCCGGTCAGAGCACCGGTAAAGCGGTGACCGCCCAGCAGTTCTTCCTCTCCGACACGCCGTGCTCGGCGACCGGGACGACGACCCGGCAGCCGATAACCGGCGACCACAACCTGCACAACACCCTCGGCGTCTGCGCCGGCGGGCTGCAGACCGGGTCGGAGAATCCGGGCGCGCCCGACGCGCTGCTGCGCGAAGCGCCGCCTGATCCGGATCCCGCCAACGAATTGAACCCGCCCCTCTACGACTACTCCAGCGATTCATACCTCGACCTGCCGCAGTCGCCGGAAACCGACAAGGGCGTACAGATCCTGCGCGACGACACGCCGGGCTGCAACTACGAACCGACGAGCCAATGGCACCCCGAGGCCAAAGTCCACCGGTGGGTGACCGACCCGATGCCGCGCGAATTCAAGATCAACGGCACGGTGACGCTCGAGTTCTATTCCCGCACGCTGAACGAAGGCAGCTACCCGGCCACGGTTTGCGTCTACCTCTTCGACCGCCATGAAGAACCGGGAGCCGAAGGCGGCATCCGCTGGACCGACACGAAGATGAAAGACGCGGTCAGCGGCGCCTATTACTGGACCTATTCGGAGCAGGGAAACAATTCCTGGCCGCGAACCGAATGGACGAAGTTGCGGGTGACGATGCATATCGCCGAACCGAAACCGATCTTGACCGGCGATCGGCTCGGCGTCGCCCTCAGCGTCGACTCCGGCACGACCCCCGAAGTCGGGATCCCGATCATGTACGACCACCCCAACTATCCGACGCGGCTCGAGGTCGACACCACGACGCCGTTCGAAGAAGGGAACTAGCGGTTGGCCGCCGCGGCGGTTCTGGCCTTCGTCGGAGGCCTGCTCATCGGCAGCTTCATCACCGTCGTCGCCCACCGCGTGCCGCGCGGTGAATCGATCGTCGGGCCGCGCTCGCGCTGTCCCGGCTGCGGCGTTCAGATCGCCGCCTACGACAACGTCCCCGTCTTCTCCTGGCTGGTGCTCCGCGGGCGCGCCCGCTGCTGTGGCGCCAGGATCTCGCCCCGCTACCCGTTGACCGAGCTTGCGGTCGCGGCGCTCTACGTCGCCACGGTGGTGGTGCTCTGGGGCGACCCGACGGAGGTCGTAGAGGGCCTGGTCTTCGTCCCGCTCCTCGCCGCCGTCACCCTGACCGACCTCGAGCGGCGGATCATTCCCAACAAGATCCTGGCCGTCGGGGCCGTGGCCGCGGTCGTGGTGGCGGCGATCGGGGATCCGGGCAGCCTGCCGGTGCGCTTGATCGCCGGCGCCGGCGCCGGTGGCCTCTTCTTCATCGCCGCCCTCGCCTACCCGCGGGGAATGGGGCTCGGGGACGTCAAGCTCGCGGCGACGATGGGCCTGTTCCTCGGCCGCAACGTGATCCCGGCGATCTTCGTGGCCCTCCTTGCCGGATCGCTGGTCGGGGTCGCGATCATCGCCCGGGAAGGAAGCGCGGGACGCAGGATGACGATCCCCTTCGGGCCGTTCCTCGCGTTCGGCGGCTTGGTCGGCCTGCTGCTCGGGGATCAGCTAATCGACCTGTACCTGAACACTTTTACGTAGGCCGTCGAAAGTTCTCCTAGTTCTGGGTATCGGCGGGGCGAAAGGTTCTCGGGGTTCCTGTCGATTCAGCAAGGGCGCGTTCCCGTCGCACCACGCTCCCATGCAGCTGACCAGGAAGAAGAAGCCGACCGAGGTAACCGGCCTTGACATCGAGGCGGGCAGCATCGCCGCGACCGAGATCCGGGCGAACGGCACCGTGCAGGTCGTCGGCTCCGCGGTCGCGCCGCTCGCGCCAGGGGTCTTCCACGATGGCGAGGTGGTGGATCCGGCGGCGCTTGCGACCTCGCTGAAGGATCTCTTCGCCAAGCACAAGCTCTCGAAGCGGGTGCGGCTCGGGATCGGCAACCAGCAGGTGCTGGTGCGCACCCTGCGCCTGCCGGCGATCGAGGATCCCAAGGAGATGGAGGCGGCGGTCCGCTTCCAGGCCCAGGAGCAGATCCCCATGCCGCTCGACCAGGCGGTGCTGGAGCATCAGGTGGTCGGCGGCACGCCGGCGGAGGAGGGCGCGATGCCCCAGCTCGACGTCGTCGTCGTCGCGGCCCGGCGGGACATGATCACGAGCTTCCTCGAGCCGCTGCGCCGCGCCGGGCTGGAGCCGGTCGCGATCGACCTTTCGGCGTTCGGGATGATCCGTGCGCTGGCCGACCAGGCGATTCCGCCCGAGGCGCTCGAAGCCGGGGAGCGGCCGCAGGAGGCGACCCTCTACTGCAACGTCGGCGACGTCGCCAACCTTGCCGTGGCGCGCGGGCGCTCCTGCCTCTTCACCCGCGTGTCGACGGCCGGGATGGAGCCGATCTGTGAGCGGCTGGTCGCGACCCGCGGCCTGACCGTCGAGCACGCCGGGCAATGGCTGCACTACGTCGGGCTCGAACGGCCGATCGCGGAGATCGAAGGCGACCCCGAGACCGTCGCCGAGGCGCGCGCCGCGCTGGAGGACGGCGTCGGCGCCCTCCTCGACGAGATGCGTCGCTCCCTCGACTACTACGGGGCCCAGGAAGGGGCGCTGCCCGTGAGTCGGATCCTCCTCAGCGGCAGCGGCAGCGCGATCCCCGGGCTGGCCGGACGGATCCAGGAACGGCTGGGCTCGCAGATCGACCTCGTCCGCCCGCCTGCCCTGGCGGGGCTCGACGACGCCGCCGCGGCGCGCCTCACGCTCTCCTACGGACTGGGTCTGGACGCCTGAGATGCGGCCCGTAAACCTCATCCCTCCCGACCTGCGACGCGGCGACAATGCGCCGCTCCGCGCCGGGCCCCTCGCCTACATCGTCGTCGGCGCCCTCGGCCTGGTTCTGGTCGGGGTGACGCTGCTGGTGCTCGCCGGCAATCAGGTCTCCGAACGCCAGGCGGAGGCCGTGCGCCTGCACCGCGAAGACAAGGCCGCGCAGGAGAAGGCCCAACGCCTCGCCGCCTACACCCAGTTTCAATCGATGACCGAACGCCGCCTCGCCACCGTCAGCGAACTGGCCAACAGCCGCTTCGACTGGGAGCGGGTGATGCGCGAACTCTCGCTGATCCTGCCGCACGACGTCTGGCTGACCGAACTGGCGGCGAGCGCCGCGCCGGGCGCCGGGGAAGGCGGCTCGGGAGAAAGCAGCGCCGCCGGCATCAACGGGCCCTCGCTCGAAATGTCCGGCTGCGCGACGGGCCAAGATGCCGTCGCGGGTTTCGTCACGGCCCTCAAGGACATCGAAGGTGTGACCCGGGTCGGCCTCGAATCGAGCTCCGTCGGCGGCAGTGGCGAAGGCGGGGGCAGCGGCGGTGGCGAAGGCTGCCAGGCGCGCGACTTCATCGCCCAGTTCAAATTGGTCGTCGCCTTCGACGCCGCCCCGACGCCGATCACCGGGGAAGCCGGAGAAGTGACCGCGGAAGAACCCGCCGCGGGCGAATTGGCGGAAGGCTCCGAAGGCTCGGAATCCGAAGCGACCAGCGAAGGCGAAACCTCGACCGTGAGCAGCGAAGGCGGCTGAGATGAAAGCGTCCTCGAAGAAGAACACGAACCTCGTGATCGGCGCGATGCTCGTGATCGGCGCGCTCGCGACCTTCTTCTGGATCGTGCTGTTGAGCCCGAAGCGCGACGAAGCCGACAAGCTGCAGGTCCAGGTGGAACGGCTCGAATCGTCGCTCTCCCAACACCGCGCCGAAGCGGAAACCGCCGAAGCCGCGCGCAAGTCGTTCTCCGGCGACTACGCCCATTTGGTGGTGCTGGGCAAGGCCGTGCCCGGCGATTCGGAAACCGCTTCGCTGCTCGTGCAGCTCGACAAGGTCGCGGCACGAGCGCACGTGGACTTCCAGTCGCTGACCCTCCGGTCCTCCGGCAACCAGGCCGAAACGCCCGCCGCGATCCCGACCGGCGGCACCGTCTCCGCGACCGAGGCGGCCGCGTCGCTGTTGCCGCTCGGCGCGTCGGTCGGGCCCGCCGGCCTGGCGGTGATGCCCTACGAACTGACCTTCGAAGGAAGCTTCTTCAAGATCGCCGACTTCATCGAAGGGCTCGACAACCTGGTGAAGACGACGAACGCGGACGTTGCCGTCGACGGTCGTCTGATCACCGTCGACAGCTTCTCGCTGGAGCCCGGCGCCACCGGCTTCCCGAGCCTGCTCGCCTCCTTCACCGTCACCACCTATCTGACGCCTCCCGGCGAGGGGCTGACCGGCGGCGCCTCCCCCGCAGGGCCTTCGGTGGGCACCGAATTGGCGTCGGCGACCACGGGGGCGTCACCATGAAGTGGCTGAAGGCCGGCCCGGAGCTGAAGCTGCCCGACCTCGGGAATCTCCGGGTCCCCGCGTTCCTCGAAGACCTCTACTACGACCTCAAGGATCGGCGGCTTCTGCCGCTGGTCGCCCTGGGCATCGTCGCGATCATCGCGGTGCCGTTCCTGCTCTCGGGCGGGTCCGACAAGCCCGAAGCTCATGCGCCCCGCGTGGGCGGGAGCATCGCGACGGCATCGGGTGCGAACGGGTCGTTGACCGTCGTGCGCTCCAATCCGGGGCTGCGCGACTACCGCAAGCGCCTCCACCGCAAGCCCACCGACCCCTTCAAGCAGCACTTCACCGCGCCGCAGTTGGCGGGCACCAAGCTCGGCACCGGGGGGGAAGAAGAAGCAACCGTGAGCGGGTCGACGACCTCCTCCTCCACCTCGACGACGGTCAGATCGACCGCGACCAGCGTCACGACGAAAACGATCCGTGAAGAAAACGGCGCCGTCACGTCGGAAAGCGAAACCCACGCCTCACCCGGCTCCCAGGGCTCGCCGAATCCGGGAAGCAAGACCGCCGGCGGGACGACCGGGGAAGGGGGCTCCGAAGGCACCGCGGGCGCGGAAAGCGGCGGGTCCCGCTGGATCGCCTTTGCGGTCGACGTCCGGATCAAGACGGCCGTCACGCTGCCTGACGGCACCGTGGAATCCGGCGAACCGGTCAGCTTGTCGGAAGTCCGGGCTCCGGCGCCGTTGCCGACCGAAAAAACCCCCGTCGTGACCTATCTAGGAGCCGACCTCAAGACGGGCAAGCTGGTCGTGATGATCTCCGAAGAAGTGACCTCGGTCTTCGGCGAAGGCAAATGCCTGATGGGAACGCAGAAATGCCAGCTCCTCGAAGTCGAAACCGGGATGCCGACCACCTTCGTCTACGGCCCCTCGTCCGAGCGCTACAAGATCACCTTCACGAAGATCGAACGCGTTCCGATCGAACTGCCGAAAAACCTCGAACACAGCAAGGAATCCGACGTCGGCGCGGCCCCGACGCCGCAGGCCAGAGCCCTGGATCGACTGCAGCGTCCATAGCTTCAGTAAATGAAGCCATGTAGCTACACTTGGTGAAGCACCCTTATCCCTCTGGGTTTCGCCATGTCTGCCGAGTCCAATTCCACATGTCCCGTCTGCAAGACCGCAGAGGTTGTCTGCGGGAAGTGGACGCTCCTCTTGATCAGGGATCTGGCCGAGGGGAACTGCAGGTTCTGCGAGCTTGAACGGTCGCTGGAGGGGATCAGTCCGCGGACGTTGTCGTTGCGGTTGCGGGCGTTGGAGGAGGAGGGGATCGTCGAGCGGCACACTTATCCCGAGGTGCCGCCGCGGGTCGAGTATGCGCTGACCGATAAAGGGGAGGCGCTGGTGCCGCTGATCGACGACATGCGGGCGTATGGGATGCGGTGGTTGCTGGACGAGGCGGGCGAGCCCGCCGAAGCCGCCGCCGCTTAGGTCGCTGCAAGGCGTCGTGCAGGCGCAGGAGGCCGGGGCGGGAGGCGAAAGTCTGGCCTCGTGCGCGACTTTCTGCTGAACGAATCCCTTCGCCGCCTCGCCACCGAGGCCGCGACCCGTTACAACGCGATGGTTGCCGAAGGGGAACAGATTCCCTTCGACGTGGCGACCGACACCGCCGAGGACTCGCCGTTCTACAGCTACGTGCCGCAGACCGGCCGTTTCGTGGAGGAACGGGCCGGGGAGCTGCACGGCCTGCCGAGCTGGAACGCCGCCCGCGAGGCGGTCGTCGAGGCCGGGGTCGCCTCCACTTATCTGGAGGGGCGCGGCGAGATGGTACCGCCCGAACCGGGCGCCCGCGCCGAGCGGATGCTGGAGGTCTTCACGGTCGAGCTCTTCAAGGAGGGCAGCGGGTTCGCGCTGGACCGCGGCAGGCTGGAGGCGCTGGTCGCGACGCTGGACGCGGAAGCGCGGAGCGCGGACGACGCCGACCTGCTGATCGTGCCGATCGTCGGGCTGCGGATGTCGATGAACCGGCTGCAGCTGCCGAACGGGGTGCGGATCGTCCGCGCCGACGCGATCGCCGCGCCGGTCGAGGCGATGCGCAGCGAGGGCATGGGCCGCGCCGCCTGGGAGCCGCAGTTCCTCGCCGTCGCCGAACAGGGGAACGACGGGGCCGAGGCGGCCCTCGACCAGCTGCGCGAGCTGATCAGCGTGATGCGGATGTTCAAGATCGGCGGCATCGGCCTTGGGCCGTTCGCCTTCGCCCCGACCGGGGAAGACACCTGGCGCCGCATCACCACCGGCGCGCCGCAGGCCCGCCCGGGCGGCTACCGCCTCGCCGAGGAGGAGGGCACCGAGCTCGCCGACTTCGCCGCGATGCTGGAGCAGCGCCCGGACCCCGACAGCGCCCTCAGCTGGGCGGTCGGCCGCTTCGAGATGGGCTGTGAGCGCGAGAGCGCGATGGAAGGGCTCAGCGACCACCTGCTGGCGCTGCGCGCGGTGCTCGAGGGCCACGGCCCGGTCGGCGCCTCGCTGCCGCTGCGCGCCTCCGCCCTGATCGCCGACGACAACTTCGACCGGATCGAGGCCCGCGAGCGGGTCGAGGAGGTGCTCGAGCTGGAGCGCGCGCTGATGAACGGCCGCATGCTCGACCACGCGATCGAGCTGGCGACCTGGATCGAGGACGGCGTCCGCCGCCTCCTCCGCCAGGCGGCGCTGGGCGAGCTCGGCAGCGACCTCTCGGCGACCGCCGACGAGACACTGATCGCGACCGGCCTCGAAGCCGGCGACGCGGAGATCATGGTCTACGCGGAAGAGGACGTGGCGCCCGAGCCGGAGGCCGAGCAGCAGAGCTTCGACGTGATCGAGGAGCCGACGGCGGACGAATTCCGCATCGTCGAGGCCCCCGGGATCCCCGAGGACGCGCCGGCCGACCTTGCCGCCGACATCCGCGAAGCGGAGAGCTACCTTGACGACGAATCCGACCTCGAGGAGGACGAACCGATGGAAACCCGCATCCTCGAGCCCATCCCCGCCCCCGGCGAGATCAAGGTCACGGCCACCCACTGGCTCGACGAGGTCGAGGAGGAGCCCGGCCAGGGTCACTCGCTCGAGTGGCCCGCCGCCGAAGAGCGCGACCTCCAGCACCGCGAGCGGATCGACACCCCGCGCGTCCGTCACCTCTTCCCGGTCCCCGACTCGGACTGGGAGGTCTCGAGCCTCGAGTTCGAGTACTCCCGCAACCGCTGACAGCTCTTAGCTGTTCCTTTCGCCGACACCTCCGGCAAAAGGCACAGCTGACCGGGGCTGGATGGTTGATTTGACGGAACCCCGCCGCCCCACCATCGGCGCGAACTCACCCCGGAGGGGGCCCCGGGGAAGGGACGCGCCACTCTCGCCACGGCCCGGGCAGGCTGTGGCCGTGGC
>CALCIA010000314.1 GCA_937907435.1 uncultured Actinomycetes bacterium
AGCCCAGGACCTCCCTCGGACGGCCGGCGGCGCCGCGGACCCCCGCCCGGACGGCCGCAAGCCCCCCGAACCCGCCCCCTAATACCCCCGCTTCCGCCTCCGCCGCCCCCGCATCAGCTTGATCCCGATCAGGAACCCGACCGCGGCAGCGCCGATGATCAGCTGCTGTTTGTGCTCCTCGGCCTGGCGGCGCCAGTCGGTCACTTCGGTGACCTTGCCGCGCAGCGCTTCGACGTTGGTCCCCAGCTGCTGGCGCTGGATGTCGATGTCGCGGCGGATCTCCGCCGCCGAGCGACCGGGTTTGCCGGCGGTGGAGGGCCGCGCCGGTTTGGGGTCGACGCTCATTTGTCCTCCTTCGTAAGCATCTCCTTGGTGAGCTTGGCCTCTTCGATCGCCTGCTCGGGGACCGGCGGCGAGCCGGCCTTCACCGCTTTGTAGGCGATCAGCGCGGCCAGCGCGGCGATCAGCAGGAAGGCGGCGGCCTCGATGAAGAAGCCGGGCCAGGTCTTGCCGTCGAAGACCTCTTCGTTCAGCAGCCAGGCGATCCCCTCCATCACCAGGATCAGGGCGAGGAAGGCGAAGACCCCGGCCGAGATCCCGACCACCGCGCCGCGGGCGATCTTGCCCGCCTTCTCGGAGACCTCGGCCTTGGCGAGTTGGATCTCCTCGCGGACGAGGCCGGAGACTCCTTCGCTGACATCGAAGACGAGCTCGCCGAGCTTGCGCTCGTCTTTCGGCTCGGTCGGGGGTGGCACCGGCGGCGGCGTCTGCGGCTGGGTGGGTGGCGTCTGGCTGTCGGGCATCGGGTTCTCCCTCTCGGTCCGGCGGGTTACTCCGGCGGGTCCTCACCGTAGATGCGGCGGAAGACGACGGCGGCGCCGCGCGTCGCGACGATGCTGGCCAGCGCACCGGTCGCCGCCAACAGTCCGCTCCAGACCAGCCTCTTTACCAACTCGTTGTCCACTCGTACGACCTTTCCCCTAGAGGTGAGGGTCAAACCCTATTCAGCGCGGCTCGAGCCCGTCGCAGATCGTCGTCACCAAAAGGTTCCTTGCTTCCTCGAACCGGTCGTCGGCGACCTGCACGTCGTCGAAGATCCACTCGGTGAGGAGCTGCTCGATCGCGCCGTAGAAGGCCTGCGAGGCGAAGCGGGGGTCGATGTCGGAGCGGAACTCGCCCGCCGCCTGGCCGTCGGCGACGATCTTCGCGATCCCTTCGTAGGCGCGGCGGATCTCCTCCAGGTGGGTGCGGCCGAACGAGTTGGCGGCCCGCGTCACCTCGACGATGATCACCTTCATCAGCTCCGGGTCGTGGCGGTAGGACTCGAAGATGAAGCCGGCGACCGCGCCGAGCTTCTCGCGGTGGGACGCGTCGGTCTTTTCCGCCTCCTCGATCGCGGCGAGGAGCAGCGACCAGCGCTCGAGGAAGAGTTCGTTCAGCACCTGGTCCTTGGAGTTGAAGTAGTGGTAGACGAGGCCGTAGGCGACGCCCGCCTCGTCGGCGATGTCGGAGACGCGGGTGGCGTGGAAGCCCTGGCGGGCGAAGACCGTGACGGCGGCGTCGAGAATCTGCCGGCGTTTGTCGACGGATCCGGAGCGCTGGGCGGCGCGCTGCTCCATCAGGCGTAGACCTCCGGGCGCCGGTTGGCGAGCGCCGGGAGCGACGCGCGCACCCGCTCCTGGGCGGCGAGGTCGAGGTCGGCGGCGACGAAGCACTCCTCGTCGGGCGCGGTCGCCAGCACCACGCCCCAGGGGTCGATAACCATCGACCGGCCATAGCTGTCGAAGTGCGGCGGCGCCTTGCCGACCTGGCCGGGGGCGAGGACGAAGACCGCGTTCTCGATCGCGCGGGCGCGCAGCAGCACTGCCCAGTGATCACGGCCGGTGGCGCTGGTGAAGGCCGCGGGGACGGTGATCAGGCGGGCGCCGCGCACGGCGAGGATCCGGTGCAGCTCGGGAAAGCGCAGGTCGTAACAGATGGTGAGGCCGGCGGTGAGGTCGCCGACCGGCGCGGTGACGATGTCGGAGCCCGGCTGCTCGTGCGCCGACTCGCGGTAGGCGACGCCGCCCGCGTCGACGTCGAACATGTGGATCTTGCGGTAGACGGCAAGGTCCTCGCCGTCGGGGCCGATCAGCACCGAGGCGTTGAACGGCTTCTCCCCCTCGCCCGCCCGCTCGGAGATCGAGCCCGCCAGCAGGTGGATGCCGAGCGTCCGCGCCCAGCCGCGCGCGGCGGTGAGGCTCGGGCCGTCGAGCGGCTCGGCGCCCGCCGCGAGCTCCTCGCCTGCCGCCAGCAGGTTCCACTTCTCCGGCAGCGCGACGAGCTCGGCGCCGTCGGCCGCGGCGGCACGGACCAGCCCCTCGGCGGCGGCCAGGTTGCGGGCCTTGTCGGCGTTAGAGTTGAGCTGTACTGCGGCGACGCGCATTGGTGCGTTTTACGGCGCTTTCCTGGGAGATAGGTCCCTGATTGACTCGTCAATCAGGGGACCAGTATAGGAGCCTGAGGCGCGGCTCAGCCGCGGCGGGCTTCCAGCTCGGCGATCAGCAGCTTGGTGTGAAGGGAGGCGATCAGGTCCTTCAGCGGCTGGGCGCCGGCTTCGAGCATCTCGACGACGCGCTCCGGCGGCACCTCGCCGGCGAGGCGGCTCATCACCATGTCGACCTCCTCGCGGACCAGCTCTTCGAGCGCGGTCCGGTAGCGCAGGGTGTCGTAGACGGTGAAGCCGATCTGCTCGTCGTAGCCGCCCGCGCGGAAGCGGCTGATCGCCTCGATGATCGTGACGTCGGAGGGCGAATAGCCGCGGCTCGTGGGCGTGAGGACGCCGATCTCGGCGAGGCGGTCGAGCACCTCCTTGGGGACGCCGTAGCGCTTGCGCACCTCGGCGGCGCTGGTGCGGGTGCGCTCGCCGGCGAGGGCGCGGTCCAGGATCTGGTCCTCCAGCTCGAGCAGCGCCTCGGCGCGGTCGGTGCCCTCGTCGAGCACCCCCTTGATCGCCTTCAACGGCATGAAGCGCTCCTCCTGCAGGCGCTTGATCAGGCGTATCCGATCGACGAACTCGGGCGGGTAGTACGCCATGTTGCGGCTCGTCTTCACGCCTTCGGGGAGGAGCCCCTCGCGCAGGTAGTGCTTGATCGTCGGCGCCGGGACGCCGCTGGCCTCGGCCAGCTCGCCCATCCGCAGGAGCTCGGTCGCGTCGGTCGCCATCGGCGACGGGCCTAGGCCGCCGCGGCGTCGCGGGCGACGATGCCGAGCAGCTCGCGCGCCTCGGCGACGGTGGCCGGACGGCGGCCGACGTCTTCGGCCATCTGGCGGGCTTTGCCGATCAGGTCGCCGTTCGAGCGCGCCATCGTGCCGTCGGGCAGGTAGAGGTTGTCCTCGACCCCGGCGCGGACGTTGCCGCCGAGGACTAGTGCGGCCCCGAGCAGCTTCCACTGGTCGCGGGAGATGCCGATCGTCTGCCACTGGTTCGGGCCTTCCGGCCCGCCGGGGATCTGATCCGACATCAGGGTGACGTTGCGCGGGGTCGGGCGGATGCCGCCGGTGACGCCCATCACCAGGGAGATCTGAAGCGGCGGCTCGAGCAGGCCCATGTCGAGGAGCGGGTCCAGGTTGGCGACGTGGCCGGCGTCGAAGCACTCGTGCTCGGGCTTGATCCCGAGGTCGCGCATCGCGGTGAGGAACTCGGTGATCGTGTCGAAGCTGTTCTCGAACACCGCCTTGAAGACGAAGTCTTTACGCCGCCGCGAGTACTTCGCGTAGTTCATCGAGCTCATGTTCAGCGCCGCCACTTCGGGCCGGCACTCGCGCAGGTACTCGAGTCGCTTCTCGATCGGGATGCCGATCGCCCCGGTCGAGTAGTTGATGATCACGTCGTCGACCGCGCCGCGGATCGCCTCGGTGATCGCCTTGAAGTCCTCGACCTCGTAGGAGGGCGTGCCGTCCGGCTTGCGCGCGTGGATGTGGATCTGGGACGCCCCCTCCTCGACCGCGCGCCGCGCCTCGGCCGCGTACTCCTCCGGCGTGTAGGGGATCGCCGGGCACTGGTCACGGTTCGCGATCACCCCGCTGATCGAGCAGCTGATGATCACCGGGTCCTCGTAGCGGCTCATCGATCCCCCCTCGTCAGCTGTTCCTTTTGCCGACCATTCCGGCAAAAGGAACAGCGGAACGTGTTTGGCCGGCTCATACGGGCATCACCCCGTGTCGTTTCGGCGGCTTCGTCACGTGTTTGTTGCGGGCCATGCGCAGTGCTTTCACGATCGTGGGACGGGTCTCGCGCGGATCGATCACGTCGTCGATCATCGCGTTGCCCGCCGAGATGTAGGGGTCGATGTTCTGGCGCACCGCGTCCAGCATCGCCTCGCGCGTCGCCTCCGGATCGTCGGCGGCCTCGATCGCCGAGCGGCCGATGATGTTGACCGCGCCCTCGGCTCCCATCACCGAGATCTCGGCGCCCGGCCAGGCGACGATCAGGTCCGGCTCGTACGCCTTCCCGCACATCACGTAGTAGCCCGCGCCGTATGCCTTGCGGACGATCACGGTCACCTTCGGCACCGTCGCGCGGCTGACCGCGTAGAGCATCTTGGCCCCGTGGCGGATGATCCCGGCGTGCTCGACCTTCGAGCCGACCATGAAGCCGGGCACGTCCTGGAGGAAGACCAGCGGGATGTTGAAGGCATCGCAGAGGTTGATGAAGCGGGCGGCCTTGTCGGCGGAGTCGTTGTCGAGGATCCCGGCCAGGTGCCGGGGCTGGTTGGCAACGATCCCGACCGGTTGGCCGCCGAAGCGCGCGAAGCAGGTGATCACGCTTTTGGCGAACTTCGGCTTCAGGTCGAAGTACTCGCCGTCGTCGACGATCTCCCCGATCACGTCGTACATGTCGTACGGCTGACGTGAGGAATCCGGGACGATTTCGAGGAGCTTCTCTGACATCCGGTCCTCGGGATCGGCGCTCGGCGCGACCGGCGGCTTCTCTTCCCAGTTCGGCGGGAAGAACGAGAGGTAGGACTTGACCGCGGCGATGCACTCCGCGTCGTCCTTCACTTCGAGGTCGCCGACGCCGCTGACGCGGGTGTGGACGCGGGCGCCGCCGAGGTCCTCCATCGAGATGTCCTCCCCGGTCACGGCCTTGACCAGGTGCGGGCCGGCGAGCGCCATCGCGCCCTGCCCGGCGACCATCGGCACGAAGTCCGAGAGCGCCGGGATGTAGGCGGTGCCCGCCGCGCAGGGTCCCATCATCGCGGCGACCATCGGCACCACGCCTGACATTTCGACCTCCTCGCGGAAGAGGTGGCCGGAGCCGGCGAAGAGCGAGCCCGCCGCCTCCTGGATGCGGGCGCCGGCCGAGTCGAGCAGCCAGACGAAAGGCATGCGCTTCTGCAACGAGATTTCGCGCAGGCGGCCGACCTTGAGCTCGCCGGTCATCCCCATCGAGCCGGCCATCACGGTGAAGTCGTAGGCGGCGATGCAGCACGGGCGGCCGTCGACGTCGCCCCAGCCGGTGACGACGCCGTCGGCGGGAGCCTCGACGTTGTCCATCGCGCGCTGGGCGAAGTGCGGGCGGCCGTGGATGCCGAGCTCGACGAAGGTGCCCGCGTCGACGAGCAGGTCGATGCGCTCGCGGGCGGTCAGCTTGCCGCGCTCGTGCTGCTTGGCGATCTTCTCCTCGCCGCCGCCGAGGAGCGCGGCCTCGCGGCGCTCGTGCAGCTGCTCGGTCAGGTCGGCGAGCGGAGCGGTGCCGGGGAGCAGGTGGCGCTTGCCGGTGCCCTGGTCGGCGGCCATCAGCGGCGGCCCTCCGTCGACGTGGCTCCCCCGCTCGGCGTCCCCGCCCCCATCACCGCCCCTTCCACTTCGGCTCGCGCTTTTCGAAGAAGGCGGCGACGCCCTCGCGGATGTCCTCGGTGGTGAAGGTGAGCGAGAGCTGCGAGCGCAGGAACTCGAGCGCGTCGTCGACCGGCATGTCGGCCTGTCGGTACATCGCGTCGTGGCCGAGCTTCATCAGCAGCGGGGACTTCGAGGCGAGGCGGGTCGCCCACTCGGCGACGGCGTCCTCGAACTCCTCCGCCGGGACGACCTTGTTGGCGAGGCCGAAGTTGACCGCGTCGGCGGCGCTCATCCGGTCACCGAGCAGCATCATCTCGTTGACCTTCTTGCGCGGAACGTCGCGATAGATGAGCGCCATGATCATGTAGGGGAAGGCGCCGATGTTGATCTCGGGCGTGGCGAAGGCGATGCCGTCCTTGGCGATCACGAGATCGCAGGAGAGGGCGAGGCCGAGGCCGCCCGCCATGACGTGCCCGTTGGCGGCGCAGAGCGAGGGCTTGCCCAGCTTCGGCATCAGGCGGAAGAACCGGAGGAAGAGGTCGGAGGCGTAGTGCTTCTCGATCAGCGAGGCGTCCGCGGCGAAGCCACCGAGGTCGGCGCCCGCGCAGAAGACCCGGTCGCCGGCGCCGGTGAGGACCACCGCGCGGACCTCCTCGGAGTCGCGGGCGATTTCCATCGCGGCGACGAGCTCGGCCAGCATCTGCCCGGAGAGCATGTTGCGCTTCTCCGGATCGTTCAGCGTCACAGTCGCGACGCCATCGGCGACCTCGTAGAGGACCTTGTCGAAGCTCCCGGCACCCATTGCGGCGGGAACGATAGCGCGTTATCGGAAGTAGGAAGTTCTACTTACCGCTACGCCCGAGTTGACGACCCAGTTTGTGCCCGCTGCGAAGGCCGGTATATCCGTCACTGCTCGAGCCGATCGTGCCCGCCGCCACCCCGCAGCTTGTCGTGGCCGCCGCCTCCGACGAGGACGTTGTCGCCGCCGTCGCCGATCAGCGTGTCGGCAAAACGCGAGCCGATCACGTTCTCGATCGAGATCGGCGAGTCGTGCCCCGCCGACCTGAGGCTCTTGTGCCTGGCGAGGTTCACCACCACCCCGGCCGGTTCGGTCGAGTAGTCGACGGTGTCGGAACCCGGCCCGCCGTCCACGTTGTCGTGGCCCTTTTCCGGCAGGATCGTGTCGTTGCCACCGCCGCCGCGCAGGGTGTCGAAGCCGATGCCGCCGGTGATGTGATCGCCGCCGGCGCCACCTACGAGCGTGTCGATCCCGCGTTCGCCGGCGATCACGTCGGGCCCGGCGCCACCCTTGATCGTGCCGTCGCCGGCGTTCTCGTTCAGATGATCGTCCCCGCCACCGCCGGAGATGTACTCGTTGCCCCGTTCGCCCTTCACGTGGTCGTTGCCGCCTTCTCCAAAGATCCGGTCGCTGCCCCGGCCGCCGAAGACCCGATCGGCACCACCGCCCGAACAGATCCGATCGTTGCCGCCGAGACTGTGGATGACATCGTTGCCGGGCCCCGTGACGATCACGTCGGGCGCCTTGGTGCCGGTGATGTGATCGGCGCCCGCGGTGCCAACAATCGTCGCCCGCTTCCCCTCACAGATCGGTCTGCCCGTGCGGGCATCCGCGATCCCGGGAGGGACGACCAGGGCCAACGCGGCGAAGGCGACAGCAAGCCGGACAAAGCGGGGCATGCGTCCCAAGGATAGGCGGCCGACCATCGAGCCTCGACCGGGGTGCGCCGGCTGTCGCCTCGAGGGCATGCGGCGGGGGAAGCCGTCGCCTCAGGCGGCTGATCGGCGGCCCCGGGCAGGCTAAGGCCGCCGATCAGCCGCCGGGCCGGGGAGGTCTCGAGGGTCGAGTTCGCAGAAACCCGCGGATAGCGCGGAGAAGTGCGAACTCACCAGGTGGGGAGGCCGGTTCCGGGACGAAGGCGCGCGGGAGGCGCACGGAAGCGTCACCTCTCCTCCCTTCCGTGTCCTTCTCCACGGATCCGTGCGCCTTCCGTGACGCCGGATCCGTCGTTCGCTGAGTTGGCCACACCCTGGTGTGGCCGGGTCAGCGGGCGGCGTCCGGGGGGAGTTCGCAGAAATGGTCGGATAGCGACAGGAAATGCGAACGCGCCCGGTCGGTCCCCTCCCGGGCTCCGCGGCGCTCGCGCGGCTCCCGTCCCTTCCCTCGAACCCCGGCACCGCGGAATCACTCGCCGAGGTCCCGGGTCCCCGCCGGCTCGACCGCACTTCGTCGAAAGTAGGAAGTGCTACTGTCCACTCGCCTTCGGGGCGGGCACGGGAGCGCCCCGGTCAATCCGACCAGAGGAGAGAACCGTGGCGACCGCGACCTCAGACGGCTCCAGCGTCATCAAGCCCGACCACGCGGCAGGGCGCAAGCACTTCATCTTCAGCCAGGAGCACGAAGACCTGCGGGAGTCCATGCAGGCCTGGGTGAAAAACGAGCTGTATCCCCACCGCAACGAGTGGGAGGACACCTACTGGCCGACCTCGGCGATGGAACGGGCGGGCGAGCTCGGTTACCTCGGCCTCTGCTTCCCGGAGGAGTACGGCGGCCAGGGTGGCGACTACTACTACTCGCTGGTGCGGGCCGAGTGCATGAGCTACTCGGGCTCGGGTGGGACCAACATGGCCTTCGCGGTGCAGTCCGACATGGTGCTGCCGCCGATCCACCTGCTCGGCACCGAGGCGCAGAAGAAGCGCTATCTCGAACCGGGCCTGAAGGGCGAAAAGGTGGGCGCGCTGGGGATCACCGAGCCGGGCGCCGGGTCAGATGTCGCCGGAATCCGCACGACCGCGATACGGGACGGTGACGAATTCGTCATCAACGGCTCGAAGACGTTCATCACCAACGGGCCGCGCGCCGACTTCATCGTCCTCGTCTGCAAGACGAACCCGGAGGAGCGCCACGCTGGCATCACCCTCTTCGTCATCGACCTGAAGGACGAGGACGGGAACCTGGTGCCCGGCTTCAGCGTCTCGGCGGAGCTGGAGAAGATGGGCATGCACGCCTCCGACACCGGCGAACTGGCCTTCGAAGACGTCCGCGTCCCGGCCGACTCGATCCTCGGCGAAGAGGGCAAAGGCTTCTACCACATCGCCTGGGAGCTCCAAGGCGAGCGCCTCGTCGCCGCCGCGGGCTGCCACGCGGGGGCGGAACGGATGATCGAGAAAGCGATCGAGTACGCGAACGAGCGCGAAGCCTTCGGGCGGCCGATCGGCAAGTTCCAGGCGCTTCGTCACAAGATCGCGGAGATGGCGACCAAGACCGAGGCCGCCAAGGCGATGACCTACGCGACCGCCTGGCGCTTCGCCAACGGCGAGTACCCGGTGCGCGAGATCACGATGGCGAAGCTCAACGCCTCGCGGGTGGCGTGCGAGGTCGCCGACGACGCGATCCAGATCCTCGGCGGCTACGGCTACATGAAGGAGTACGAGATCGAGCGCGCCTACCGTGATGTCCGCCTCAACCGGATCGGTGCCGGCACCGACGAGGTGATGCTTGACGTGATCGGGCGGAGCTACGGGCTGTAGTGGCTGATCCCGTGCCCGGGACTAGCCGTGGCCGAGCAGGACCGTGGCGATCACGACGAGGAAGCCGACCAACATCGAACCCCAGAGGTAGTAGACGAGCTGCCGTAGCTCTTTGAGGTCGCCTTCGACGCGGTCGAAGCGTCGGTCGACCGCATCGAATCGCCGATCAATGTTCCCCACCAGATCATCAACCCTTTCGTCGGTCCACCGCTTGCGCATGGGTCGACCGTACTCCAGGTTCGCCGCTGATTCTCGGTTTGTTACAGAGAATTTCCAATTGGCCCTATGACCGCCCCAGTCGTCAAAGACAGTGGCGCGCGCGCCGTCCTGCCGCCGTTCGGCGCCGAGCACGAGGAGCTCCGCCAGACCGTGGCGCGGTTCGTCGCCGCCGAGATCGCCCCGCACGTCGACGAGTGGGAGCAGGCCGAAGAATTCCCCCGCGAGCTGTACCGGCGCTGCGCCGAGCTCGGCTTCCTCGGGCTGAAGTTCCCCGAGCGCCTCGGCGGCCAGGGCGGCGACCACCTCCACGACGCGGTGTGGGTCGAGGAGCTGGCGCGCACCGGCGGCTCCGGCGGCGTCGCCGCGGGCCTGAACGCGCACGCCTCGATCGCCCTGCCGCCGATCTTCAACTTCGGCACCGAGGAGCAGCACCAGCGCTGGCTGGTACCGGGGATCGCGGGCGAGAAGATCGGCGCGCTCGGCATCACCGAGCCGGGCGCCGGGTCCGACGTCGCCGGCATCTCCACCACCGCGCGGAAGATCGACGGCGGCTACCTCGTCAACGGCGCCAAGACCTTCATCACCAACGGCGTCCGCGCCGACTTCCTCGTCTGCGCCTGCAAGACGACCGAGGCGGGCGGCCACGACGGCATCTCCTTCCTCGTCCTCGAGCGCGACATGCCCGGCTACGAGGTCTCGCGGAAGCTGGAGAAGCTCGGTTGGCACTCCTCCGACACCGGCGAGCTGTCCTTCACCGACGTCGAGGTGCCCGCCGCGAACCTCCTCGGCGAGGAGAACGGCGGCTTCCGCCTGATCATGGCCAACTTCGCCTGGGAGCGCCTGCTGATGGCGGTCGGCGCCGTCGGCGCGATGCAGCGCCTCATCGACACCGCCGTCGCCTACGCCAAGGACCGCGAAGCCTTCGGCCGCCCGATCGGCAAGTTCCAGGCGATCCGCCACCAGATCGCCGAGATGGCGATGAAGGCCGAGGTCTCCCGCGCCCTCACCTACGACGCCCTCCGCCTCTTCCACACCGGCCAACCCTGCATCCAGCAGGTCTCGATGGCCAAGCTCCTCACCCAGCGCGCCGTCCTCGAGATCGCCGACCAGACCCTCCAGATCCACGGCGGCTACGGCTACACCCGCGAGTACGGCATCGAGCGCGCCGTCCGTGATGCCCGCCTGGGCCCGATCGGCGGCGGCACCGACGAGGTGATGAAGGAGATCATCGGTAAAACGATGGGACTGTGAGCGCGGACAACTACTCGCTCGTCGCGCAGGCGATCCAGGAGAAACTGCAGGTCCAGGCCAACTACAACGGCAGACACCGAGAAATGTGCCCGCATGCGCTCGGAACCAAGAACGGACGCCGACAGGCGCTTTTCTTCCAGTTCGGCGGCGAGAGTGAGCGCGGGCTCGAGCCGGGCGGCGACTGGCGCTGTCTTCCCGTGAACGATCTGAGCGACGTCTCGCTGCACGAAGGCGCCTGGCACACCGACCACCGCTACGGCCGAGCCCGGCAGACATGCGTCGACGAGGTCGACGCGGCAGTGCCGGTGGAGGGAAGATCGACCGCGTGATCTACCTGCTGCGACACGGTGACGCCGAGCACGGCGACATGGACGACGCGGCGCGCAGGCTGACCGCGAAGGGCGAGCGGCAGGCGCGGGACGCGGGGCTCGCGCTTCGCGAGCTCGGGGTCGGGATCGACGCCTGCCTCGCCTCGCCGAAGGTGCGCGCGCTGGACACGGCGCGGATCGCCTGTGAGGCGCTCGGGGTCGAGGTGGAGATGACGGAGGCTTTGCGGGGTGGGCCGTTCGACGCGCTCGACCTGACGGCCGGTCGCGGGGACGTGCTGATGGTCGGACACGAGCCGGACTTCTCGAACGAGGTCGCGCGGCTCACCGGGGCCAAGGTGGCGATCAAGAAGGGCGGGATCGCGGTGGTCGACGGTTCGACGCTCGTCGCGCTCCTCCGTCCCAAAGAACTTCGGCGGATCGCGGGCTGACGGGCTCATCGCGTTCCGCTGTTCCTTATGTGGGCTATACCGGCAGAAGGAACAGCTGGGAAGAGGGACGCCGCGCGGCGTCAGTGGAAGATCAGGAAGGCCGCGCCGCGGATGAGGAGCAGGCAGCCGAGGACCAGGGCGACCCAGCCGGCGGCGCGGGCCGCGTTCTGGGAGATCCACTCGCGGAAGCGGACGACGGCGCCTTCGGTCCATTTCGGGGCGAGGTGGAAGCCGATCAGGGGCAGCTCGAGGAGGAGCTGCTGGATCAGGCAGAAGATGATCACCGCAAGGGCCGTGGAGGCCGTCGGCCAGCCGAGCTTCGAGATCTTGTCGAGGGCGACGAAGTAGGAGGCTCCGGGCAGGGAGAGGAGCGCGCCGACGGCGAAGGTGATGCGCATCGACCCGCGGCCCAGGAGGCGTTCCGGGAGTGATTCCTTTTCCTCCTCGGGGCCGTGCTTTTCTTCGCGGTGCCGGCGGCGGCTCTCTTTGGCCTGCGCCACCCGGCCGGAGAGGAAGGCCCAGCCGACGAGCACGAGGATCGCGCCGAGGACCAGGTCCTCGAGCGGGCTCAGGGTCTGCTTGCTCGTTTCCACCCCGCTGTCGCCCTGCAGGGAGAAGACGATCGCCATGCCGAGGCCGATGCTGGCGACGTAGGCGCCGAGGAGGTATCCGGTGATCAACCGCCGCGGGTCGGGCAGCAGCATCATGATCGTCACCGCCGCCAGCAGCGTCGGGTTGAACATCGCCAGCAGCGAGAGCAGGAAGATCGAGAAGACGTCACCCACGGGCGGGATGTATCTCATGTCGGAGGGCTGAGAGCAACAGCGGGCCACCGGAGCCGCGACGCCTGAGGACTGGCCGGCGAGCCAGGATCGGCCCGTCCGTGTAGCCTCCGCGACCGACTTCACGAGCTAGGAGAGGGGAACCATGGGACTTCTGGACGGCAAAGCGGCGATCGTCACCGGGTCGGCGCGCGGGATCGGGCGGGCGACCGCCGAGCTGTTCGCCGCCGAGGGCGCGAAGGTGCTGATCAACGACCTCGACGCCGACGTGGCGGAGCAGGCGGCGGGCGAGATCAGCGGTGAGACCGCGGTCTTCGCGGGCGACCTGACCAAGGAGGGCGCCGCCGACCAGCTCGTCGCCGCGGGCGTCGACGCCTTCGGCAACGTCGACATCGTCGTCAACAATGCGGGCTACACCTGGGACGGCGTCGCCCACCGGATGACCGACGAGCAGTTCCAGGCGATGCTCGACATCCACACGATCGTGCCGTTCCGCGTCGCCCGCGCGCTCGCCCCGCACTGGCGCGAGGCCGCCAAGAAGGAGCGCGAGGAGGGCCAGGAGGTTTTCCGCAAGCTGATCAACGTCTCCTCGACCTCGGGCACGATGGGCAACGCCGGCCAGGTCAACTACTCGGCCGCCAAGATGGGCGTCGTCGGCGTCACCAAAACGCTGGCCAAGGAGTGGGGCCAGTTCAAGATCAACGTCAACGCGGTCGCCTTCGGCTTCGTCGAAACGCGCCTCACCGCCGCCAAGGAGGCGGGCGAGGAAATGACGACCCCGAGCGGCGAGAAGGTCGAGCTCGGCATCCCCGAGCAGATGCGGGCGATGGCCTCGGCGATCATCCCGCTCGGCCGCCCGGCCACCCCGGCGGAGGCCTCCGGCCCGGTCCTCTTCCTGGCCTCGCCGCTCGCCAACTACGTGCACGGCCAGGTGCTGAACATCACCGGCGGCATGTTCGGGGGGATGTACACCTGAGCACCGCTTCGCCCACCGCCGAGCGTCCCGAGCCGCTCTACCTGCGCTACGCCGACCAGCTCTGGCCGGTCACCAACCGGCTGGCGGGCGCCCACACCTTCCTCTACCGCAGGACGGGTGGGCGCCTCGGCGCGCGGGTCCCCGGCGGCCGCGGACGGATGCTGCTGCTCGACCACGTCGGCGCCAAGAGCGGCGCCCTACGCACCACCCCGCTCCTCTACGTGCCGGACGGGGAGAACCTCGTCCTCGTCGCCTCCAAGGGCGGCTTCCCGAAGCACCCCGCCTGGTTCCACAACCTGCGCGCGCACCCGCTCACCTACGTGCAGGTCGGCGCCGAGCGGCGGCGCGTGCGGGCGCGGGAGGCGACGGCGGCGGAGCGGCCGCGGCTCTGGGACGAGGCCGACGCGGTCTGGCCGGGTTACGCGGACTACCGCGCGCGGACCGACCGCGAGATCCCGCTGGTCGTGCTCGAGCCGGCCCCGGCGTGACCGTTCCGCTGTTCCTTATGGCGCCCACAGGACCATAAAGAACAGCCGGCGGCTGCTTCTAGGCCTGGCGGCGCTCCTCGGCGGGCAGGTTGCCGCCGTCGCGGGCGAACATCTCCGGCGGCCACGGCCCGACCCAGTCGTCGCGGGCGCCGTCGATCGTGATCGTCGTCCCGGAGTAGTAGTCCCCCGCGGGCGACGCCAGGTAGGCGAGCAGCCAGGCGACCTCCTCCGGCCGCCCGGTGCGCCCGAGCGGGATCGAGTGGGCGATGTTCTCGACCACCTGGCGCGGATACTTGGTCAGCATCGTCTCGGTCGCGAACTGGCCGGCGGCGATCGCGCAGGTGGTGATGCCGAAGCGCGACCACTCGATCGCCAGCGTCCGCATCATGTTCTCCACCGCCGCCCGCGCAGCCCCCGAGTGGACCATCCCCGGCATCCCGTTGTGGGGCGAGAGGGTGACGCTGAGGATCTTGCCGCCTTCTGCGGGGATGAACGCCTTGGTCGCCGCCGCGTGGGACATCAGCCACGTTCCCGTCACGTTCAGCTCGACCACCGTGCGGAAGCCTTTCGGCGAGATCGCCTCGGCGGGCGAGAGGAACTGCCCGCCCGCATTGTTGACCAGCACGTCGAGGCGCTCGTGCCGTTCCAGCAGGTGGTCGAAGAAGGCGTCGACCGGCTCCTCCTCGCGGATGTCGAGCACCTCGTGCTCGAAGGCGCCCGGCAGCCCGGCGGCGAGCGCGGCCGTCTCGGCAAGCGGCTCGAGGCGGCGCCCGCAGCCGACCACGGTCGCGCCCAGGCGCACCATCTCCAGCGCCGTCTCGCGCCCCAGGCCGCTCCCGGCCCCGGACACCACGACCACCCGGCCGTCGAGCAAACCGTCACGAAACACCTGCGAACGCGAGCTTTCAGCCATCGGCGGCCACCCTACAGTCACGATCCGCAGGCGTACTGTTGAGGTTTCATGGCGGTCCACGTTGAACCCCAGCCCCTCAATGCCCCGATCGCGGGCGGCACCAACGGCGCCACCGTCGCGGTCGAACCGCTGGTCGCGGGCCACGTCGACTTCCCCCGCGCGGCGATGGTCGACCCCGGCGGCAGCTTCAAGACCCTGCGCCTGGCGCGCGCGATGTCGAGCTCCAAGCAGGCCGAGTCGGTGCCCGTCCCCGCCTTCCTGATCCGCCACCCGACCGTCGGCCCGGTCCTCGTCGACACCGGCCTGCACCCGTCGATCGCGAGCGGCGGCCCGGAGAACTTCGGCGGCCTCGCCAACCGCTTCGGCCGGCCCAGCCTCGAGCCCGGCGAAGACGTCCCCTCGCAGCTGCGCGACAAGGGGATCGAGCCGCGCCAGGTGCCGGTCGTCGTGATGACCCACCTGCACCTCGACCACTCCTCGGCGATCTCCGAGTTCCCCGACTCGACCTTCGTCGTCAGCGCCGCCGAGTGGCAGGAGGCCGCGCACGGCTCCAAACCGTCCCTGAACGGTTACCGCCGCACCCACTTCGACCTCGCCTTCGAGTACCGCGCGGTCGACTTCGACGGCGACGCGGTCAATTCATACGCGACCTTCGGGCGCACTTTCGACCTCTTCGGTGACGGTTCCGTGCGCCTCGCGTTCACCCCCGGCCATACGGCGGGCCACTGCTCGGTGATCTGCCGGCTGGCGAACGACGACTTCGTCATCGGCGGCGACGTCGTCTACATGCTGGGACAGCTGGAGGGACGCGAACCGCTGGCGCCGCGGCCCTTCGACGCCCACATGATGCGCCGCTCGGTGCAGGAGCTGCGCCTCTTCCACGCGCAGTTCCCCGACGCGACGATCACCCCTGGGCATGATCCGGACTTCTATGCCCGGATCGCTCCTCGCTTCGAGTAGCGAGCCCTTCGTAGAGCTCGCGCACGCGGGCGAAGATCTGGTCGGCGGCCTCCTGCTGGCGCTCGCGGCTGGGGTCGCGCTCCACCGGAAAGGTGAGCGGCTCGCCGTAGGCGACGGTGACGCGCGGGAAGCGCAGCCGCTTCCAGCCGCGCACGCCGGCCGAGCCGTGGATCGCGGTGGGGATGATCGGCACGCCGGTCTCCAGCGCGATCCGCCCGATCCCCGGTTTCGCCGTGCCGAGCCGCTTCGAGCGGGAGCGGCCGCCCTCGGCGTAGACCAGCAGCAGCTCGCCCTGGTCGATCAGCTCGTAGGCGGTTTCGAAGGCCTTCTCGTCGCGGTGGCCGCGGCGCACCGGGAAGACGCCGCCGACCTTGAGGATGTAGGTGAGGACCGGCGGGCCGAAGAGCTGGGACTTGGCCATGAAGCGGACCTTGCGCCAGAGGTAGACGCCGACGAAGAAGTGGTCGGCCTGGCTGAAGTGGTTGGGCGCGAGGACGGCGGCGCCGCGCGGCACGTTCTTGCGGCCCTGGGCGGTGACCCGGTAGAGCAGGATCGTCGGGACCGTGACGACGATGCGCGCCAGCGTGTAGGTCCACCCCGCCCCCTTGCGCGCCGACTCGTGGAACTGGTCGAAGTACTCCGCGGGGCGGTCGTCGAGGTAGACCTGTGGCTTCATCTCGGGCATCGGCAAGGGGCGGGCTCTGGCGGGGGCCGTGATCGTCCCTACTCTGCGCGCGCGGCGCGGTTACGGAGGGGCGCGGACCCGCCCGAACGGCGGGGCGTGGGCGGCTCAGCGTCGGCGCAGGCGGCTGAGGAAGACGAGGGCGAAGTCGCGGAGCTGGACGGCGCGGTGCGCAAAGCCGCGGGCGTCGCGGCCCGTCGCGCGGTGCTCGAGGTCGATTTCGTACTCCCCCACCCGCGCGCCGGCGCGGACCGCGTCGACCGTCATCCCGATCTCCATGCCGAAGCCGCGGGCGAACGGGAGGACGGTGCGGAGCGTCGCGGCGGACATCGCGCGCTGGCCGGAGATCGGGGCGCGCGCCTCGAAGCCGCAGAGCCGCCGCTCCGCCCAGCGCGCGAAGCCCAGCGCCACGCCGAAGCCGCCGCCGACCCGGCGCGCGAAGGCCGCCACCGCGAGGTCGCACTCCCCCGCCTCGACCGCGTCGACCAGCGGGACGAGCCGCGCCGCGCTCTCTCCGAGGTCGCCGTCGCAGAGCAGCACCAGGCGCGGGGCGGGATCGGCGCTGAGCGCCGCCTCGCAGGCCGCGGTCACGTTGCCGCCCTTGCCGTGCGCTTTCCCCCGCCGCACCACCTGCGCGCCCGCCAGCATCGCCCGCTCCGCGGTGCCGTCGCGCGAGGCGTCGTCGCCGACCCAGATCGCCGCCCCCGGGAAGGCGCCCCGCAGCGCCCCCACGGTCGCCGCGATCCGCTCCGCCTCTTCGTGCGCCGCCACGACGACGGCCAGTCCTTCCGATCCCATCCGCGCCCCATTGTCGCCTCGCCGGCGGCTATTGTCCCCGCCGATGCCGAACGTCGAGGCACACATCACCGGCAACGTCTGGAAAATCGAGGTCGCGGTCGGCGACTCCGTCAGCGAGGGCGACACCGTCGTCATCCTCGAGTCGATGAAGATGGAGATCCCGGTCGAGTCCGAGGACGACGGCACGGTGAAAGAGATCCGCTGCGAGGAGGGCCAGAGCGTGAGCGAAGGCGACGTCCTCGTCGTCCTCGAGTAGGTCGCCGTGGCGGAGAGCTCGGCCGGGGGGCCCGAGAGCGACGCCGGTGGGAACGGAGGCGCGGCCGGCGAGCCGGAGCGCCTCGCCGGCGGCAAGCTGCTGCTCGATCGGCCCGCGGACGCGGTGGCACGGCTGCGGATCGCCAACCCGAGCCGGCGCAACGCGCTCGACCACGAGATCCTCGGCGCGATCGCGGCGACGCTGCCGCGGCTCGACGACGGGATCGCGACCCGCTGCGTGCTCATCACCGGCACACCGCCCCTCTTCTCGGCCGGCTACGACATCGCCGAATTCACCGAGGAAGCCTTCGAGCGCGAGGCCGAGGCGCTGGTCGCCCACCCCTTCCAGGCGGCGATGGAGGCGATCGTCGCCCACCCTTGGCCGACCGTCGCCGCGATCAACGGGCTCTGCCTCGGCGGCGGCCTCGAGCTGGCGGTGAGCTGTGACCTGCGGATCGCCGCCGCGGGCGCCGAGCTCGGCATGCCGCCCGCCAAGCTCGGCCTGATCTACGGCCACACCGGCCTGCGCCGCTTCCTCGAGACGATCGGCCTCCCCCGCACCCGCGAGATGTTCTTCACCGGCCGCAACGTCGTCGCCGCGCGGGCGGAGCGGATCGGCCTCGTCAACGAGGTGGTCGACGACGAGCGGATCGACGAGGCGGGCGTGGAGCTGGCCGCGACGATCGCCGCCGGCGCCCCGCTCTCGACCCGCGGCAACAAGCGGGTGATCGACGTGCTCGCGGCCAACCCGGTGCTGAGCGAGGCCCAGGAGGAGGAGCTGGTCGAGCTGCGCCGCTCCTGCTTCGGCTCGGCCGACTTCCGCGAGGGCATCCGCGCCTTCGCCGAGAAGCGCCGCCCGTCCTGGACCGGGAAATGACGCTCGGCGCGCGCACGGGCCGGCGCGCGCCGCGGGACGACCCGTAGCCGTGCCCCGCAAGAGCGCCAAAGCGCGCCGCGAGGAGCTCGCCGCCTCCGACCCGGTGATGGCCGACCTGATCGGGCGCCTCGGCCCGCTCGACCTCGCCAAGCGCCTGCGCCGGCGTAAAGAGGAGCGCCCCGCCGACGCCTTCGGCGCCCTGCTGCGCTCGATCGTCGGCCAGCAGCTCTCGACCAAAGCGGCGCGGGCGATCTACCTGCGCATGCTCGACCTCTTCGACGGCCCACCCACCCCGGCAGCGATGCTCGCGCTCACCGAAGACGACCTCCGCGGCGTCGGCTTCTCCCGCCGCAAGGTCGAGTACGTCCACGACCTCGCCGCCCACGTGCTCGACGGCTCCCTGGAGCTCGACCGCCTCGAAGCCCTCGACGACGAGCAGGCGATCGCCGAGATCTCCGCCGTGCGCGGCCTCGGCCGCTGGACCGCCGAGGTCTTCCTCCTCCTCCACCTCGGCCGCCCCGACGTCATCGTCAGCGGCGACCTCGGCATCCGCAAAGCGATCATGCTCGAGGACGGCCTCGAAGCGATGCCGACGCCGAAGGAGGTCGAGGCCCGAGCCCACCCCTGGCGCCCCAACCGGAGCCTGGCGTGCCTGTACTTGTGGGAGTCCCTGCACGCGGTGCCGGATTAGGTGGGTAGGTCCGGGGCCCCGCAAGCTGTCGCCCGGATAACGGACCCGCCCCTCTCGCCACGGCCCGGGCAG
>CALCIA010000315.1 GCA_937907435.1 uncultured Actinomycetes bacterium
ACAGCCTGCCAGGACCCCCATGAGGAGCCCAGGACCACCTCGGACGGCCGCCCGCGCCCCGGACCCCCGCCCGTCCCCCAGGAAGCCACTTCCGATCACGAATTCGCCCTCGCCGCCGGGGTCGGCAAGGGCGGCTTGGCGCGTTCCGAAACATAGGCGAACGGCTATCCGAATGACCGGATGTTCCAATTTGTATTTATGTTGTCACCCACTTAGCGTCTTCCCTGTGAGTACCCCCAGGATCCCGTTCGAGCAGCTTCCCGAGGACCTTCGCGAGCAGCTGCGCCCGCGCGTCGAGCGGCTCGGTTACCTCGGCGAGTTCTTCCAGGTCGCCGCCCACCAGCCGGAGGCGCTGTCGCACTTCGCCGCCTTCACCGAAGCGCTCAAGGGAGCTTTGCCGGCGCCTCTGACGGAGGCGATCGCGCTCACCGTCGCGACCGCTACCGGCAACGATTATGAGCGGGTCCAGCACGAGCGCCTGGCGCTCGCGCTCGGGATCGAGGAGGCGACCGTGCGCGCGCTCGTCGCCGGTGAGCTCGACCGCCTCGCGCCCGAGCAGCGCGCCGCCGCCGAGCTCGCCGCCGAAGTCGTCGCCGCCCGCGGCGGCAGCTGCGAGGCCTCCTACCGCCGGCTGGAAGAGCTGGTCGGGGCCGAGGTCGCGGTCGGCTGCCTGATGGTCGCCGGCCGTTACCTCGCCCACGCGACGATGTCCAACACCTGGGGCCTCCAGCCGCCGGTCGCCTCGCCCCTGGGGGAGGGCGCCGTCCATGCCTGAGCGAAACGAGACCCTCTGGATCGGCGAGGCCGAAGTCGCCGAGCTGCTGTCGATGGACGACGCGATCGACGTCCTCGCCGCCGCCTACCGCTTGCAGGCCCAAGGCCTCGCGAGCAGCATGCGACGCGCCCACGTCCGCGAGGGCGACGCGATCCTGCACGCGGTCGGCGGCACCATCGCCGGGCGCGGCCTCGCCGGGACCAAGACCTGGATGTACACGCCGGGCGGCGCCTCGCCGCTCCTGATCGTCTTCTCGATCGCCGACGGCTCGGTGCTGGCCGTGGTCGAGGCCTTCGCCATGGGCCAGATGCGGACCGCCGCCACCTCCGGCCTGGCGACCCGGGTGATGGCCGCCCCCGATGCCGCCACGCTGGCGCTGCTCGGCACCGGCAAACAGTCCTTCTCCCAGGCCCACGCCGTCACCTGCGTGCGCCCGATCCGCACCGTGCGCCTCTTCGGCCGCCGGCCCGAGCCCCGGGCGAAGCTCGCGGCGCGCCTGCGCGAGGAGCTCGGGGTCGAGGTGACCGAGCACGGCGACGTCGCCGAGGCGGTCGCCGGGGCCGAGGTCATCACCGCGATCACCCGCTCCGCCGACCCCTACCTGGAGGGCGCCTGGCTGCCCGCCGGCGCCCACGTCAACGCGGTCGGCGCGATCGTCCCCAGCCGGCGCGAGCTGCAGGTCGACGCGGTCGCCCGCTGCGACCTCGTCGCCGCCGACTCGGTGGCGCAGGCCCGCGACGACTCGGGCGAGCTGCGCGCCGCGGTCGAGGCCGGCGACCTTTCCTGGGACGACGTCCGCGACCTCGCCGAGATCGTCGACACGCCCCCCGACGAGCTGCGCACGGAGACCGACATCACGCTCTTCAAGGCACTCGGCATCGGCCTCTCGGACGTCGCCCTCGGCGCCGAGGTCCTGCGCCGGGCCAAGCTCGCGGGCGCCGGGCGCACGATCGAGACCGCACAACTGACGCACTGAGCAAGCGACAAGGAGCAGGAGCCATGACCTACGGAAACCAGGACGAACCGGTCAAAGCGGTATTCGTCGACAAATCGGGCCGCGTCCCGAACCAGTACCGGCCGCTGAAGCCGATGCTGATCCCGAAAGCGGAGATCGACGCCGAGATCGCCCGTCTCGCCGAAGGCGAGTTCCGCGGCTCGCGCCGCTCAGAGATCGTCAACCCGGCGCTGCTCGGCAGCGGCGGCCTCTACCCGGCGGTCAGCGTCTCGGTCAACGTGCTGCTCCCCGGCGAGCGGACGAAACCGCACCGCCACAACTCCTCGGTCGTCAACTTCCCGATCCAGGGCTCCGGCAAGTCGATCATCGGCGGCCGCGAGATCGAGTGGGGCAAGTACGACACCTTCAACACGCCGCCCTGGACCGTCCACCAGCACATCAACGACACCGACGAGATCCAGGTCCGCCTCAGCTACTCCAACAGCGGTCTGCTAAACCTGCTCGGCGTCCACGTGTATGAGGACACCGAGGATCTCGACCCGAACCAGCCGCTCGGCAACCCCGACGCGGAGCGGGAGATGAGCGCCCGCGGCGAGGTGATCGGCGACCACGGCGAGGCCCTCCTCACCTACGAGCAGCTGATCTCCCCGGAGCCGCCTTACCAGGCGCCGATGTTCTGGCCCTACAAGGAGATCCACGACCGGCTGCAGCACCTGCGCTCGCTCGGCCAGGAGTACAAAGGCCGGCGCCTCTTCCTCATGTACGACCGCTCGACCGGCCGCACCCAGGGGACCACGTCGACCTTCTTCGCCACGATCACGATGCGCCCGGCGGGGATCGTCGACCAGCCCCATCGCCACACCTCGGCGGCGGTCAACTACATCTTCTCCGGCAAAGGCTGGAGCATCGTCGGCGGCCAGAAATACGAATGGGGCGCGGGCGACCTGATGCTGACGGCGCCGGGCTGGATGAACCACGGCCACGCCACCTTCGAGGGCGACGACGTCTACGAGCTGACGATCCAGGACTCGCCGCTGCAGATCGCGATCGGCAGCCTGCTGTGGGTCGAGAACCTGAAGAACGACCGCACCGAGGCGCTCGGCCGCACCGAGGGCTTCGAGACCAACCGCGAAAACCTGGTCGGCTCGGAATCGTGAGCGGCGCCCCGCAGAGCCTGCGCGGCTCGATCGTCCCGTTGGTGACGCCGTTCGCCGACGGGGCGGTCGACTTCGAGGCGTTCGAGGCCTCGGTCGAGCGCGTCGGCACGGCCGGCGACGGCGTCGCCATCACCGGCACCAGCGGCGAGCCGACCAGCCTCAGCGCCGCCGAGCGGGCCGAGCTCTTCCGCCGCGCGGTCGCGGTCGCGGCGGGGCGCTTCCCGGTCGTCGCCGCCACCGGCAGCCCCAACCAGACCGACACCGTCGCCTTGACCCGCGAGGCCGAGGCGGCGGGCGCCGACGCGGTGATGGTCCTCTGTCCGGCCTTCGTCAAACCCTCGCAGGAGGGGCTGCGGCGCCACTTCGTCACCGTCGCCGCGGCGACCGAGCTGCCGCTGGTCATCTACAACATCCCGGGACGCGCCGGGGTGGGGGTGACCGGGGCGACGGTCGAGGCGATCGTCGCCGCGGCGCCCAACGTGGTCGGGCTGAAGCACGCCTCCAACAACCTCGACATGGTCACCGACCTGTTGCTGCGGCTGGGGGACGACTTCCGGCTCTTCTGCGGCCTGGAGAGCTACTCCTACCCGTTCCTCGCGGTCGGCGGGGCGGGCCTGATGAGCGCGATCGGCAACCTGCTGCCGGAGTCGATCGCGGAGCTCTGCGCGCTGGTCGCCGCCGACGATCACGCGGGCGCGCTGCGGCTGCACCGCGAGCTCTTCCGGATCAACGAGGCGGTCTTCTTCGACACCAACCCGGGGCCGCTGAAGGCGATGATGGCCGACGCCGGGCTCGGGTCCGACGAGGTCCGCCCGCCGCTGGCGCCGCTCTCCGAGGAGACCCGCGCCCGCGTGCTCGAGGTCGCCCGCGCCTGTCCCCGCAACGCGAGGGGGGAGGTCGCGCGGTGAGCGCCGTGGCCGAGGCCACCGTCCGGCCGATGCTGATCGGCGGCGAGTGGCGCTCGGCCGCCTCGGGGGAGACGCTGGAGGCGCGCGATCCGGCGAGCGGCGGGCTGCTGGGACGGTTCCCGCGCGGCGACGTGCGCGACGTCGAGCTGGCCGTCGGCGCGGCGGCGGCGGCCTTCCCCGCCTGGCGGGCGACGCCGGCGACCGAGCGGGCCGCCTGCCTGGTGGCGCTCGCCGACCGGGTGGCCGAGCACGCCGAGGAGCTGGCCGCGATCGACGTCGCCGACAACGGCAGCCCGATCAAGGAGATGCGCAACGACGCCGGGATCGCCGTCGCGCAGATGCGCTACTTCGCCGGCCTGGCGCTGCAGCTGCGGGGCGAGACGATCCCCACCGGCCACGACCGGGTCAACTACACCCTGCGCGAGCCGTTCGGCGTGGTCGGGCGGATCATCCCCTTCAACCACCCGCTGATGTTCGCGGCGTCGAAGATCGCGGCGCCGCTGGTGGCTGGCAACACGGTCGTGCTGAAGCCCTCCGAGCACACCTCGCTCTCGGCGCTGCGGCTGGCGGAGCTGATCACCGAGTGCTTCCCGGCGGGCGTCGTCAACGTGGTCACCGGGCTCGGCGCCGAGGCCGGCGACGCGATCGTCGCCCATCCGGCGGTGCGGCGGCTGGCCTTCATCGGCTCGGTCGAGATCGGCCTCTCGATCCAGCGGCGCGCGGCCGAGCAGGTGGTGAAGGCGGTGACGCTCGAGCTGGGCGGCAAAAACCCGATCGCGGTCTTCCCCGACGCCGACCTCGACGCGGCCGTCGACGGCGCGGTGCGGGGGATGAACTTCACCTGGCAGGGCCAGTCCTGCGGCTCGACCTCGCGGCTGCTCGTCCACGAGTCCCTGCACGACGAGTTCGTCGAGCGACTTGCCGCGCGGCTCGAGGCGATGCGCTCGGGGCCGCCCGCCGAGGAGTCGACCGACACCGGCGCGATCGTCCACGAACGCCAGTTCGAGAAGGTCATGTCCTATCTCGAGCTCGGCCGCCAGGAGGGGGCGCGGGTCGCCGCCGGGGGCGGCAAGGTCGCGGTCGAGGGGATGGCGGACCGCTTCGTGCGGCCGACGCTCTTCGTCGACGTCGAGCCCGACTCGCGGCTCGCCCAGGAGGAGATCTTCGGGCCGGTCCTGACCGCGATCCCGTTCCGTGATTACGAGGGGGCGATCGCGATCGCCAACTCCGTCTCCTACGGCCTCACCGCCAGCGTCTTCACCGGCGACCTCGGCATCGCCCACTCCTTCGCCCGCGATGTCGAGGCGGGGGACGTCTGGGTCAACGACTCCTCCCGCCACTTCCTCAGCGCCCCCTATGGCGGGGTCAAGAACTCCGGCGTCGGCCGCGAGGAGGGGATCGAGGAGCTGCAGTCCTACGCCGAGCCGAAGAACGTGAACGTCCGCTTCGGATGAGCGTCGCGGCGGCGCTGGCGATCGGCGACTACGACCACGTCCGCGATCTCGCCGAAGGCCGGGTGCGGGCCGAGGGCCTCGACGTCACCTGCCTGCGGATGCCGCCGGAGGAGATCTTCGCCCGCACCGCCTCGGGGTGCGAATGGGAGGCCGGCGAGTTCTCCTTCGCGCTCTACGTCGATCGGATCGGGCGCGGCGACCGCTCGCTGAGCGCGATCCCGGTCTTCCCCTCGCGGGTCTTCCGCCACGGCTCCTTCTACGTCCGCGAGGACGGGCCGACCGCGCTCGAGGAGCTGGCGGGGACGCGGGTCGGCGTGCCCGAGTGGTGCCAGACCGCGGGCGTCTGGGCGCGCGGCATCCTCGCCGAGCACCACGGCGTCGAGCTCGCCTCGATCGCCTGGGTGCAGGGCGGCGTCAACGATCCCGGCCGCAGCGAGAAGGGCCGGCCCGACCTGCCCGCGGGGATCGAGCTCACGGTCGAGCGCGACCGCTCGCTCGACCAGCTGCTGCGCGCGGGGGAGATCGACGCGATCATCTCGGCCCGCCCGCCGCTCGGCCTGGCCGACGGCTCGGTGCGTCGCCTGCTCGCCGACAGCCGCGCCGCCGAGCAGCGCTACTGGGAGCAGACGGGCGTCTTTCCGATCATGCACCTCGTCGTCCTCCGCGACGACTTCCTCGCCGCGGCCCCCTGGGCGGCCGCGAGCCTCTACGCGGCCCTCGACGAGGCCCGCTCCCGCTGCGCCGCCCGCCTCCTCGACGCCACCGCCAGCCACGCGCCGCTGCCCTGGGTCTCGGACCTGGCCGCCGCCGCCCGCGAGCGCTTCGGCGGCGACCTCTGGCCCTACGGCGTCGACGCCAACCGCGTCACCCTGGAGACGTTCCTGACCTACGCCAAGTCCCAGGGCGTCGCCCCGTCCCACCTCACCCTCGACGACCTGTTCCCCTTCGACCTCTCCCCGGCCGCCGTCTGACGCCCCCTCGGGTGAGTTCGCAGAAATCCGCGCTATCCGCGGATTTCTGCGAACTCACCGGGGATCGGTCTCGAGCCAGGCGCGGGCGGCGGGGGAGAGGGTCTGCGGTTTCCAGAGCAGGAACAGGTGCCGCCGCAGCTTCGGCCTCGTCACCTCGAGCACGGCCAGGTTGCGGGTGGGCCTGGCGGCGGAACGGGGCACGAGGGCGACCCCGATGCCCGCTGCGGCGAGCTCGATCAGCAGGCGCAGGTCGCTCGACCGGGCGACGATCCGCGGCGTGAATCCGGCCGAGGCCGCCGCCGCCTCGATCATGTGGAACTGGCCGCTCTCCTCGGGGAGGGTGACCATCGCGTGGTCACGGAGTGACGCCACGGTCACCGACCGCCGGCTCGCCAGCGGGTGATCGCCGCGCATCGCGGCGACGACCGGCTCGCTGAGGATCCGGCGCGCGGCGAGGCCGGCCGGGACGGTCGCCCGGGGACCGAGGCCGACGAAGGCGAAGTCGAGCTCGCCCCGGGCGAGCGAGTCGATCAGCGGTCCGGTGTGGTCCTCGCGGAGCCGCAGCTCGACGCCGGGATGGCGGTCACGGTAGTCGCCCAGCGCCGCGGTCAGGCCTTCCGGGGCGGGCAGGACGGTGCCGATCGACAGCCGCCCGGTCAGCAGCCCGCGCAGCGAGGCGAGGGCGTCGCGCCCCGCCTCGGCGGCGGCGAGCGCCGCCCGCGCGTGGGGCAGGAAGGCGGCACCGGCGTCGGTGAGTGCGACGCCCGCCGGGTCGCGGGAGAGTAGCCGCTCGCCGAGCTCGCGCTCGAGCTGGATCACCTGGCGGCTGATCGCCGGCTGGGCGACGTGCATCCGCTGCGCGGCGCGGGTGAAGTGGCCCTCCTCGGCGACCGCGACGAAGTATGCGAGTTGGCGCAGCTCCATAACCGATCGTTATCGGTCCAAGAGTAACTATGTCTTTGCAATCTGACGAGCGCCGGCCTTTGCTTGCTCCATGGCCCGCTCATCCGATCGTCGCCGGCTCGCGCTTCTCACCTGCTGCTTCGGCCTGTTCATGGCGCAGCTCGACGCGACGATCGTCAACGTCGGCCTGCCGTCCATCCAGCGCGGCCTCGGTGCCGACATCGCCGGCCTGCAGTGGGTCGTCGACGCCTACGTGCTCGTGCTCGGCAGCCTCGCGATCTCGGCGGGCGCCGCGGGCGATCGGCTCGGCCGCAGGCGGGTCTTCCGCGTCGGGTTGGTGACCTTCACCCTGGCGTCGCTCGGCTGCGGCCTGGCGCCGGCGCTCGGGGTGCTGGTCGCCTTCCGGGCGCTCCAGGGAGCCGGCGCCGCGATGCTGATGCCCTCGACGCTGGCGATCATCGCCGACGTCTTCACCGAGCCGCGCGAGCGCGCCGCCGCGATCGGGACCTGGGCGGGGGTCGCCGGCCTCAGCATGGTGGCCGGGCCGCTGCTCGGCGGCGCCCTCGTCGACGGCGTCGGCTGGCGCGCGCTGTTCTGGGTCAACCTGCCGGTCGGCGTCCTCGCCCTCCGGATGGCCGCGCGCTTCGTGCCCGAGTCGCGCGCGCCGCGTCCGCGCGCCCTCGACCTCCGCGGCCAGGCGCTGCTCGTCGGCGCCCTCGCCCTGCTCACCTTCGCCTTGATCGAAGCGCCCGGCTGGGGCTGGGCGTCGGCGCCGACGCTGGGCCTGCTCGGCCTCGCGATCGCGGCGGCGGCCCTCTTCGCGGCGGTCGAGCGGCGGGCCGCGGAGCCGCTGCTCGACCCGCGCCTGCTGCGCCGGCCGGCGCTCGGCGGCGCGAGCGCCTTCGCGGTCCTGGCCTACGCGGCGACGGCCGGCTTCCTCTTCCTCAACACGCTCTACCTCCAGCAGGTGCGCGGCTACTCGCCGCTGCGGGCGGGCCTCGCGATCCTGCCGATGACGGTGGCGGTGGCGATCGCCGCGCCGCTCGCCGGGCGCCTGGCGGGGAGGGGCGGGCCGCGGCCGATCATCGCGGGCGCGGGCCTGCTGATCGCCGCCGCGATGGGCGTCCTGGCCACCGTCTCGCCCGGCACTCCCTACCCGGTCCTCCTCGTCGCCTACGCGCTGCTCGGCGTCGGCTGGGGGACGATCAACCCGCCGATCACGACGCTCGCGATCTCGGCCCTGCCCCGCGCCCGCTCAGGGCTGGCGTCGGCCGTCGCCGGCTCCGCCCGCCAGGTCGGCGCCCTGGTCGGCGTCGCCCTGATGGGCTCGCTGGTCGCCGGCCGGCTCGCCTCGACCGCCGGCCCCGGCGAGTTCACGTCCGCGATCCACCTCGGCTACCTGGTCGGCGTCGGGGCGGGCGCCGGGATCGTGCTCCTGGCCTGGGCGATCCCCCTGCGAGGCCCGGGACGCCAGGCCGCCGCCCCGCCCGGGACGGCGGGCCGGCCGACATCTGTCGCGTCGTCGCGGTGAAGTTGGCGACGCGGAGACGGTCCGGCGGCCGGCGGGTCGACCTAACCTCGTCGCGATGGAGGTCGAGCTTCAGGGAGAGCGCTTCGCGCGCGAGCGACTTGCCGGCCGGTCCGAGGTCGCGGCCTGATGGCGACGACGGCCCATCGCGAGCCGGTCGCGCCCGCGGGGACCCCGGCGCTCGGCGCCGCGGACCGGCTCGGCCTCTACGAGCACATGCTGCTGATGCGGCGGGTCGAGGAGAAAGGCCTCTCGCTCTACAAGCAGGGCAAGATCCCCGGCTCCTTCTATGACGGGCGGGGCCAGGAGGCGATCGGCGTCGGCGCGACCTGGGCCCTGGCCGCCGCGGACGTCGTCTGCTCGCCGCTGATCCGGGACCTCGGCGCCCACCTGGTGCGCGGCACCGACCTGGCGTCGATCTTCGCCCACTACATGGGGCGGGAGAACGAGCTCAGCCACGGCCGCGAGGGCAACGTCCACTTCGGCGATCGCCGCCTCGGCGTGGTCGGCATGGTCTCGATGCTGCCCGACATGATGGTCGTCGCCTGCGGTTGCGCGCTCAGCTTCCGGATGCGCGGAGAGGACCGCTGCGCGCTCACCTTCTTCGGCGACGGCGCGACCTCGCGCGGCGACTGGCACGAGGCGATGAACTGGGCCGCCGTCGACGCGCTGCCGGTCGTCTTCGTGATGGAGAACAACCACTTCGCCTACTCGACGCCGGGCTCCAAGCAGTTCAAGGTCGACCCGATCGAGCGCGCGGCGGGGTACGGGATCGCCTCCGACAGCGTCGACGGCAACGACCCCGAGGCGGTCTTCGCCGCCGTCCACCGCGCCCGCGCCCGCGGGCTCGAAGGCGGCGGCCCGACCCTGATCGAGGCGGTGACGATGCGGATGCACGGCCACGGTGCCCACGACAGCGCCGAGTACGCCGCCGACCTGGTCGCCGAGTGGGCCGAGCGCGACCCGCTCGATCGCTACCGGACCCTGCTGGAAGCCGACGGGCTCGACCCCGAGCCGGTCGCGGCCGCGGTCGAGGAGCGGATCGCCGCCGCGGTCGCCGCGGCGCTGGCGGCGCCGCTGCCCGACCCGGCGAGCGCCGCCAGCGGCGTCTTCGCCACCGGGGAGCCGGAGCCGCTCGGCCCCGGCCGCGCGCCCTGGTCCGGCTACCGGGAGCCCTGATGGCGGTCGAGACCTACCTCGAGGCGATCACCCACGCGCTCGCCCAGGAGATGGAGCGCGACGAGCGGGTGATGTTGATGGGCGAGGACATCGGCAGCTTCGGCGGCGCCTTCAAGGCCACCTACGGCCTCAGCGAGAAGTTCGGCGCCGCGCGCGTCCGTGATACCCCGATCGCCGAGGCCGGGATCGTCGGCACCGCGGTCGGCGCGGCGATCACCGGGATGCGGCCGGTCTGCGAGATGCAGTTCGCCGACTTCGTCGCCTGCGCCTTCGACCAGATCGTCAACGTCGCGGCGAAGATGCACTACCGGCTCGGCCTCGCGGTGCCGCTGACGATCCGGCTGCCCAGCGGCGGCGGCTTCGCCGGCGGCCCGTTCCACTCGCAGAACCCGGAGGCCTGGTTCATGCACGCGCCGGGCCTCAAGGTCTTCGCGCCGAGCACCCCGCGCGACGCCGCCGGCCTCCTCTGCACGGCGATCCGCGATCCCAACCCGGTCATCTTCATGGAGAACAAGTCGCTCTACCGGCGGGCGAAGGAAGAGGTGCCGGAGGTGGTCGAGGAGATCGCGCCGGAGGCCAAGGTCGTGCGCGAGGGCGAGGACCTCACCGTCGTCGCCTACGGGGCGATGGTCGGCGCGGCCCTCGCGGCCGCCGAGGCGAGCGGCCGCTCGGTCGAGGTGATCGACCTGCGGACGCTGGTGCCGCTCGACCTGAGGACCGTCATGGACTCGGTCGCGAAGACCTCGCGCCTCCTCGTCGTCGACGAGGCGAACGAGACCTGCGCGGCCGGGGCGCAGGTGGCGGCCGCGGTCGGCGAGCACGGGTTCGAACTGCTCGACGCGCCGGTGCGGCGCCTGGCCACGCCGGACGTGCCGATCCCGTTCAGCCCGCCGCTCGAGGCGGCCGTGCTGCCGGGTGTCGAGTCGATCACGAAGGCGATCGATGAGCTCGCCGACTACTGAGCAGACGGTCGAGGTCGTGATGCCCGCGATGGGCACCTCGATCACCGAGGGGGAAGTGATCGCCTGGCTGAAGCAGCCGGGCGACGCCGTCGCCGCCGACGAGTCGATCTGCGAAATCTCCACCGACAAGGTCGACAGCGAGATCCCGGCGCCCGCCGCGGGCACGCTGGCCGAGATCCTCGTCGAGGCCGGGCAGGTGGTCGAGGTCGGCGTGACGCTGGGCCGGATCGCGGCGGAGGGATCCGCGTTGCCGGCGGCCGGGGCTCCGGGAGAGCCGAAGGCGGCGGCACCCGCGCCCGCCGCGGCGCCGGCGGAGGCCCCACGCGCCACCTCTGGCAACGGCCGGGCAAACGGCTCGGGCAACGGCAAGGCGAAGCGCTTCTACTCGCCGGTCGCCCGGCGGCTCGCCGCGGATCGCGGCATCGACCTCGACCAGGTCGTCGGCACCGGCCGTAACGGCAGGGTCACGAAGCGCGACGTCGAGGGCTTCGTCGCGACCGCCGCGAAGGCCGAGCCGCCGCTCCACACCGATTCGCCCTATCGGCCCGATCCGCCGCCCTCGCCGCCGCCGCGGGCGGTCCCGCCCCCGAGCGCAAACGGCCACCCTGGCCAACCCGACGAGCTCGGCGGCGACCCCCGGCCGCTGTCGCGGATGCGGATCGCGATCGGCAACGCGATGCGGAACTCCCAGCAGACCGCCGCGACCTGCCACACGGTGGTCGAGTGCGACGTCACCGCGCTGGAGGCCCGCCGGCGCGAGCTCGGCGTCACCGCGCTGCCGCTCGTCGCCCGCGCGACGATCGAGACCCTGCGCGAGTTCCCTGACCTGAACGCGACCCTCGACGGGACGACGATCACCCGCTTCGAGCGCGTCCACCTCGGCATCGCCGTCTCGCTCGGCGACGACGGCCTGATCGTGCCGGTGATCAAGGACGCCCAGGACCTCTCGATCGAGGGCCTCGCGGCCAAGATCAAGGACCTCGCCACGCGCGGCCGGGCGAAGCAGCTCGATCCCCAGGAGGTCCAAGGAGCGACCTTCACGATCACCAACCCCGGCGCCTTCGGCGCCTCGATCGCCACCCCGGTGATCGACGTCCCCCAGGTGGCGATCCTCGACCTCGAGGCCATCGTCCGCCGCCCCGTCGTCGTCACCGACGACGCGGGCGGCGAGAGCATCGCGATCCGCTCGATGGTCAACTTCGTCCTCGGCTGGGACCACCGCGCCGTCGACGGCGTGTACGCGGCAAGGTTCCTCGGGCGGCTGCGGACGTCCCTCCAGGGGTAGCGGCGGCGCGGAAGGGACGGGGGGCCGCAGGCTGTCGCCCGGGAAGGGCCGCGGCCTCGCAAGCTGTCGCCCGGGTAACGGACGCGCCCCTCTCGCCACGGCCCGGGCAGGCTGTGGCCGTGGCGAGAGGGCCGGGTGT
>CALCIA010000316.1 GCA_937907435.1 uncultured Actinomycetes bacterium
GGCCTCCGGCGGTGGGAAGGTCTCGATCTCGAGCATCCGCTCGAGGTCCTGCTCGAGGTTCGAATCGCTTCCCGTCGTTCCTGCTTCAGTTGCCATCTCCACTTCCTCTCCTCGTCTCAATCACCCAGCGGCATCACGGGCAGAACCGTCCTGCCGAAGGTGGAGTTGATCACAGCCGCGAAGGACGCGTACCACGCCGCCACCGCGGTCAGGATGCCGGCCCAGCCGCCGACTTCGACCAGCCCCTTCGATTCGCTCGATTCGCCGATCCCGAGGAGGAAGAAGGTGATCGTCAGCAGGATGAAGACGAGCGAGACCGCCGCGGCGTCCGCACCTCCGGCACCGACACTGACTCCATGTGCTGCTCCTTTCCCGAGGTGGCAATCCCACGGACGGACGTACCCAAAAAGGGGAAAGTTGCAACCAACACGTTCCAGTTTCTCAAAACCCCTCCCGTCGATGGGCCGAAAACCCGCCTATATGACTGGTTTTCGGCCCATCGACCGCGGGGTCAGAGGGTGAAGACGAGGAGGCAGAAGACGCCGGCGCAGATGCAGTAGACGCCGAACGGGCTGAGGCGGTTCGTCTCGAAGTACCGGAGCAGGAACTTGACCGCGGCCCAGGTGGTGAGGGCGGCGGCGATCGCGCCGACCAGTGCCTGCCCACGCACCCCGTCGCCGGTCGAGCCGAGCAGCTCGGGCAGCTTCAGCACGCCCGCCGCGCCGATGATCGGCGTCGCCAGCAGGAACGCATAACGGGCGGCGTCCTCGTTGGAGAGGCCCGCGAGGAGGCCCCCGCCCATCGTCACGCCGGAGCGGGAGATGCCGGGGATCAGCGCCAGCGCCTGGGCGGTGCCGATCCCGAGCGCCTGGCGGAAGCCCATCTTGGCGATCCGCGCGTCGCCGTCCCCCTCGCCGTCGCCGGGGCGCGGCGGCCGCCGCCGGAAGCGCTCCACCGCCAGCAGCAGCACGCCGTTGACGGTGAGGAAGATCGCCGCCGCGGTCGGCGAGGCGAACAGCGTGCGCAGCTTGTGCTCGAGCGCGAGGCCGAGGATCCCGGCCGGGATCGTGCCGACGATGATCACCCAGGCCAGCCGCGCGTCGAGGTCGCTCGGCGTCGCCCGCCCCTTCACCGAGCGGAGGAAGCCGAACCAGATCCGCTTCCAGTCCTCGAAGAAGTAGATGAAGAGGACGAGCGCCGTCGCGCAGTGGGTCGCGACGAGGAAGGAGAGGAAGTAATCGTCGTTCTGGTGGATGTCCCAACCGAGCAGCCGCGGCAGCAGCACCGCGTGGCCGAGGCTCGAGATCGGGAACGGCTCCGAGAGCCCCTGCAGGGCACCGAGCACGATCGCCTGCAGGTAAGAGATCGGTTCCACGGCTCGGCGAGCCTACTGGGCGGCGCTACAGGCCGGGCGGGTGCCGCGCGATGAAGCCTTCCGGGCTGTCCACCGGCGAGCTGTGCCAGCGCGGGCCGGGGCCGCCGACGGTGTCGAAGGCGAGGCCGGCGATGATCATCCAGGCGTGTTCGGCGTTGGCGTAGACCGTGATCCACCGGCCGGGGCCCGCTTCGCCCCAGGTCTCGAGGCCGGTCGAGTCGAGCGGGCTTTCCAGGAGGCCGCCGCCGTGCAGCGCGTAGGAGACGGCGCCCGAGCAGTCGTAGCCCGACGATTCGAAGGAGCCGTGGCCGCCGCCCCAGATGTAGGGGGTCATCGCGATCGCGTTGGCCGCGGCGATCGCGCCCTTCACCTGTTCCGGCGCCGATTCGGGGGCGCTCGCTTCCGATTCGGAGATGAAGCCCGCGGTTTCGCCGGCGTTCAGCGGCGCCGGGAATTCGCCCGCCGATTCGGTGACGACGCCGGAGGCCGCGGCCGCTTCGGCGGCGGCCTGGGCGCGCTCGGCGGCGATCTGTCCGGAGATCGAGGCGAGGTTGTCGCTCAGCGCCTGTTCTTTGGACTCCAGCGCGTTCATCGTTTCGCGCCGCTGCGCCTGCGCCACCTTCAGTTCGGCGAAGCGCGCCTCGGCCGCTTCCTTGGCGGCGACGACTTCGGCCTCGGTGGCGGCGATCGAGTCGCGCGCGCCTTCGATCCGTTCGCGGGTCGAGGTGAGCCGGTCGACCGCGCTGCGCACTTCGTTGCGCAGGCCCTTGACCCGGCCGACGACGGCGTTGTCGTAGTCCTGGATCCGGTTCAGGTATTCGGTCTGCGCCGCCATCGAGGACCAGTTTTCCGATTCGAGGATCGCGTTGAGGACGTTCGGCGAGCCGGACTCGTAGATCGAGATCAGCCGTTCGCGCAGGGCGCCGAGCGCGCGGGCCAGCTGGGCGCGGACTTCGACCAGGTGTTCGCGTTCGTCGCGCAGCGCCTTGGTCGCGGCTTCCAGTTCTTCTTCCTTGGCGGCGAGCTGCGCCTCGACCGCTTCCTGCTTCTGCCGCAGGGCGGAGACTTCGCCGATCATCGTGTCGATTTCCGCGTTCTGGGCGGCGATCGTGTCGGCAAGCGCGCTGCTGTTCGCTTCGACTTCGTTCAGCTTCGACTGCGTCGCGTCACGTTTTTCCTGCAGGGTCGCGGCGGGGGCCGTCGCGTCGAGCAGCAGCGCCAGCGTGCACAGCGCCGCGAGGAGGACGGTGCCGAAGCCGAGCGCAAGACGACGGTGCGCGCGACGGGGCTCGGTGTGGGTGAAGAGGGTCCGCATGGATCGGGGTCGAGTCGTGAAACACAGGAACTCGGCCGCGGTCGCGCAGGCTAGCGAAGCACCCCTGTCCTACCCCCTGGTTGCCAATAATTTGCAAGCGACGTTGCAGAACAGGCACGTTTGCAGGACTTTCGTGATGCATGTAGAGGGCGGCGGGGCGCCCCTTCCTCGCCCCGCCGGACCCTCGCGCGCCGCCGCCCCGACGGGCGGCGGCTGAAAACCAACCGCTTCTCAGGCGAGCAGCTTGGCCTTCGCCTGGTCGAACTCCTCCTGGCTGAGCGCGCCTTTTTCGCGCAGTTCGTTCAGTTTGTGGAGTTCGTCGGCGGGCGAGGTGTGAGCCTGCTCCCGCACGTATTCGTCGAAATGTTTTTTCGCGTCGGTCTGGGCTTTGATCGCGCGGTCGCGCATCCCCGAGCCGCGGACGATCAGGTAGATCAGCCCGGTCAGGAAGGGGATGAAGACGAGGAAGAGGATCCAGATCGCCTTCGCCCAACCGGACATTTCGTGGTCGCGGAAGAGGTCGGTGATGATCGTGAAGAGGATCCAGATCCAGACCACGAAGAGGAAGATCTCGACGACTACGAGGAGCAGTTCGCCGAAACTGATGTCTGCGAGGGGCACTTGACTTCCTTTCGAAATCGGTTGGGGTGCAACCCCGTTGTCGGCAGTTGCTTAACCCAGCTTTACCGATGAGCGCGGACGCTGCATGACTTTCACGCTCGCTGCACCAGAAGGATCGCGTAGAGGACGGCGGCCACCGAGGTCGCGAGGTTGAGACTGGAGACGCCCTCCCGCATCGGCAGCCTGACCCGGCCGTCGGCGGCCGCGAGCAGCTCCTCGCTCAGGCCGTGGCGCTCGGTGCCGAAGGCGAGGACGGCGCGCGGGGGGATCGCCGCCGGGTCGATCTCCTCCCCCTCCGGGTCGAGCGCCAGCAGCGGTCGCCCGTCCCCCCGCGGCGCCCGCTCCACCGCCGCCACCGCCGGCAGCGCGTAGTGGAGCCCGGCGGCGCCGCGCACCGCGTCGGGATGCCAAGGGTCGTTCTCACCGATCGTCAGCAGCCCCGCCGCGTCGGCCGCCGCCGCGACCCGCACGCAGGCCCCGAGGTTCCCCATGTTGCGCGGCTGCTCGAGCAGGACGACGGGCGCCTCGCGCGGATCGGCGAGCATCGGCGCCAGGTCGGCGCCCTTGCGCCGGGCGATCGCGACGACCCCGGTCCGCGGCGCCTGCGGCACGAGCCCGGCGAGCACGTCCGCGTCAACCGTCCCGACCAACTCCCCGAAGCGCCCCATCAGATCTGGCGCCAGGTCAGCCGCGAGCTCCTCCAGCTCCCCCGGGTCCGTCCCCACCGCAATCTCCACCTCCGCCCCGAAGCGCAGCGCGTGCTTCAAGGCATGGAACCCTTCGAGCACCGTCAGCTCCGGATCCCGCCGAGCGACTCTGAACCTTTGCTGCAGTTGGTCCCCCGCCATCCCGAGCATCCTCCCAGTCCGGAGCGCGACGCCAGGGCGACCCCCTGGACGAACGTCCCGCTGTTGTGAGGGAAGGGGGTCGCCCTGGCGTCGCCCCGCCCGCACCGAGCCTCAGAAGGCCGCGCTGACGAGCCGGTCCCGCCCCGCCTCCTTGGCCTCGTAGAGCGCCTTGTCGGCCCGCGCGACGAGCTCGTCGACCGTCTCCCCCGGCCGCCACATGGCGAGGCCGGCCGAGCAGGTCTGGCCGTTCGGCGTCGCCGCCCGGAGTCGCTCGAGGATCGAGGTCGCCTCGTCGATCCCGCAGTCGGGCAGGACGACCAGGAACTCCTCGCCGCCGAAGCGCAGGATCATGTCCGCGCCGCGCAGCGAGGCGTCCCAGGCCGCGGCGCAGTCGCGCAGCACTGCGTCGCCGGCGAGGTGGCCGTAGGTGTCGTTGTAGGCCTTGAAGTGGTCGATGTCGACGATCGCGAGGCTGAGCTCGGAAGCCGAGCGCAGCGTCCGCGCCATCTCGCGCGGCAGCTGGTCGTCGAGGACGCGGCGGTTGGGCAGCCCGGTGAGCGCGTCGGAGCGGGCGAGCTCCTCGTTGGCGGCGATCAGCGCCTCGCGCTCGTCCTCCAGCGACTTCTGCCGGGTGACGTCGGTCGAGCGGGCGTAGACGAGCTCCTCCTCGGGCTCGAACACCGAGCTGGTCCGCAGCCAGTGCCAGCTGCCGTCCTTGGCCCGCACCCGCGTCTCGAGGTTCTCCGAGACGCCGCCCGCGAAGACCCGCAGCGCTTCCTCGGTCGCGTGGGCGTGGTCCTCGGGGTGGGTGAACTCGAGCAGCCGCCGGCCGCGCATCTCCACCGGCCGGTAGCCGAGGCAGCGCTCCCAGGCCCCGTTGACCTCGATGCAGCGCCCCTGCGGGTCCATCGTGCAGAGCATGTCCTGGGAGAGGTCGAAGAAGTGGCGGGCGCGGGTGTCGGCGCGTTCGCGGCGCGAGGCGAGGCTGTTGACGAAGAGCATCACCACGGTCAGCGAGACGGCGCTGAAGATCCAGCGGGTGAACGGGGAGTAACCGCCGGTGCCTTCCACCAGCGCCAGCGCGCCCGCGTAGACGAGCAGCAGCCAGGCCAGGTGCAGCGCCGCCTCCCGGCGGGAGAAGAAGTAGGCGGAGATCAGCGTGCCCCAGGTGAAGATCGTCCCGTACTGGCCGACCGCCAGCCCCGACTCCCAGAACAGCACGCAGGTGACGAGCGCGGTGCCGGCGAGCAGCAGGTGGACGAGCGCGACGGGCACGCGGGAGGAGGAGAACCAGACCGCGGCGCCGACCACGGCCATCCCGGCGGCGGTCGCGCAGAGCGCGATCAGGTGGCCGCCGGAGGGGTGCGGCAGAATCAGCGAGAGGGCGACGAGGCCGGCGCCCGCGAGCAGCAGCGCGCCGGTCGCACGGGCCTCGGACCGACCCGGTGGCCGGATCTCCTCGCGCGCTGCGGTGCCGGAGGCCACGACGAAGTATGAATCGACAAACCTGGCGGTTTCTTTAGGCCGGGGCGGGTGCGACGACCTTGATCGTGCCGCGCAGCCAGGGGTGGATCGCGTCCATGAACCAGAGCCTGGTCCCGGCCTTCGCGGTCACCTCCTGGGCGAAGCGCGCGCCGCGTTCGGTGCCCGAGTACCAGGAGTCCCCGGGGACCGTCTTGGTGCCCATCGTGTCCCAGCCGGGCGCGCCCGCTTCGGCCGGGTTGATCGTCGGCACGCCTTCGCCGTGGACGCCTTGCCATTCGGCGATCGACCAGCAGATGTGGCCGGGGGTGAAGCAGATCCCCTGGGCGCGCCGCGTTTTCGGCAGGTAGCCGCGGCGCACCAGGGAGAAGGTCACCGGGCCGACCCGCTGCGGGTCGGTCTTGTCGACGACTTCCAATTGGTCGCCTTCGGCCACCGTTTCCGGGCCGACGAACTTCAGCTTGCCCGCGACTTCTTCGACCGCGAGCGTCACCGTCTTCCCGGTCGGCGTCGGGACCGGGGCCGGCAGCGGAGCGGCGGCCGCGGCGGTCCCGGCGCTCACGGCGAGCGTGAGGAGCACGGCGGCGAGGAGGACTGCTCGACCCAGGGACGACATCGAGCGGAGGATAAGCTGAGGCGCGGCGATGGCGAACAAGTACCTCCACACCTGCTACCGCATCGGCGACATCGACCGCTCGGTCGCCTTCTACGAGAAGCTCGGCTTCGCCGAGGTGCGCCGGATGCCGATCGGCGACGAGGCGATCAACGTCTTCATGGCCCTCGACGACGGCGAACCGGTCCTCGAGCTGACCTACAACCACGGCGTCGACTCCTACGAGATGGGCACCGGCTACAACCACATTGCCCTTGCCGTCAGCGACCTCGACGGCACCCTGGCGGCCCTCGCCGAGCAGGGCATCGAGCCCGAGAAGCCGCCCTACCGCCCCGGCGGCCGCACCACCGGCAGCCGCATCGCCTTCGTCCGCGACCCCGACGACTACCGGATCGAGCTCGTCGAGCGAGGCGACCTCACCGAGTAGCCGGCGGCGCGTCCGGTCAGGCGGCACCCGACTCGGTCGGTCGAGCGTGGGAGACGCGGTAGATCTGGATCCGCGGGCCGTCCTTGGTCTCGACCGGTTCCGATTCGACCGCGTTCAGGGCCAACTGCTCGAATTCCGGCGCGATCCAGGCGTAGACCCAGACCGTGCCGCGGTCGACGCGCTTGGCCGCGACGAAGCCGATCCGCTCGTCCCGGAAGTAGACCCCGATCCTCTTGTGGACCCGCGAGGAGTAGGCCGCCGGGTAGGACCAGGTCCAGAAGCGCTCGGAGAGCCGCGGCGCCGGATTCGGGCCCCGCGGCGTCCAGTGCAGGGTCCCTTCGTGTTCGGTGATCGACCGATGCGCGGGCGCGTCGTCCTCGCGGACGAAGAGTTCGTAGGCGACCCCGCCGACCATCACGATCGTCGCCACGACCATCAGGACGACCTGCACCTTCGGGACTCCCCTGAACACCCTCAATCAACGATAGAGCGCCGCTGGCCCTTGTGGCATGACCGGACACAGGCGCGGAGAAACCGGCTTGACTAGCAGTTCCACGACGAGCGGGGGCTGTCGGCCGTCGGGGTGGGGGTTCGGGGGGCGGGTGGCCGTCCGAGGTGGCGGCGGGATGTCCTGGGCTCCTCATGGGGGTCTTGGCAGGCTGTGACCCCCATGAGGAGCCCAGGACGTGAGGCGTTCGTGGGAGAGGCGTCACAGGGACGTTGCGAAGTCGGACTTCCGTGACGATCCGGTCCGAGAGCTTCCACACCTCGGCCGGATCCGTGACGAAGATGCCGGGAACGTCACACTTTCCGGCCCTGGGGAGCCCTTTTCGGGCCGGAAATAGAGGGCCGGAAACGCGCTGCGTGATTTAGGGCCCCTATGGGGTGGGAAATACACGCAGCGCGTAGGTCGGTGTTGCACAACACGGGAGGAAACGTGGAGTTCTCGGCATCTTCGTGACGACGTCCGACTCCCGTCACGGATCCGTGCCACTCCCGACGCACCCCCGTGACGCCCCCGTGCACGACCCTCCACACCTTCCGCACACCCGCCCCTCTCGCCACGGCCACA
>CALCIA010000317.1 GCA_937907435.1 uncultured Actinomycetes bacterium
TGCCACTCCCGACGCCCTCTCGTCACCCTCCCGCCGGTGTCCCTCCACACCTTCCGCACACCCGCCCCTCTCGCCACGGCCACAGCCTGCCCGGGCCGTGGCGAGAGGGGCGCGTCACCTCCCCGGGCGACAGCTTGCGGGGCCTGAACCCTTCCCGAGTCCCCGCCCAGGCGCGTTCGCAGAAATGACCGGATAGCGGTCAAAAATGCGAACGCTAGTCCGCAGGGGCGGGAGCTTCAGTCGTCCTGCTGCTGCTCGCAGAAGATGCCGTGGATGCGCTCGAGCACCCGGGCGGCGACGCGGAGTTCCTCGTCGTCGAGGCCCTCCAGGGCCTCCTGCCAGCGGCGTTGCCAGACCGCCTTGCGGGCCTCGACCTTGCGGCGGCCGCGGCGGGTCAGCTTGACGACGACGATCCGGCGGTCGGACTCCGAGCGGCTGCGCTCGACCAGGTCGGCCTCGGTGAGGCCGTCGAGCATCCCGGAGACGGTCGCGGCGCTCACCTCGACCGCCTCGGCCAGCTCGCCCGCGGGCATCGGGCCGCCGGCGTAGAGCTCGATCAGCAGCTCGAACTGGGCGTGGCCGATCTCGTCGCCACGGTGGGTATCGCGGCCGCGCAGGCTGCGGAGGCTGCGGAAGGCGCGCCGGAACGCGCGTCCCAACTCGGTGACGGCGGCTTGGCGCTCGGCGGACATGAGGCGCCGAAAGGTTAGGGACCGAAGGGATTTCGGTCAAATCGGCGGTGGGCCGCGGTGCGCGGCTTGCGCCTTTAGGTTGCGCTTCGCAACTCTTTAGGAAGTTGTTCGCGGGCGTTTAGGGCACGGCGAGCAGAGGGGGCGAATCTGTCCCCCATGCCCAAGCAAAAGAGAAGTCATCCGTTCGGCTCTGCCCTCCTGGGCGGGGCAGTCGTCGCCGTCTTCGCCGTGCTCGCCTTCGCGACCGGGCTCGTGTCGAGCGGCGGCGGTTCCACCACCACCCGTGAAGTCGTCCGCGCCTCCGGCACCACCCCGGCGGCGGCCGTCACCGCCGGCGACGAAAGCGGCAACACCGTCAACCAGATCTACAAGGCCGACGCCAACGGCGTCGCCTTCATCGAATCGAAGATGGCCGAAGGCGTCGCCTCCGGCTCCGGCGTCGTCCTCGACGAAGAAGGCCACGTCCTCACCAACAACCACGTCGTCGAAGGCGGCGAAGAAATCCAGGTCTCCTTCGAATCGGAAGGCCAGATGTATCCGGCGGAAGTCGTCGGCACCGAACCGAACTCCGACCTCGCGCTGCTGAAGGTCGAAGCGCCCGCCGCGCAGCTCCACCCGCTGACGCTCGGCGACTCCTCGAAGATGGAAGTCGGCGACCCGGTGGTCGCGATCGGCAACCCCTTCGACCTCCAACGGACCGTCACCAGCGGCATCGTCTCCGCCCTGCAGCGTGAAATCACCGCGCCCGACGGGGTGGCGATCAAGAACGTGATCCAGACCGACGCGGCGATCAACCCGGGCAACTCGGGCGGGCCGCTGATCAACGCGGACGGCGAAGTGATCGGCATCAACTCGCAGATCTACACCGGCGGCGAAGGCTCCAACGGCAACGTCGGCATCGGCTTCGCGATCCCGATCAACACCGCCAAGGAACAGATCGCCAAGCTCGAGTCCGGGACCGCCGACGAACACGGCTTCCTCGGGATCAGCGGGGCGACGATCACCCCCGAACTGGCAAAGGCGTTCAACCTGCCGGTCGAAGAAGGCGTCCTCGTGCAGCAGGTCGAGGAAGGCGGCCCGGCAGCGGCCGCCGGCATCCAGGGAGCGACCACTGCGGCGGAAGTCGAAGGCCAGCAGTTCGGCCTCGGCGGCGACATCATCACCGCCATCGACGGCGAAAAGATCGGAACCACCGAAGACTTGGTGAAGACGATCTCCGACGCCCACGCCGGTGAAACGGTCGAAATGACCGTGATCCGGGGTGAACGGACCGCGACGGTGAGCGTGACGCTCGCCGAACGCCCCGCCACCTCGGCGGGATAAGACGGCGGGCGCGCCTTTAAAGCGCCCTCCTCCGAAGCCACCCACGAACCCCCGGCGCCCCTCGCTCCTTGCGGTGAGGGCGCCGGGGTGCTTCGGCGTTCCGGCCGGCGCCGGCGGCGCCGCTCCGCCTGGGCCTTCGGGCAGTCGCTTAGGGTTCCCCGCTCATGGCCGGACTGAGCGAGACCGAGGCCGCGCGACGCCTGGAGGAGGCCGGCCCGCCGCAGAAGCAGCGGACCAGCCGCTCCTACCTCTCGATCGCGATCGCCAACACGTTCACGGTCTTCAACCTGATCCTCGCCGGGTTCGGGCTGGCGACGATCATCTTCGGCAACCCCAAGGACGCGCTCTTCCTCGGCATCCTCGTCGCCAACGTCGCGATCGGGACCTTCCAGGAGGTGCGCGCCAAGCGGGCGCTGGACAAGCTCGCCGCGCTGGTGGTGGCGAAAGCGACGGTGGTGCGCGACGGGGCGCCGCGGCAGGTGCCGCTGGAGGAGGTCGTGGTCGGCGACCTGGTGCGGATCGGCAGCGGCGACCAGGTTCCCGCCGACGGCGAGCTGGTGCGCGCCGACGGGCTGGCGCTCGACGAGTCCGACCTGACCGGCGAGTCCGAGCCGGTGGTGCGGCGGGTCGGCGACGAGGTCTTCTCCGGCACCTTCGCGCTGGAAGGCGAGGGCGACTTCGAGGCCACCGCGGTCGGCGCCGAGAGCCACGCCGCGCAGCTGACCGAGACCGCGCGCGCCTTCCGCCACCCGCGCTCGCCGCTGGAGAAGGCGATGGACCGCCTGCTGATCATCATGGTCGGGACGATGGCGCCGCTCGGGATCGGCCTCGGCGTGTCCCTGGCGCTGCGGAACGTGAGCCAGGCCGACGCGGTCGAGACGCTCACCGCCGGGATCGTCAACATCGTCCCCGAGGGGCTGATCCTGCTGGTCTCGCTGACCGCGGCGGTGACCGCGGCGAAGATGGCGCGGCACGGGATCCTCGCCCAGCAGCTGAACGCGATCGAGTCGCTGGCCTCGGTGTCGGTGATGTGCACGGACAAGACCGGGACGCTGACCGAGGCGTCGCTGCGGGTGGTCGAATTGATCCCGGCCGAGGGGGTCGAGGAGGGCGACCTGGCGAGCGCCTTCGGCGCCTACGCGGCAAGCGCGCCGGCGCGGAACTCGACCTTGGAGGCGATCCACGCGGCCGGCCTTGGGGACGGGATCGGGGCGCAGGAGCCGACCGCGGCGGTCCCGTTCTCCTCGCGGCGGCGCTGGAGCGCGCTCGAGCTGGGCGGGCGGCGGCTGGTGCTGGGCGCGCCGGAGGCGCTGTTGGACGGGGCGGCGGGCGGCGGCGCGGGCGCGGGCGATGACGAGGCCGCCGGCGCCGACGGCGGCGCGGCCGTCGCCGACACCCCGCTCCGCGAGCGCGCCGCGAGCGAGGCGGCGGCCGGGCGGCGGGTCCTCGCCCTCGCCTCCTACGGCGCGGCGCTGCCGGAGCCCGGCCCCGATGTCGAGCTCACCGCGCCGCTGCAACCGCTCGGCATCGTCGTCCTGGCCGAGGAGCTGCGCGCCTCGGCGGCCGAGACGATCGCCTTCTTCGCCCGCGAGGACGTCGCCCTGAAGGTGCTCTCCGGCGACAACCCGGCGACGGTCGGGGCGATCGCGCGCGACCTCGGGATCGAGGCGAGCGGCCCGGCGCTCGACGGGACCCGCCTGCCCGAGGACGACGCGGAGCTGCTCGCGGCGGTCCGCGCGGCGCCCGCGATCGGGCGGATCTCCCCCGAGGGCAAGGAGCGCGTCGTCCGCGTCCTGACCGAAGGCGCCGAATACGTCTGCATGCTCGGCGACGGGGTCAACGACGTCCCCGCGCTGAAGCAGGCGCGCCTCGCGATCGCTCAGGGCAGCGGCACGCAGATGGCGCGCTCGGTCTCGGACCTGGTGCTGGTGTCGGGCGAATTCGGCGAGGTGCCGCCGATGGTCGGCGAAGGGCGCCAGATCCTGCGCAACATCCAGCGGGTCGCGCGGCTCTTCGTCTCGAAGGCGATCTTCACCGCCTTCCTGGTGCTGGTGATCGCGATCCCGAGCGGCGTCTTCCCGATGCTGCCGCGCCAGTTCACGCTGACCTCGACCTTCACGATCGGCATCCCCGCCTTCCTCCTGGCGCTGGCGCCGTCCAGCGGGCCGTGGCGGCCGGAGGGCTTCCTACGGGCGATCGCGCGCTTCTCGATCCCGGCCGGGCTGGCGTGCGGGCTCGGCATCCTCTGCACCTACCTGCTGGCGCGCCACGCGCTCGGCTGCGATCTGACCCAGGCGCGCAGCGCGACGGCGGCAACGGTGGTGGTGGCGGGCCTGGCGATCGTCTTCGCGCTGGAGGACCAGCCGGGGACGCGGCGGCTCGTCGTCGGCGGGCTCTGCGCGACGCTGGCGCTGCTCTTCTTCGGCGCCTGCGCGATCCCCCTGGCGCGCGAATTCTTCGAAATCGCCAGCCCGACCGGCGGCATGGTCGGCGCCTGGCTGATCGGCTCGGCGGTGGCGATCGTGCTGCTGGCGGCGGCGCTGCGCGTGGTCGCGGTGCTCGACCGGCGCGCGGGCGTCACTCCACGCGAAATCGCTCCGGCACCTGTTTCTCGGTAGACCTGGGCGGGCGCTCGTAGGGCCGCTGCTGGCGCGGCGGCAGCGTGATCCGCTCCTGGTCGAGCCGCTGGTATGGGATCTGCTCGAGCAGGTGGCTGATCAGGTTGAGCCGGGTCGAGCGCTTGTCGTCGGACTCGACCACGAACCAGGGCGAGTCCTCGGTGTCGGTGCGGGCGAACATCTCGTCCTTGGCCTCGGCGTAGTCGACCCAGCGGGCGCGCGCCTCGACGTCGACCGGGGAGAGCTTCCAGCGCTTCAGCGGACTGTCGAGGCGGGCCTGGAAGCGGCGCTCCTGCTCGTCGTCGGAGACCGAGAGCCAGTACTTGATCAGGTGGATGCCGGAGCGCTGGATGATCCGCTCGAAGCGCGGGCAGGAGTGCATGAACTCGTCGTACTCCGCCTCGGTGCAGAAGCCCATAACCCGCTCGACCCCGGCGCGGTTGTACCAGGAGCGGTCGAAGAGGACCATCTCCCCGGCGGCGGGCAGCTGCGCGACGTAGCGCTGGAAGTACCACTGGGTGCGCTCGCGGTCGCTCGGCTTGCCGAGGGCGACGTTGTGGATCACCCGCGGGTTGGTTTTTTCGGTGATCCGGCTGATCGTGCCGCCCTTGCCCGCGGTGTCGCGGCCCTCGAAGATGACGACGACCTTGAGCCCTTCGTGGACGATCCATTCCTGCAGCCGGACCAGCTCGACCTGCAGGCGCTTCAGCTCCTTCTTGTAGCCCTTCTTGGTGAGGATCTTGGGCTCGGACATGGCGTCGTTCGGGTCGGCCCGGGGACGGTAGGCGCCTCAGGCGGTGCCGAGCGCCGCCTCGATCTCGGCGATCGCGCTCGCCTCCGCCGCGCTGACGCCGCCGTCGGAGCCCTTCTCCTTCTTCGCCGCGGCGACCTTCTTGGCCAGCGAGGTGACGAAGAGGCGATAGTCGCCGAGCTCGGCCGGGGTCGCCTTGGCGGCGACGAGGGCGACGCCGTCGCGGATGTTCTGGAGGTAGTGGTCCTTCATCGCCTCCTTGGAGTGCTCCTTGGCGCGATCGGTCTCCGGCCGGTGGGCGACGATCTCGTCCAGCAGCTCGGAGGAGCCGTGCTCCTGGCGCGCCTCGGCAAAGGCCTTGGCCATCGCGAAGGCCTCGCGGAAGCTGCCGCCGCGCTCGGCGGTGGTGACGATCATCCCGGCGCTGGTCGGCCCCTCGAGGACCGCCTCCCACTCCTCCTCGGTGAAATCCGCGTGCGTCGTCATCGGGCTCCTCTCGTCGCTGGGGTCGACACGAACCTACTTGAAGCGGGTGCGAACATATGTTCGTGGCCACCCACTCGGAAGCCCTGGGACGCTTCAACGCCGCCGTCGGGCGGTGCGACCTCGACGCGGCCTCGCGGGCGGCGCGCGAAATGGCGCGGAGCGGCCCGGTCGACCTCCACTGCGCCCTGGAGCTGCTGATCCTGCTGGCGCGGGCGCGCGACCGGCGCTTCGAGGCGGCGGCGCGGCGCTGGCTGGTGCGGCTGGGCCAGGAGCGCCGCGCCGCCGAGGAGCCCCACACGCTGACCGAGCTGCAGATCGCCAGCGTCGCCGTCGCCGGCCTGGCCGACGAGCGCATCTCCCGCCGCTGCGAGGGCGTCCTCCGCGCCCTGGTCCGCTGGGTCGAGGAGGGCGACGCCGGCTGACCCCTTCGCCCAGCTGTTCCTTTTGCCGACCCCTCCGGCATAAAGAACAGCTGGCGATGGCGCCCGGCGCCCGACCTTCGCCTGGCTGTTCTTTATGGCCTCCAGGGCGCCATAAAGAACAGCGGAACGGCGGGGTCGATCCGCGGGCGGCTAATCGACGGCGGGGAGCGGGACCGGGGTCTCGGGCACCTCGCCGCGGGCGATCGCGATCGCGTTGCGGGCAGCGAGCTCGGCCATCGTCGCGCGGGTCTCGACCGTCGCCGAGCCGATGTGCGGGACCAGGACGACGTTCTCCAGCCCGAACAGGCCCGGATGGACGTCGGGCTCGTGTTCGAAGACGTCGAGGCCCGCGCCGGCGATCTGGCCCTCCCGCAGCGCCTCGACCAGCGCCGCTTCGTCGACCACCGCGCCGCGGGCGGTGTTGACCAACGTCGCGGTCGGCTTCATCAGGCCGAGCTCACGGGCACCGATCAGGTGGCGCGTCTCCGGCGTCAGCGGCGTGTGGAGGCTGACCACGTCCGAGGTGGCGAGCAGCTCGTCGAGGTCGAGCCGGGTCGCCTCTAGCTCGGCGGCGCGTGGCGACTCGCGGCGGCCGTAGTAGGCGATCTCCATCCCGAAGCCCAGGCCGCGAGCGGCGACGCGCGCCCCGATGCCGCCGAGGCCGACGATCCCCAGCCGCCCGCCGCGCAGGTCGTGGCCGACCATGAAGCCCATCCCCCACTCCCACGGCTTGCCCGCGCGGACCAGTCGCTCCGCCTCGCCGAGCCGCCGGCGGGCGGCGAGGATCAGCGCGAAGGCGAGGTCGGCGGTGGCGTCGTCGAGCACGCCCGGCGTGTTGGTGACGACGACGCCGCGCCGCGCGCAGGCGGCAAGGTCGACGTTGTCGAAGCCCACCGCGACGTTGCAGACCCCGCGCAGATTCGTGCCGGCGGCGTCAAGGAACTCGTCGTCGACGCGGACGGAGAGCATGGTCAGGGCGACGTCGACGCCCTCGACCAGCGCCAGTAGCTGCGCCCGCTCCAACCGCCCGGCACCGGGAGCGTCCCGCACATCCCCTGCCGCGGCGAGCATCTCGGGGGCGCGGCCGGGCAGCGGGGCGGTCACCGCAAAGATCGTCATCGGCACCTTCTTACCAACTCGGCCCCACCCGGCGCGTCCGGCCATTTCACAATTTCTCGACTACCTGGTTTTAAGGATGCGGAGCGTGGGTATCGAAGTGATCTCCCCCTGCAGTTCCCTGAAGGCGTCCCTCCATGCCCCGGAGGGGCGCCTTTTTCCCTTTCCGCAGCGTCGAGGCTGGCGGACGCTCCGGGCGGGGATTCGGGAGCGGGTGGCCGTCTGGGCGGGGGCTCGGGGCGCCAGCGGCCGTCCGAGGTGGTCCTGGGCTCCTCATGAGGGTCCTGGCAGGCTGTGACCCCCATGAGGAGCCCAGGACGTGAGGCGTTCGTGAAAAAGCCGGCACAAGGATGGTGCGAAGTCGGACTTCCGTGACGATCTCCCGCCCGGATCGGGGTCCTCGCGGGACGCGCGTCGACTTTTGGTCGCTGAGCGACCAAAAGTCCACACGGAGATCCTTGATCAATGGGAGACTCGGGAGGAAGCGTGGAGTTCTCGACGTCTTCGTGACGGATCCCTATTCCGTCACGGTTCCTCCACGCCTTTCATACCCGCCCCTCTCGCCACGGCCACAGCCTGCCCGGGCTGTGGCGAGAGGGGCGCGTCCATTACCCGGGCGACAGCTTGCGGGGCCTGAACCCTCCCCCGGGCGCCCGCTTGCGGGGCCCATCCCTTCCCGGGCGGAAGCCAGCGGGCCCAGATCCCCTCGCCGGCGACAGCTTGCGGCTCCCCGTCCCTTCCCGGAACCCCACGTAGCTAGCGGAGTCAGCGTCTAGTCGTCTTCCCTCGCCGGGTCCTCGCCGGGCCAGCGACCCGTGGCGCCGGCGAAGGCGGAGCGGGCTTGGTGGTCGACGATTCCTTTGGTGACGCGGAAGATGGCGCCCTCGATCGCCAGGGCGGCGAGGAGTTTGCCGGTCGGGACGCCGCGGACGTCGGGCTCGGGCGGATCCTCGTCGTCGATCACGGCCCAGGCTTTTTCGAAGGCCTTTTTGGCGACCAGGCCGGCGACGAGGCCCGCGGCGATGCCCATCGGTGCGAAGAGGATCTTCATGGGCGGAACCTACCCCACCGGGCGCCGACGAACCCTTGCGCGGGTTGACATATCGTTGCGACACGTTACGATATATCGCGTTAGATTCCGATAGGAAATTATGAAAGGCATAGTTATGTACAGCAAGCACTCACATCGTCATCCCCGCCATCCCGGGTGCCGTGGTCGTGAGGAGTTCGCGCGCAGTCGCGGCTTCGGTTACGGCCGCGGTCGCGGTGGGCCGCGGGCGCGCCGCGGTGACGTCCGCGCCGCCGTCCTCGCCCTGCTCGCCGAGCGCCCGATGCACGGCTACGAGATGATCAAAGAGGTCGAGGAGCGCAGCGAGGGGGCCTGGACCCCGAGCGCGGGCTCGATCTACCCGACCCTGCAGATGCTCGAGGACGAGGGTCTGATCCGCGGCGAGGATTCGGGCGGCAAACGCCGCTTTGCCCTCACCGACGCGGGCCGCGCCGAGCAGGAGGCCAAGGCCGAGGAGGCCGCTCCTTGGGACGCCGTCCGCGAGGGCGCGCCCACCGGCCAGATCGCCCTCCGCAACTCGGTCGGCAAGCTGATCGCCGCCGTCAAACAGGTGTCCCACACCGGCGACGAGGACCAGCGCAAGCAGGTCACCGAGCTGCTCGACGAGACCCGCCGCAAGGTGTACGCGATCCTCGCCGAGGAGCCGTCCCAGGATCAGGAGTAGAGAGCCCGAGCCGATCCTGAGGCGGCGTGGGCCAGCCTCGCAAGGACGCAGGGAAATGAGGCGAGGGGAGCGCACTCAAGTGCGTGACCCGAGCCGAATGACCGAGGACACCGCGAGGCGCCCCCACGCCGTCTCAGGACGAGGCGCCCCCACGGCGTCTCAGGACGCGCCTCGCCACCCGGGGGCGCTTTATCAGGGCTCCCGGGTGGCGAGAAGTCCGCTTCCCCAAACGGACCCACACATATTGAGATACGCATCTCTTCTCCCTGTGGCGATCCCCCAGAAGCGCCCGACGTGCAGGTGCTTCTTCCTTTCACCGAAGAGACAGTCGGAAAGCTATTGGTTTGCGCCAAAAGGTGCAATCCCCAATATTGATTACCGTGCGATTGGTTGCGCGGACGGGGTCGCGGCAAGCACTCGATCGGCGACCGACTGGCCGGTGAGCCCGACCTCGGCGCGCAGCAGATCCGGCTTGCCGTGGGTGACGTAGCGGTCCGGGAGGCCGACGCGCAGGACCCGCGCCCGCTCCCCCGGCCCCGCCGCGAAGGCGTCCTCGAGGTGCTCCAGGACGGCGGCGCCGAAGCCCCCCGGCAGCACGTTCTCCTCGATCGTCACCAGCAGGTCGTGGTCGCGCGCGAGGCGCTCGGCCAGCTCCCCGTCGAGCGGCTTGGCGAAGCGGGCGTCGGCGACCGTCGCCTGGACGCCGTGGTCGGCGAGGATCGCCGCCGCCTCCAGCGCCACGTGGACGCCGTAGCCGTAGCCGAGCAGCGCCACGCCGCGGCCCTCGGCCAGCACCTCGCCCTTGCCGATCGGCACGAGCTCTGGCTCCGTCGGCAGCGCCACCCCCTCGGCCGCCCCGCGCGGGTAGCGCACCGCCGCCGGGCCCTCATGGGCGATCGCGGTGTGCAGCATGTGGACCAGCATCGCCTCGTCGCGCGGCGCCATCAGCACCACGTTCGGGATCGGGCGGAAGTAGGAGACGTCGAAGGCGCCGTGGTGGGTCGGACCGTCGTCGCCGACCAGCCCGGCGCGGTCCATCGCGAAGGTCACGTCGAGCTCCTGCAGGCAGACGTCGTGGACGATCTGGTCGAAGGCGCGCTGGAGGAAGGTCGAGTAGATCGCGCAGACCGGCTTGGCGCCCTGCAGCGCCAGCCCGGAGGCCAGCAGCACCGCGTTCTGCTCGGCGATGCCGACGTCGTAGTACTGCTCGGGGCGCTCGTCGGCGAGCTTCTGCAGGCCGGTCCCGCCCGCCATCGCCGCGGTGATCCCGATCACGCGCTCGTCGCGCTCGGCCTCGGCGACCAGCGCGTCGGCGAAGACCTTCGTGTACTGCGGCGGCGAGCCGGGCGCGGGCGGCTTCTCCAGCCGCTCGATCCCCTCCGGCGAGTCGGTTTCCTGCACCGGGACCGGCTTGAGCGCCGGCTTTTCGGCGGTTGTCGGCAGGCCGTTGACGATCGAGTTCGGCTTCGCCGCGTGCCACTCCTCCATCGAGGCGAGGCCGTTCGCTTCGGCGGGCTCGAAGCCTTTGCCCTTGACCGTGTTGACGTGGACGACGACCGGGCGGTCGGCTTCGAAGGCCTCGGTGAGGGCGCGGCGCAGCGCCCCGACGTCGTGGCCGTCGACCGCGCCCATGTAGGCGAGGTCGAGCTCCTCGAAGAAGAGGCCGGGCGCCCAGTAGGCCTTGATCGCCGCCTTGATCTCCGGGCCGAGCCGCTCGATCCGCCGCCCCATCCCGAGCGGCAGCTTGGTCAGCCGGTCCTCGAAGTCCTCACGGGCGTGGTAGAGGCGCGGGTTGAGGCGGATGCGGCTGAAATAACGGGAGAGCGCGCCGACGTTGGGCGAGATCGACATCCCGTTGTCGTTGAGGACGATCACGATCGGCGTCTGCAGGCCGCCGGCCGCGTGCAGCGCCTCGTAGGCGACCCCGCCGGTCAGCGCGCCGTCGCCGATCACCGCGGCGACCCGGCCGTCGACGCCGATCCCCTTGCGCATCGCCTCCTTGAGGCCGACCGCATAACCGATCGAGGTCGACGCGTGGCCGGCGCCCATGATGTCGTGCTCGGACTCCGCGATCGAGCAGAACGGGGCGAGGCCCTCGTACTGGCGGATCGTCGGCAGCTCGTCGCGGCGCCCGGTGAGGATCTTGTGCGGGTAGGACTGGTGGCCGACGTCCCAGAGGATCTTGTCGCGCGGGCTCTCCAGCAGGCTGTGGAGGGCGACGGTCAGCTCGCAGGTGCCGAGGTTGGCGCCGAAGTGGCCGCCGATCTGGCCGATCGTGTCGATGATGTAGGTGCGCATCTCCTGCGCGACCTGCTGGAGCTGGGCGTCGTCGAGGTCGTGCAGGTCCGCGGGGCCGTCGATGGTCTCGAGGAGGGACTCGACCGGCTCGCCGCCGTCGCCGTTCTGTTTGGGTTCGTCGCTCATTCGTGCCGGGTGAAGATGTAGTCGGCTACCCGCCGCAGGTCCTCCGTATCGCCGCTCGCCTCGGCGAGGGCGCTGCCGGCCTTGGCGTGGGACTCGGCGGCGAGCTCACGCGCCCGCTCCAGCCCGAAAAGGCTGACGTACGTGGTTTTGCCATGTCTCTCGTCGCTTCCATGTGGCTTGCCGAGCCGCTCGTCGCTCTCGGTCACGTCGAGAATGTCGTCGACGATCTGGAACAGGACGCCCAGCTCGTCGGCGAAACGGCGGTAGATAATTGTCTCACTTTCGTCGGTTCCCTCGAGAATCGGCACCACGCAGACGCTGGCGGAGATCAGCCGGCCGGTCTTCAGCGCGTGCAGCTCGCGCAGCCCGGCGGCGTCGAGCTTCTCCCCGAGCACGTCGATGTACTGGCCGCCGACCATGCCGTCGACGCCGGTCGCGGCCGCCAGCTCGCGCAGCGCGGCGAGCACGCGGGCGGGGTCGCCGGGCTGTTCGCAGAATGTCCGCACCGCCTCGGCGAAGAGCCCGTCGCCGGCGAGAATCGCGACGTCCTCGCCGAAGCGCTTGTGGGACGTAGGTTTGCCGCGGCGCAGGTCGTCGTCGTCCATCGCGGGGAGATCGTCGTGGATCAGCGAGTAGGTGTGGATGAGCTCGATCGCGGCGGCGACCGGGAGGAAGCGCTCCGGCGGCGCGCCGAGGGCGCGGGCGGTGGCGAGCGCCAGCACCGGGCGGACGCGCTTGCCGCCCGCCAGCAGCGAATAACGCATCGCCTCCTCGAGGCCCGCGGTGCGCGGCGCGGGCGAGAAGCGCAGCTCGGCAAGCGACGCCTCGACCAGGTCGCGCAGGTCCTCGGGGTAGCCGGTCGCCATCAGCGGCCCTCGGCGGGGACGCGCGGCGTGCATTTTCCACGCCATACGGTGGAAAAGGCACGCAGGGTGCCTGGGGCCGGACTACTCACTGTCGGCGGCGGCCGCCTCGCGGGCGCGGCGGTTGGTCTCCTCGACCGCCTCCTGCGAGAGCTCGCCCGCCTCGGCGGCGAGCGCCGCGGCGCGTCCCTCCTCCAGCTCCCCGCCGCCCTCCAGCTCGGCGGCGATCGCCTGCAGCCGCTCGGCGATCTCGCGCAGGCGGGTCATCCGGCCGGCTCGCGCTCGCGGACGATCGCGCCGAGCACGCCGTTGATGAATTTCGGGGCGTCGGCGCCGCAGTACTCCTTGGCGATCTCGACCGCCTCGTCGATCGCCACCTCGTAAGGGGTCTCCCCCTCCTCGATCTCGAACAGCGCGACCCGCATCACGTTCAGGTCGAGCGGCGCGATGCGGTCGACGGTCCAGCCGCCGCGCAGGTGCTCGGCGATCGTCTCGTCGAGTTCTTCGCGGGCCTCCTCGACCCCTTCGGCCAGCTCGCGGGTCAGCGGTTTGGCGTCGGTGACGAGCTCGTCGAGCGGGCGGCCGGTCACGTCCCGCTGGTAGCTGACGAAAACGGCGTCACGGCGTTGGTCGGAGCGGCGCATCAGGTCATTCTCTCAGGCGGTGCGCTCAGGGGGTGGGCGCTCAGCGGAGGATCTCGACGAGGAGGACCCAGGCGCTCGCCACCGCGCCGACGATCGCGAAGGCGACCCCGGCGGTGACCCAGTAGAGGGCGCCGCCGATCGCCAGCAGCTCGAAGAGGCCGCCGAGCCAGAGCGGGCCCATCGCCATCGCCCGGACGCTCCAGCGCGAGAGCTTCCAGGTCAGCTCCTCCCGCCCCGTCGCGTCCCCGGTGAGGATCGGCAGGCGCACGGCGATCGCGATCATCGTCGTGGCGATCACCAGCAACTCGACCCCCAGCGCGACGTGACTCTGGGCCGGCATCAGGCCGACGATCGAGACGAGAAGGACGCCCAACAGCAGCATCAGCGTCTCCAGCGCCCGCTCCGGCAGGCCCTCGAAGCCGAGGATGCGCTCGAGGTTGATCGAGACCGCGACGAAGAGCAGCCCGAGCAGCGCCGCGGAGGCGCCCGCCACGGCGACGAAGAGGTCGTGCCACTGCTCGGGGTCGTAGGCGACGCTCACGCCGCGATCGTACGCGGCGGGGCGGCGCTGGGTGGGGGGTCCGGGGGGCGGGTGGCCGTCCGAGGGAGGTCCTGGGCTCCTCATGGGGG
>CALCIA010000318.1 GCA_937907435.1 uncultured Actinomycetes bacterium
GACCCGGCCGAGGTGTGGAGGCTCCCCGACCCGATCGTCACGTAAGTCCGACTTCCTCACGTCCCTGTGCCGGCTTTTTCACGAACGCCTCACGTCCTGGGCTCCTCATGGGGGTCACAGCCTGCCAGGACCCCCATGAGGAGCCCAGGACACCCGCACCCACCACCCTCGGACGCCCCCAGTCACGACCCCCCGCCATCAACCTCCGCGATCAGCCGGCGGCTCCCCTCGAGGAGGTGGTCGAGGTCGGCGGCCAGGGAGAGGCGGACGAAGGTGTCGCCGGCGGCGCCGAAGGCGGTGCCGGGGGCCACTGCCACGCCGTGCTCTTGGATCAGGTCGCGGACGAAGGCGTCGCTGCGGCGGCCGGCGCGGGAGATGTCGACCCAGAGGTAGAAGGCGCCTTTCGGGGTGAGGACGGGGAGGTCGCCGGCGCGGAGGACCTCGAGGGCGCGATCGCGGCGCTCGCGGTAGGCGTCGCGCATCGCGACGACCACGTCCTGGGGGCCGGTCACCGCCTCCAGGGCCGCCATCTGGGTCGGCGCGTTGACGCAGGAGATCAGCGGCTCCTGCAGGCGGGTCATCGCCGCGGCGACCTCGGGCGGCGCGACCGCGTAGCCGATCCGCCAACCGGTCATCGCGTAGACCTTGGAGAAGGAGTAGATCGAGACGACGCGCGGGCTGGGCGCGACCGCCATGGTCGAGACGAAGTCGCCGTCGAAGGCGATCTCGTCGTAGCACTCGTCAGAGATCAGCCAGAGGTCGTGGCGCTCGGCGAAGTCGACCAGTTCGGCGAGGCGCTCGGCGGGGATCACGGCGCCGAGCGGGTTCGAGGGCGAGTTGACGATCAGGATGCGGGTGCGCTCGCCGACCAGCTCCTCGAGCTCCGCCACGTCGGGCAGGTAGTCGGTCGCCGCGGTCTGGTGGTAGAAGCGCGGCGGGGTGCCGAGCAGCGCCGCCATCTGGACGAAGTCAGGCCAGGCCGGATCGGGCATCAGCACCTCCTCACCGGGGTCGGCGAGGGTGGTGAGGGACGCGTGGATCGCCTCCACCCCGCCGGCGCTGACGACGATCTGCTCGGCGCCCGCCGCGTAGCCGTTCACCCGCTCGACCTTCGCCGCCAGCGCCTCGCGCAGCGCCGGGATGCCGGCGTTCGGCGTGTACTTGGTGTGGCCTTCGCGGGCGGCGCGCGCCGCCGCCTCGACCACGTTGTCGGGGGTCGGGAAGTCGGGCTCGCCGACCTCGAGGTGGATCGCCTCCGGGTTCGCCCAGGCGAGCTCCATCACCTCGCGGATCGCCTGCACCGGCAGGCGCCTGGAGCGCTGCGAGATCCCCCGCGCCTGCCGCGCCGCCGCGCTCACCCGGCCACCGCCAGGCGCGGGAAGAGGCGCAGCGCGGTGCCGCCGCGGATCGCGTCGAGGTCGGCGCCGCCGAGCCCCGGCAGCGCCCGCTCGAGCAGCGCCAGCGTCTCCGCGTACCCCGGCTCGCGCTCGATCCAGGGGAAGTCCGACCCCCACATGCAGCGCCCGGCACCGAACGCCTCGACGCACCGCCCGACGAGCTCGTCGAGGTCGGGATGCGGGTACGGCGCGCCGGAGAGCGCGTACTGGCCGGAGATCATCATCACCACGCCAGGATGACGGGACAGTCCCAGCACCGCCTCGACCCGCTCCGGGACGAGCGGCTCCTCGAAGGCGGGGCGACCGGCCGCGTCCACCCGCATCGCCTCGGGGAAGAAGCCGAGGTGGTTGAGGACGACGGTGAGGCCCGGGACGAGCGCCGGCAGCTCCAGCAGCAGCGGCAGCTGGTCAGGGGCCGGGTAGCTCCAGAGCGGCAGGCCCCACTCGGCGAGGCGGCGGAAGGTCGGCAGCGCCGGGCTCTCGGCCAACGGCCGGCCGGGCTCGCCCAGCCAGCCGGTGCGCAGGCCGTCGAACTCGAAGCCCTCGCGGCGGCGCTCCAGCGCCGCGACCGGGTCCACCCCGTCGACCCGCCCGAGCTCCTCCGGCCCGGCCACCGCGATCGCGGCGAAGCGCTCCGCCCGCTCGCGGCGCACCGCGGGCACGTAATCGTCGTCACGGTCCACCGCGACCAGCACCGCCCGCTCCACCCCGGCGCCCTCCATCGCGGCCAGCAGCCGCTCGACCGGCGCCTCGCGCTCGGCCGGGATCAGCTCGTCGACCCCCCGCGCGCTCGCCCCGGCGGCGCGGAAGACGTGCGCGTGGCCGTCGACGATCATCGCCCCCGCACCGAGCGCGCGGACTCGACCGCGATCCGCGCCCGCTCCTCGATCCGCCCCAGGTCGGCCTCGGTCGGCCGGGTCGGGAAGATGCTGCCGCCGAGCCCGACCGCGAGCGCGCCCGCCTCCAGCCAGGCGCCGGTCTCCTCGGCCGCGATGCCGCCGGTCGGGATGATCGCCGCGTCCTCGAACGGGCCGTGGAGCGCCTTCATGTAGGAGATGCCGAGCTCCCCGCCGGGGAAGAGCTTCAACAGCTCGACCCCGTGGGCGCGCGCCAGCGCCACCTCGGTCGGCGTCGCCACCCCGGGCAGCGGCTCGAGCCCCGCCCCGCGCGTCGCCTCCACCACCGCCAGGTCGAGGTTCGGCGAGACGACGAACTGGGCGCCCTCGGCGGCCACCGCGGCGACGGTCTCGACGTCCAGCACGGTGCCGGCGCCGACCATCACCTCGGCCGGGTGCGCCGCCCGCACCGCCCGCAGCGAGGCGAGCGCGCCGGGATCGTCCTGGGTCAGCTCGAAGATCTCGACCCCGGCGCGCACCAGCGCCTCGGTCACCTCGACCGCCAGGCCGTGATCGCGCAGGCGCATGATCGCCAGCACCCCGGTCCGTTCGAGGCGTTCGCGGATCGTCTCCTCGGCAGTGCTCATCTCAGGATCCTCCGGGTGTCGTGGTTGTGCAGATCTTCGGGGCCGGCGACCCAGGCGTCGCCCGGCAGGGTGTGCTGGAAGGCGCAGGCGCGGGCCGCGAGGTCGGCGGCGACGTCGAGCCCGTCGCCGGCCGCCAGCCGCGCGACGAAGACGCCGAGCGCCGCGTCGCCGCCGCCGAAGCCGTCGACCACCTCGGCGCTGTGCTCGGCGCTCCGGTGGGAGCCGTCGGCGGCCACCGCGGTCATCGACACGGTGACGCGCCGCCCGGTGTGGGCGTTGGCCCGCAGGACGACGAGCTCGAGGCCGAAGCGCTCCAGCGCCGCCGCCGCCAGCTCCTCCGCCCCGCCCTCGCGCTCCAGCAGCCGCCCGAGGTCGAACCCGCTGGCGAAGAGCACGTCGACCCCGTCCAGCACCTCGCGCACGACCGGCGCCGCCTCGTCCCAGCTCCAGAGGAAGTTGCGGTGGTTGACGTCGAAGAAGGTGCGCACGCCGCCCGCCCGCGCGGCGCCGAAGAGCTCGCGCACCGCCCGCGTCGGCCCGTCGCCGAGCCCGCAGGTGATGCCGCTGCAGATCACCGCGGCGGCGCCGTCCAGCGCGCCGGCGAAGTCGAAGCTGCCGGCGTCGAGCCCGACCATCGCGCTCTGCGAGCGGTCGTAGAGGACGCGGGTCGGCCGCGGCTCCACCCCGTGCTCGACGAAGTAGACCGGCGCCCGCGCGCCCGGCTCCCACTGCACCTGCGCCTCGACCCCATGCGCCCCCGCGTGGGCGACGACGCGGCGGCCGAGCGGGTTGTCGGCGATCCGGGTCAGCCAGCGCGCCTCCATGCCGCAGCGCCGCGCCGCGATCAGCGCGTTCAGCTCGGCGCCGCCGACCTCGAGCTCCAGCCCCGTGGCCACCTCGAGCCGCCCCAGGCCGGGGGGCGAGAGGCGGACGAGCGCCTCGCCGAGGCCGACCACCCGCCCGCTCATCGGTCGTCCTTGGAGACGAAGATCGCCGCCGCCGCGATGATCACGAGGCCGCGGATCAGGTCGTTCAGCGTCGCTTCGATCTGCAGCAGCGTGAACGAGGTTTCGATCAGGGCGAAGAGGAGGACGCCGCCGACCGTGCCGACCAGCGTGCCGCGCCCGCCCATCAGCGAGCTGCCGCCGATCACGACCGCGGCGATCGCCGAGAGTTCGAGGCCCTGGCCGGCGGTCGGCGAGCCGATCGTCGCCCGCGCCGCCAGCATGATCCCGGCCGCCGCCGCGAGCAGGCCGCAGACGACGTAGGCCCAGACCAGCGTCGAGGTGACCGGGACGCCGTTCGAGCGCGCCGCCTCGCTGTCGCCGCCGACCGCGTAGACGTTGCGGCCCAGCGCGGTCCGGTAGAGCAGGAAGGCGACCAGCGCCACGGCGACGATCAGGACGATGAAGGCGTGCGGGAAGAAGCCGGTCTTTTCCAGGGCGAAGTTCGAGAGGTTCTTCGTCACCTGCCCGGTCGGCGAGCTGGTGATCATGAAGGCGACCCCCTGGAGGATGAAGAAGGTCGCCAGGGTGACGACGAACGGCGGCAGCTTGACCCGCGCGATGAGCAGCCCGTGGCCGACGCCGATCAGCGCGCCGATCGCCAGCACCGCGATCACCACCGGGATGGCGCGTTCCGGATAGCCGTCGATCATGATCGCGGCGAGCAGGCCGGTCAGGGTGGCGGCGGAGCCGACGGAGAGGTCGATCCCGCCGGTCAATACGACCACGTTCTGGCCGACCGAGACGAGGCCGAGGACGACCATCGCGGTGAGCACGTTGGCGATGTTGCCGGTGGTCCAGAAGCCGCTCGCGTCGTGGACCGTCAGGCCGAGGACGAGGGCGGCGACGACGATCCAGGTGGCGAGGCCGGAGCGCGCGACGCGGCTGAAGTCGAGGCGCGGGCGCTGCCGCGCGCGGGCGGTGGTGGCGACCGCGGTGCTCACGCCGCCGCCCCCGTGCCGAAGGCCATGTGCATGATCCCCTCCGGGTCGACGTCCTCGCGCTCGAGCCGGCCGACGACCTGGCCGTCGCGGCAGACGAGCACGCGCTGGGAGAGCCCGACCACCTCGGTCAGGTCGCTGGAGGCGAAGACGACCGCCATCCCCTGCGCGGCCAGCTCGCGGATCAGCGCGTAGATCTCCGCCTTGGCGCCGACGTCGATGCCGCGCGTCGGCTCGTCCAGCAGCAGCACCCTCGGCCGCGTGCGCAGCCACTTCGCCAGCACCACCTTCTGCTGGTTGCCGCCGGAGAGCTGGCCGGTTAACTGCTCCGGGCCGGAGGCGCGGATGCCGAGCCGCTCGCGCTCCTCCTCGTAGGCCCGCTTCTCGCGCCGCCGGTCGAGCCAGCCGCCGCGGGCGATGCCGGCGATGCTCGCGAGGGTGACGTTGGCGCGCACCGGCAGGCCCAGCGCCAGGCCCTCGACCTTGCGCTCCTCCGGCACCAGGACGACGCCCGCGTCGATCGCCGCGTGCAGGCCGGCGCGCACCTCGCGGCCGCCGACCGCGATCTTGCCGCCGCTGCGCCCGCCGTCCCCGGCGAAGGTCCGCAGCAGCCGCGTCCGCCCTGAGCCGAGCAGCCCGGCGAGGCCGACGATCTCCCCCGCGTGCAGCTCGAAGTCGAGGCCCGGCCCGTCGTCGCCGCGCGGCCGCAGGCCGGCGACCGACATCACGACCTCCTCGCCGTGCGGCGCCGGGTCGGGGAAGACCGAGTCGACGTCGCGGCCGACCATCTCGCGCACCATCTTCGGCACGTCGTAGGCGGCGATCGGGCCGGTCGAGACGTCCTTGCCGTCGCGCAGCACCGTCACCTGGTCGGCCAGCTCGCGCACCTCCTCCAGGAGGTGGCTGATGTAGATGACGGCGATGCCCTCGGCGGCGACCGAGCGCACCACCCTGTGGATCGATTCCAGCGCCTCGCCCGCCAGCACCGCGGTCGGCTCGTCGAGGATCAGCACCCGCGTCTCCCGCGCCAGCGCGCGGGCGATCTCGATCAGCTGCCGGCTCGCCAGCGAGAGGTCCTCGGCGCGCCTGCCGAGGTCGACGTCGCCGAGGCCGACCCGGCCGAGCGCCTCGCGGGCGACCCGCCGCCGCTCGCGGTTGTCGAGAACCCGCCGCCGCGTGCGCTCCTGGCCGAGCATCACGTTGTCGAGCACCGACATCGCGGGCAGCACGGTCAGCTCTTGGTAGACGGCGGTGACGCCCGCCGCCAGGGCCTCCCGCGGCCCGCCGAAACGCACCACCTGCCCGTCGAGCAGGACCTCGCCCGCGTCGGCGGACTCGTTCCCGGTGAGGATGCGGACCATCGTCGACTTGCCGGCGCCGTTCTCGCCGACCAGCGCGTGGACGTGGCCCGCCCCGCACGCGATGCTCGCCCCGTCGAGGGCGCGGACGCCCGGGAACTCTTTGACGAGCCCCCGGGCCTCCAGGACTGGTACGGCCCCACTCATTCGCAGAGCTTCAGCGACTTCAGCTCTTCGTCGGACAGTTTGGTCGGGATCCAGAGGTTTTCACTGCATTCCGGCCGCAGGTACTTTTCCTTTTCCTTGTCCGTGAACGCCGGCGCTTCGACGTTGACGAAGTTCGGCACCGGTTCACCCTTGAGGATCGAGATCGCCGTTTCCAGGCACTGGGTCGACATTTCGGGCGGGAACGGCGAGAGCGCAAACTTCACGTCGGCGTTCTGGATCGCCTTCAGGTAGGCGTTCGAGGCGTCGCCGGTCACCGGCGGCACCGGCCGGCCCGCTTCCTTGTAGGCCTCGTACACGCCGAGCGCGGTGAAGCTCGAGTCGCTCCAGATCGCGTCGAGGTTCTTCGACACCAGCGAGGCGGCGACCGTCTTCGCCTTGGTCGGAGACCAGTCGTCGTACTGCTTGGAGACGATTTCGATTTCCGGGTACTTTTCGGCGAACAGTTCTTCCGCCGCCTTTTTCGGATACTCGGCGGTCGGCACCCCGGCGATCCCGGAGATCATCGCGATCCGGCCTTTGCCATCGATCTGCTTGGCGATCCATTCGGCCCAGAGGCGGCCCTGGAGTTCGTAGGAGCGGGTCACGGTGGAGACGACGCCGCTCGACGGCGCGATCGTCCCGGCGCAGGCGACGACCGGGATGCCCTGCGCGGTGGCCGCCTTCACCTGGCCGGTGATGCTGGAGCCCATCGGCACGACGACCATCGCGTCCGGTTCCTGCGAGGCGAGCTGCTGGATGTTGTCGACCTGTTTGGTCGCGTCACCGTCGGCCGAGGCGTACAGCTCTTCGACCCCGAGTTCGCCGGCCTTGGTCTTGAACGCTTCCTCGTTCTCCGCGGCCCAGGAGTTGGTCGGGCCCTGCGCGGCGAAGGCGATCTTGTAGCCGCCCGAGGGTTCTTCCTTCTGCCATTTGGAGGTGTCGACCTCACACAGTTCGGTTTTCGGGATTTCGAGCTTCGTCAGTTCCAGGGCCTGTTCACCCTGTTCCCAGGCCTTGTCGTAGGCGGTTTCCACACTCTTCGACGGCTTGCAGCCACCGCCGGACGCGGTCGCCGTTTCTTCGGTCCCTTCCTTGGAGCCGCCGCAGGCCGCCAGGACCAGGGCGCTGAGCAAGCCCAGCCCCAAGACGAACCACACCCTTCGAGAGAACATCTTCACTGTCACCCCTTCACGCTTCGTTTTTGGGACAACGTCTGCCGTTGGAGCCAGACCGCGCCGAGGATCACCGCGCCCTCGACCGCGAGCTGGCCACCGACGCCGGTGCCCAGTTCGACCATCCAGACCAACAAGACCGCCAGCAGCAGCACGCCACAGACGGTCTGACCGACCGTGCCCTCGCCACCGGTCAGCGCCACGCCCCCGATGACCGCCGCGGCGATCGATTCGAGGTTGAGTTCGCGCGACAGCTGCGCGTCGACATAGCCGATGTAGCCGGCGTCGACGAGGCCCGCGAGGACGGCGAAGAGCGCGCACGCGACGTAGGCCGAGGCGACGACCAGCGGCGTGCGGATGCCCGACATCGCCGCGGCGCGCGGGTTCAGGCCGGTCGCGTAGAGCCGGCGCCCGGCGCTGGTGCGGGCGAGGATCACCCCGACCACCAGGGCCAGCACGGCGAAGACGAGGAGCGGCACCGGGATGCCGGCGACGCGGTCGGCGCCGAGCGTGTGCAGGCCGCTCGGGATCGAGCCCGAGGGCGCGCCGCGGGTCACCGCCGTGATCACGCCCTCGACCAGGACGAAGCTGGCGAAGGTGGCGACGAACGGCGGCACGCCGCGGACGATCACCAGCAAGGCGTTCAGGAGGCCGACGCCGGCGCCGGCCGCCGCGGCGAGCAGGATCGCCACCGGCAGGGCGCCGTCGGAGCCGTCGGTGTGGGCGGCGACGATCACCGCGGTGAGGCCGATCACGGCGCCGACCGAGAGGTCGATGCCGGCGACCAGCAGGACCAGCGTCTGGCCCAGCGCGGTGATCCCGATCAGGCCGATCTGGAAGAGGATCAGGCGCAGGTTGGAGCTTTCGAAGAGCGACGGGGAGGTGATCGCGGCGGCGATCAGGACGATGACCAGGCCCGCCAGCGGAGCGACCCGGGCGCCGAAGTCGGAGGCGAGCGCGCCGGCGCGGTTCATGCGGGGCAGTACTCCGTGGCGATCTCGGCGTAGAGGTCGATGCTGCGGCGCAGGGCGCTGACGGACACCCACTCGTCGGCGGCGTGGGCGCGGCGCAGAAGGCCGGGGCCGACCGCGGGCAGGACCGGGGTGCCGTCGGCGCCGAGGAAGGTCGCGTCGGTGGTGCCCGGGAAGACGGAGTCGGGCGGGGTCCGGCCGAGGATCCGGGCGAGGGCGGCGCGCGCCGCGTCCGCCAGCGGGTCGGCCGGGTCGACGAGCGTGCCCTCGAGCCAGTCGGTCGGCGGCTCGGACCACTCGAGCTCCAGCTCGGCGCCGCCGTCGCGGGCGCCGGCGATCCGCTCGGCGAGGGTCGCGGTGACCGCGTCGCGGTCCATGCCGGGGAGCAGCCGCACCTCGCAGTCGGCGGCGACCGCCTCCGGCAGGACGCCGTACCCGACGCCGCCGTGGTAGGCGAGGCCCGCGTTCAGGGTCACGTTCCAGCCCGCGATCCCGGCGGGCGCGGGCGGCGCGGCGGGCGGCGCGCCCTCCCCCAGCGCGACCACCGCGCGGGCGACGTCGACGCCGGCGTTGCGGCTGCCGAGCTCGTCGGCGAGGCTCGAGTGGCCCTGCGTCGCGCGGGCGACGACTCGGGCGCGGGCGATGCCGCGGCTGGCCAGGTGGAGGCGGTCGAAGTCCGCTTCGATCCCGGCCGCCTCGCCGATCACGAAGCCGTCGGCGTCGAGCTCGCCGCTCGCGGCGAGGTGCTGGGCGCCGAAGGCGGCGCCGTCCTCCTCGTCGGCGACGAAGAGCAGGCTCAGGCGGCCGGCGGCGGGCGAGTCCGCGGCGAGCCGGGCGGCGGCCAGGAGCATCGCCGCGAGCGCCCCCTTCATGTCGACCGATCCGAGGCCGTAGAGGTGGTCGCCGTCGAGCGTCGCGCGCAGCGGGTCGACCGTCCAGGCCGCGTCGCCGACCGGCTTGGTGTCCATGTGGCCGCAGAGGACGAGGTGCCGGCCGCCGGGGCCGAAGTCGATCGTCGTCGCCAGGTTCGGGCGGTCGGCCGCGCGGGCGATCGTGCGCGGCGCGGGCAGCCCGGCGTCGGCGAGCGCCGCGCGCAGGACGGCGGCGACCGCGCGCTCGTCGCCGGGCCGGTTCGGGGACGGCGCGGCGATCAGCCGGCCGGTCAGCTCGACCACCTTCTCGGTGTCCGCGGCCGGGCTCACTTGTATTGCGCCGCCCAGTCCTGCCCCTGCCAGGTCTTGATCGCCACCGGCTCGAGGCGGAAGAGCCAGCGCTTCTTGTCCATCGTCGGCGCGAGGTATTTCGGCCCGTTCTCGCCGAGGTAACGGACGCTCATCCGTTCGGCGACCTCGACCCACCTGCCGCCGAGGTTGGGGGTCTCCTCGACGTGCGCGCGGCACCGCGCGAGGACCTTGCGCTGCGCGCCGTCCTCGTCGATCGTCAGCGCGCAGCGGCCGTCGCGCTGCAGGTAGCGGGCCCAGGCGGAGCGCTCGCGCGGCACCACCCAGAACGACTCGCCGTCCCATTCCTGCCAGCAGGGCACGACGTAGGGCCAGCCCTCCTCGTCGAGGCAGCCGAGGCGGGCGATCTGCCCCTCGGCCAGGAACGCCTCCACCTCTTCGGTGGCCAGGGCCCCGACCTTGCCGCGCCAGCTCTCGTCGCTCATTCCTCGTCGCTCATTCTTTTTGCGTGATTCCGATAATTAGAATGGTGTTCCAGCGAGTGGGACGGTACCCTCTCAAAGCGATGGCGGCGAGTCAAGTTCCGAAACCAGGCGTGGCGCCGATCAAAGGGGCCGATCGGGTCCTCGCCGTCTATAAGTCACTTGCCCAGTTCCCGCGCGGGGCCTCCCTCGACCAGATCGCCGAGGAGGTCGGCAGCCCCAAGTCGAGTACCCACCGCGCCCTCGCCACCCTGCGCCGCGCCGGCCTCGCCGAACAGACGCCGGACGGCGGCTACCGGATGGGCCTCGAGGCGCTGCGCCTCGCCTTCGCCTACTACGAGAACCTCGACAACCGGGTGCTGGTGCAGCCGGCGCTCGACGAGCTGGCGCTCCGCTTCGGCGAGACCGTCCATTACGCCGAGCTCGACGGCGGCGAAGTCGTCTACGTCGCCAAAGTCGTGCAGCGCGACCACGGCGTCCACATGGCCTCGCGGATCGGCGGCCGCAACCCGGCCCACTGCACCGGCGTCGGCAAGATGCTCCTCTCCTACGAGCTGGCCGACGCGGCGGCGGTCGCCGGCTACGTCGAGCGCTACGGCCTGGAGCGGCGCACCGATTCGACGATCGTCACCGCCGCGGCGCTTCACAAGGAGCTCGAGGCGATCCGTGCCCACGGCTACTCGGTCGACCGCGAGGAGAACGAGACCGGCGTCGGTTGCGTCGCCCTGCCCGTGTTCATCGGCCCCGGACCGCGCCCGACCGGCGCCGCCAGCGTCACCACCCTCCTCCACCGCACCAGCCTCGACGTGCTGATCGGCCGGGTGACGGAGATGGCGGCGATCCTGAACGGCCACCTTCCCAGCTGACGACTTGCTCAATTTTGGGTAGCGGTGTAGCTTGGCCCGGTCAATTTGGACCTGAGGTCCAAAACGGTGTGCGACGCCGCGGCGCCGCCGCCGTCTACCCGAACCGAAAAGAGGTGCACGATGTCGTCTCGCATCCGTTCCGTCCTCTTGGGGGCCCTCGCGGCACTTGCCGCGCTCGCCGTCGCGGCGGCCCCCGCCGTCGCCGGCGAAACCACCGTCGGCCCCGAATCGACGACCCCCGACCCCGCCCACTGGCGATTGCTCCACGCGGAAGACTTCCGCCACCCGATCCCGACCGAATCGACCCCCTGGGTCCACGACACCTACGGCCCGGAAAGCCCTTGGTACGCCGAGTACTTCGGTGAGGACGGGGAGTACTACCACGACTTCGGCGGGCCCCCGTTCGAAGAAGACATCTCGAGCTTCTGGCTCGACCGCAAACGGGTCCAGTTCGGCCAGGACGGCTGGCTGACCGCCGAGCTGGCGCAGGAGAACTACGCCAAGGACACGGAACCGGCGGAAAGCCCCTCGCTCACCGAGACCACCCTGCCGAACCACGAACGCGCGGCGGTGATCTCGGAGCCGAACAACACCAGCGGCCTCGTCCTCCGCTCGACCGAACCCCTGCCTCCGCAGTACCGCATCCAGTACAAGCTGGACACGATCGACTTCGGCGGCAAGCGCGGCGGCTCGCTCGAATACGACGGCAAGCTGAACGGTTACCGCACCGACCAGTGCAACACCAGCTTTCCCTGGAACGGCGGCGGTGACTACTCCGGCCCGCAGGAACCGTGCAACCCGAACTTCGCCGATTCGACGACGGAGAACGGTTACTACTTCCTCTACATCACCGGGTTCCCCGACGCGCCGCACGACAACCCGGTGGTGCACGATCGCAAGGTCGGCTTCGACGCCTTCAACGTCACCGACGAAAGCGCGCCGAGCTTCTGGATCTGCAACCCGCAGACGAAGGAGCTCTACGAATACACCGGCCCGATGAGCGAACGGAACGCGATCAACGCCACGTTCAGCGAGGGCGACGAAGTGGCCAAGTCGGAGATCCTCTTCCCCGGTCAGCTGTACCAGACGCCCTGCGGCGCCTTCAAGAACAGCGAAGCCGGGCGGGCGATCGTCGAGTCGGCCGAACTGCAACCGGAACTGATGCCGGACGAGAGCTACACGTTCGGGATCGAACGCTCACAGACCGGCTACACGCTGGAAATGTCGGGCGACTTCAAATACGTCGGCAACGTGACGATCCGCGAGCACCGTGACTTCGTCGAAGAAGGCATCCCGATCTGGCACTACAACAACTCGCCCGACGAATACGAAGGCCAGTGGGACGGCTCGCTGACCGACACCGGCAAGTACGGGTCGTTCACGATCCCGCACATCTGGCCGAAGGGCTCCGCCTATCCCGACTACTTCGTGATCGGCGACCCCCACCTCAACTACTACGAGGGCTCGGCGACGATCTCCGACATCCGCCTCTACGTGCCGCGCGAAGCAGGCGAACGCGTACATGGCGGTGGTCACGGACAAGGCGGTCATGGCGGCCATCACGGCCATCACGGTCGCGGCCACTGACCCTCGCCGGCCGCTCGCCCACGGCGCCTATACTGGCGCCGTGGGCGCCGGCGGTGACAGTTCGCAACCGTCAGGCTCGGCGAAGGCGCTGGTCAAAGGCCTGCGCCTGGTCGGGCTGATCGCCGACAACCCGGGCGGCCTGCGCCTCGCCGAGATCATCCGCCGCGGCGACGTCGCCAAGGCCACCGCGATCCGCCTCCTCGACACGCTCGTCGACGCCGAGCTCCTGCGCGTCGACGCCGCGGGCGTCTACCGCCTCGGCCCGACCTGCGCGATCTGGGGCTCGACCTTCCTCGGCCACCTGCAGCTGCGCGAGCAGGCCGGCGACCTGCTCGACCGCCTCACCGAGCGGACCGGGGAGACCTGCCACCTCGGCCTCCCAGACGGCACCCGGGTCCTCTACGTCGCGCGCGCCGAGAGCCCCCACTCGATCCGCATGGTCTCCCGCACCGGCAGCACCAACCCGCTCTACTCGACCGGCCTCGGCAAGGCGATCCTCGCCTGGTCGGACCCGGCCGCGGTGGACGCGGTCATCGCCGCGGGCCTCGAGCCCCGCACCCCGACCACGATCACCGACCCCGACGAGCTCCGTCGCGAGATCGCCCGCATCCGCCGCCGCGGCTACTCGATCGACAACGTCGAGAACGAGGACGGCGTCCGCTGCGTCGGCGCCCCCGTCTTCGACCACGAAAACCGCGTCGCCGGCGGCCTCAGCGTCGCCGGCCCCACCACCCGCATGACCGCCGAGCGCCTCCGCGAATACGGCCCCGAGGTCGTGACCGCCGCCGAAGACCTCTCCCGCCGCCTCGGCTGGCCGGGGCGCAAGACGGCCTGAGGGCCGTCGGTGGCGGCTTCGGCGCCGGCAGGGGCCCCTGGAGGGACGAAACCCCGCAAGCTGGCGCCCGGATTACGGACGCGCCCCTCTCGCCACGGCCCGGGCAGGCTGTGGCCGTGGCGAGAGGGGCGGGTGTGCGGAAGGTGTGGAGGGTCGTGCGCGGGGGCGTCACGGGGGTGCGTCGGGAGTGGCACGGATCCGTGACGGGAGTCCGACGTCGTCACAGAGATGCCGAGAACTCCTGACTTCCTCCCGTGTTGTGCAACAC
>CALCIA010000319.1 GCA_937907435.1 uncultured Actinomycetes bacterium
TCCTGGGCTCCTCATGGGGGTCACAGCCTGCCAGGACCCCCATGAGGAGCCCAGGACCTCCCTCGGACGGCCGGATGGGCCACGGAGTCCCGCCCCCGCCGCCCCGTGAGCCGCCCACCTACCCCCGTACCCCCGGATGCCGGACCGCCCTCGGGTCAGGCAGGAAGAGGTCGGTGCCGCAGCGGGGGCAGACCTGGACGTAGAGCTTCACCGGCTTCAGGCACTGGGGGCACTGGCGTTCGGGTTCGTCCTTCTCGCGGCGGTAGAGGACGACGGCGATCAGGCCGAGGATCGGCAGTACGCCGCCGACGAGGAACCAGATCCAGAACGAGCTGCCCTTCGCCTTGCCGATGATGCCCGTGGCTACGCCGCAGAAGAAGACGATGAGGAGGTACTCGAGGCCCATGGCCACATTGTGACGGCTGGAGTTCGCACTTATCCGCGGTATGCGCGGATAAGTGCGAACTCGACCGGCTCAGCCGAGGCTTTTGGGCCGGGTCACCGAGCCGAGCTCGGCGATGTCGCGCTTGAAGGGCATGCTGGCGGTCCAGTCGAGCACCGCGTGGGCCTTGCGGGAGTAGCCCGGGATCTGGCTCATGTGGTAGGTGCGGGCCAGGAACCAGGCGGGGAAGCCGCGCAGTTTGCGGTCGCCGATCAGCCCGACCGCCTTGTAGCGGCCGAGGTTCACGAAGGAGGCCTCGCTGCGGTAGGTGAAGGGTTCCGCGGTGCCCACCCCCAGCTCGGCGGCGATGTTGCGGGCCGCGACCGGGCCCTGGCGGACCGCATGCTGGGCGGTCGGCGGGCAGGTGCCGCCGCGCGGGTCGGGGGCGGCGGCGCAGTCGCCGATCGCCCAGACCGAGTCGAGGCCTTCCACCCGCAGGTGGTCGTCGACCGGGACCCGGCCGCGCTCGTCGAGCGGCACGTTCAGCTGCTTGAGGACCGGCGCCGGGGCGACGCCCGCGGTCCAGACGACCGTCGTGCTCGGGACGACCTCGCCGGTCGAGAGCGTCACCGAGTTCTTCGTCACCTCTTTCAGCTGCGTCTCCAACTTGATGTCGATGCCGCGGCCGCGCAGCTCCCGCAGGGCGTAATCGGCGAGGTCCTCGTCGATCTCCGGCAGCACCCGCGGCGCCGCCTCGACCAGGATCCAGCGCATCCCGTGCAGGCGGGCGCGCGGGTAGCTGTCCATCGCGTCGGCGGCGAAGTCCTGCAGCTCGGCGAGCGCCTCGAGCCCGGCATAACCGCCGCCGATGAAGACGAAGGTGAGGAGTTCCTCGCGCCGCTGCCGATCGTCGGTCGCGTTCGCCAGCTCGAGGTTCTCGACCACCCGGTTGCGCAGGACGATCGCGTCGGCGAGGCTCTTGAAGCCCATCGCGTGCTCGGTCAGCCCGGGGATCGGCAGGACCCGCGAGACCGACCCGAGTGCGAGCAGCAGCTGGTCGTAGGGAATCGTCTCCGTGCCGCCGCCTTTGGCCGCCAGCTCGACCGTCTTGGCCTGCGGGTCGTGGCCGACGATCTCACCCAGCCGCAGGTAGGTTCGCTTGAGGATGTCGCGCAGCGGCGTCACCACGTGGCGCGGCTCCAGCGTCCCCGCGGCGGCCTCGGGCAGGAACGGCGCGTAGGTCGCGTAGTTCTGCTCGTTGACCAGCACCAGCCGCGCCGACTGCTTCGGCATGACCTTCTCGAGCTCCCGCGCGGCGGCGAGCCCCCCAAATCCACCGCCCGCGATGACGACGTTCCAAGCCATGCGCTGACGGTAGCAGCTTGTAACAACGTGTTACAAAGTGCGATGCGTCACAGCCCGAGCTGCTCGCGGATGAGGCGGTTGACCTCGCCGCCGTCGGCGCGGCCCTTCGTCTCCCGCATCACGGCGCCGACGATGGCGCCGATCGCCTTGCCGTTGCCGGAGCGGATCTGCTCGGCGGCGGCCGGGTCGGCCTCGATCGCGGCGGCGACGATGCCGGCGAGTTCGCCGTCGTCTCCCCCCATCTGGGCGAGGCCCTCGCGCTCGATCACCGCGGCGACGTCGGCGTCGCCGTCGGCGACCAGGATCGCCAGCACCTGTTTGCCGCCCGCGTGGGACACCTGCTTGGAGGCGACGGCACCGATCAGGTCGGCAAGCGGCTGCACCGCGGGGCGCTCGGCGTCGTCGGCCGCGCGCAGGGCCGCGGTCAGGTCACCGGTCACCCAGTTGGCGACGACGCGCGGCTCGGCAGCCTCGCCGACCGCGGCGACGACGGCCTCGAAGTAGGCGGCCTGGTCGGGGTCCCCGGCGAGCAGGCGCGCCTGCGCCTCGTCGAGTCCCAGCTCCGCTTCATAACGGGCCGTGCGCGCCGCGGGCAGCTCCGGCAGCGAATCGCGCGCCTCCTGGAGCATCGCCTCGGTCGGCGCGATCGCGACCAGGTCGGGCTCGGGGAAGTAGCGGTAGTCGTGGGCTTCCTCCTTCGAGCGCAGCGAGGTGAGGTCGCCGCTCGCCGGGTCGAAGTGGAGCGTCTCCTGCTCGACCGTCCCCTCCGCCCCGATCAGCTCGCGCTGGCGCTCCAGCTCGGCTTCGATCCCGCGCTGCAGGAAGCGGAAGGAGTTCATGTTCTTCAGCTCGGTCTTGACCCCGAGCTCGGTCGAGCCCGCCGGGCGCACCGACACGTTGGCGTCGACCCGCAGGCTCCCCTCCTCCATGTTCACGTCGGAGACGCCGAGCTGGCGCACCGTCTCGCGCAGCAGGCGCGCCCACTCGGCCGCTTCGGCGGCGCCGCGGAGGTCGGGCTCGGTGACGATCTCGACCAGCGGCGTGCCGCCGCGGTTGAAGTCGACGAGCGAGGCGGCGGAGCCGTGGATGCGCCCCGATTCGCCGACGTGGATCGTCTTCGCCGCGTCCTCCTCGAGGTGGGCGCGGGTGATGCGGATGTCGCCGAGCTTCCCTTCGCCGCAGATCGGGATGTCGTACTGGCTGATCTGGTAGGCCTTCGGGTTGTCGGGATAGAAGTAGTTCTTGCGGTGGAAGATCGAGCGGGGGGCGATCTCGCAGCCCAGCGCCATCCCGATCTTCAGCGCGTAACGGACCGCTTCCTCGTTGGGGACCGGCAGGACGCCCGGGTGGGCGAGGCAGATCGGACAGGTGTGGACGTTCGGCTCGTCGCCGAAGGAGAGCTCGCAGCCGCAGAACATCTTCGTGCGGGTCGCGAGCTGCACGTGGATCTCGAGGCCGATGACCGCCTCCAGCTCCTCAGGCATGGCGGGCACCTCCCTTCCAGGGGATCGCGTCGCCCGCGGCGGCCTCGAAGCCGAGCGCGCCCTCCAGCGCGTGCGCGGCCTCCAGGAGCTTCTGCTCGGCGAAGGCCGGGGCGGCAATCTGGAAGCCGACGGGAAGCCGCGGCGCGCCGTCGCCGCCGTCCTCCGGCGCCGCCAGCCCGGCAGGGAGCGCGATCGCCGGGATCCCGGCAAGGCTCATCGGCACGGTGAAGAAGTCGTTCATGTACATCGCCAGCGGGTCGTCGGTCTTGGCGCCGAGCTCGAACGCGACCGAGGGCGAGGTCGGCGTGATCACGAAGTCGACGTCGGCGAAGGCGGCGTCGAAGTCCTGCGCAATCCGCGTGCGCACCTTCTGGGCCTGGCCGTAGTAGGCGTCGTAATAACCGGAGGAGAGCGCGTAGGTGCCGAGCATGATGCGCCGCTTCACCTCGGGACCGAAGCCGACCGAGCGGGTCGTCTCGTACATCTCGACCAGGTCCGCGTCGCCGGCCTCGCGCAGGCCGTAGCGGACGCCGTCGAAGCGGGCGAGGTTCGAGGACGCCTCGGCCGGCGCGAGCACGTAGTAGGCCGAGATGCCGTGCTCGGCGTGCGGCAGGGTGATCTCGACGATCTGGCCGCCGAGCTCCTCGATCCGCGCCACCGTCGCCTCGAAGACGGCGCGGACGCCGGCGTCGAGCGTCGCCTCGCCGAGCTCGCGCGGGACGCCGAAGCGCAGGCCGGCGAGGTCCTCGCGGGTGGGGAGCTCGATGCCACCCTCGATCCCGACCGAGGTCGAGTCGAGCTGGTCCATGCCCTGCATCACGCCGAGCAGGAGCGCCGCGTCGGTGACGTCACGGGTGAACGGGCCGCACTGGTCGAGCGAGGAGGCGAAGGCGATCATCCCGAAGCGCGAGATCGCGCCGTAGGTCGGCTTCAGGCCGACGATGCCGCAGAGCGAGGCGGGCTGGCGGATCGAGCCGCCGGTGTCGGTGCCGAGCGCCGCCGGGGCGAGGCCGCCCGCGACCGCCGCCGCCGAGCCGCCCGAGGAGCCGCCGGGGACGCGCCCGCGGTCCCAGGGGTTGAGCACCGGGCCGTAGCCGGAGTTCTCGTTCGAGGAGCCCATCGCGAACTCGTCCATGTTGGTCTTGCCGAGGACGTGCGCGCCCGCGGCGGTCAGCTTGCGCACGGCGGTCGCGGTGTAGGGCGGCCGGTAGCCCTCCAGGATCCGCGACCCGGCCGTGGTCGGGATGCCCTGGGTGGTGAAGATGTCCTTGATCGCGATCGGGACGCCGGCCAGCGGCCCCGACTCGGCGGGCGCGGGCGCGTTCGACCCGTAGGGCGTCGCCTCCCCCTCGCCGGCAGGCGCGCTCTCGCCGTCGCCGTTCCAGTCGGGTTCGAGCGACTCGGCATGCTCGGCGGTCCAGAGGTAGGCGTTCAGCTCGTCGGCCGCGGCGGCAGCGCGCCAGGCGGCGCCGTACTCCTCGGCGGAAATCTCGCCCGCGGCGATCTTCGCCGCCGCCTCGGCGACGGTCAGGTCGGTCAGCTCGGCCATCAGTCGGCGTCGGCCTGCGGCGAGGGGACGCGGAAGGCGCCGTCGAAGGGCTCCGGCGCGTTGGCCAGCGCCACCGCCGGCGGCATGCTCTGCCAGGGCTGGTCGGCGCGCAGCACGTTCTCCAGGTGGACGACGTGGGAGGTCGGCTCGACCCCCTCCAGATCGAGGCCGCGGATCCGGTCGACGTGCTCGAGGATGCCCGAGAGCTCCCCGGCAATCGTCTCGACTTCGGCCTCGTCGAGGCGCAGCCGCGCCAGGCGGGCGACGTGAAGTACCTGCTCGCGATCGATCACGGGGCGGATTCTAGGTGCCGTGCAACCGCGAAGGGGCGCGACTCGTTCCGTGGTTCGAAATCCACGGTACGGGTGGATTCCGCACCACGGAGCCCGGTCGCCCAAGAGCCCGGCCCCCCAAGCGCGGTCGTCCTTCCGTCCGCCCACCGTGCCGCGGTCGTCCTTCCGTCCGTCTACCGGACCTTAAGTCGACCGCGCCGGCAGGGCCGGACGAAAGGACGACCGCGCTGCTGGGGCGTAGACGCTCGCCGAGGCGGCGTGCATGGGCGGCAGGTGACGGGCATGGGCGGCGCGCCGCGGCCACGGCGCTGGGCGGCGGCCCGCCTGGCGACAAGCCCTAGGTTTGGCGACGCGAGCGCCGTGGTGACTCGAGGCTCTTGCCGATCGAGGCGAACGAGGTGCCCTCCTCGCCCATCGTCCGCCAGCCGCCGTAGGCGATGCCGAGGGCGGCGGCCAGGGCGAGGAAGATCGGCAGCCTCAGGGTCGATTCGTAGGCGAGTTCGGAGAAGGCGCCCTCGGGACCGGGCGGGGAGATGATCCGGATCAGGATCAGGACCGCGGCGAGGATGCCGAGTACGCAGATCGCCGCGGCGGGCGGGATCGCGGGCTTCCAGTCGGTGCCGCTGAGGCGCAGGATCGCGGCGCCGACGGTGACGACGATCGCCAGCATCAGGAACAGCGGGATCACTTCGAGGGTGTCCCAGGCACTGCCGCCGCCGCTCCCGGTGACGACTCCGCCGAGCGTTTCGGCGCTGGTGGTCGCCTTGGCGCCGTACCAGTCGAAGAACATCAGGATGAAGAGCAGGATCGCCGCGACCAGCGCGATCGCTTCGCCGGCGCGCAGCCGGGGCAGGCGCCGACCGCCGCGACGCGTTCCGCCCTGTCGCCGGCCCCGGCGCGCGTCGCCGTCGCCGCGCGGCTCGTCCTTACGCGGCGCGTCATCGCCGCGCGACGCGCGATCCCGCGCCGGCTTGCCTTTGCCGCTCGACTCCGCCTCCTCGCCCGTTTTGATCGCCTCGGCCGCCTTGCGCCGCGGGCCGCGTCGCCGCCGACCTTGCCCTTCGTCGGCGGCGGGGGTCATCGGCTCGCCATGCGGGCGCGTCCGGCCGCCAGCGTGTTGTGGAGCAGCATCGCGATCGTCATCGGGCCGACGCCGCCGGGGACCGGGGTGATCGCCGAGGCCACCTCGGCGGCCGCGTCGAAGTCGACGTCGCCGACCAGGCCGTCCTCGGTGCGGTTGATGCCGACGTCGATCACCACCGCGCCGGGCTTGACCGCGTCCTTGCCGAGCAGGCGCGGCACGCCGACCGCGGCGACGAGGATGTCGGCCTGCGCGCAGACGGCGTCGAGATCGCGGGTGCGCGAGTGGCACATCGTCACGGTCGCGTTGCCCATCAACAGGAGGCGGGCGACGGGGACGCCGACCAGCTTCGAGCGCCCGACCACGACCGCGTGCGCGCCTTCCACCTCGACCCCCTCGTGGGCGAGCAGTTCCATCACCCCGGCCGGCGTGCAGGAGACGAGCCCGGGCGTGCCGTGCGCGAGCAGGCCCGCGTTGACCGGCGTGAGGCCGTCGACGTCCTTGGCGGGGTCGATCGTCGCCACCACCGCGTCGGAGTCGAGGTGGTCGGGCAACGGTAGCTGGACGAGGATGCCGTCGACCTCCTCGTCGGCGTTCAGGTCACCGACCAGCCCCTCGAGGTCCTCCTGGCGGGTCGCGGCGTCGAGCTCGTGGTGGACGGAGCGGATGCCGACCTCGCCCGAGGCTTTGCGCTTGCCGCCGATGTAGACCTGGGACGCCGGGTCCTCGCCGACCAGCACCGTCGCCAGGGCAGGGGCGCGGCCGAACTCCTCCGCGAAGGCGGCGGCGTCGACCTTGACCCGCTCTTTGACCGCTGCCGCGACCGCTTTGCCGTCGATGACCCGCGCGGCCATCTACTTCTTCCTGATCGGTGCGTAGTCGGCCATCAGCTTGCGCTCCTTACCGTCGTCGAACCTCACCACGATCACGCCGCCCGGCTCGGTCCCGGTCACCACGCCGTCGCCGAAGGAGGCGTGGACGACATCGTCGCCGGTCCGCATCTCCAGCGCCGGGCCGGGGTCGAGCGGCTGCGCTGGGGCGAACGCGTCGCCGCCGGAGCTGCCGAAGCCGTTGTCGGCGAAGCCGCCGCCCGAGCCGCCGCCGTAGGCGGTCGAGCCCCAGGTCATGCCGCCGCTCGCGGCGGTCGAGTTGCGTTCGGTCAGCTCGACCGGGATCTCGTCGATGAAGCGCGAGGGCAGGTTGCGCTCGGAGCGGCCGAAGAGCTGGCGTTCGCGCGCCCAGGTCAGGTAGAGGCGCCGTTCGGCGCGCGTGATGCCGACGTAACAGAGGCGCCGCTCCTCTTCTTCGCCGCCTTCCTCCAGCGAGCGCATGTGCGGGAACGCGCCGTCCTCCATGCCGATCACGAAGACCGTGTCGTACTCCAGCCCCTTCGCGTTGTGGAGCGTCATCAGCGTGACCTTCTCCGCTTCGGCCCCCTCCAGCGCGTCCTGCTCGGAGCGCAGCATGTTCGTCTGCAGGTACTCCTCCAGCGGGGTGATGTCGCTCTCGCCCTCGAGCTCCCGCTCGCGGTCGAACTCGGCGGCGCCCTCGAGCAGCGCCTCGAGGTTCTCCACCCGCCCTTCGGCCTCCACCGTGCGCTCGTTGTTCAGCGCTTCCATGTAGCCGGTCTCGTTCAGCACCCGCTCCAGCAGCGAGTGCACGGAGGAGTCCTCGACGTGATCTTTCAGCGCGTCCATCGTCTCGAAGAAGCGGCCGACCGACTTGATCGCCGCGGCGCTGACCCCGGGCACGTCCTCGACCCGTTCGATCACTTCCCAGATCGTCAGCCCGGCGGTGTTGGCGTACGCGGTCAAACGCCCCTGCGTGGTGTCGCCGATCCCCCGCCGCGGCGAGTTGACGATCCGCCCGAAGGCGACGAGGTCGGCGGGATTCGCCAAGAACCCGAGGTAGGCGAAGGCGTCTTTGATCTCGGCCCGGTCGTAGAACTTGGTCCCGCCGATCACCTGGTAGTTGACGTTGAAGCGTTCGAGCGTCTCCTCCAGCACCCGGCTCATCGCGTTGGTCCGGTAGAAGACCGCGACGTCGGAGCGCTTGACGTCGTCCTCCTCGGCGAGCCGGTCGATCTCCCCCGCCACCCAGCGTGCCTCCTCGTGCTCGTCGCCGAGCTCATAGAGCTGCACCGGGTCGCCGCCGACCACCTCCGTCCACAGCTCCTTCGGCCGCCGCTCCCGGTTGTGGGACACGACCGCGTTGGCCGCCGAGAGGATCGTCTGCGTCGAGCGGTAGTTCTGCTCGAGCTTGATCATCTCCGCTTCCGGGAAGTCGTTCTCGAAGTCGAGGATGTTGCGGACGTCGGCGGACCGGAAGCTGTAGACCGACTGGTCCTCGTCGCCGACCACCATCAGATTGCCGTGCTCTTTGGCAAGCAACTGCAACATCCGGTACTGGGCGTGGTTGGTGTCCTGGTACTCGTCGACGAGAACGTGGCGGAAGGTGTGGCGCCAGCGCTCGCGGATGTCCTCGAAGAGCTCCAGCACGTTGACGGTGCGGACGAGCAGGTCGTCGAAGTCCATCGCGTTGGCCTCGAGCATCCGCTTCTCGTAGAGCGGGAAGACTTCGGCGACGACCTCCTCGAAGCCGCCGACCATCATTTCGCTGTAGCCGGAGGGGTCGATCAGCTGGTTCTTGGCGCCGGAGATCTTCCCCTGGACGGCGCGCGGCGGGTAGCGCTTCGGGTCGACGCCGAGCTCGGCCAGGCAGCGTTTGATCATCCGCAGCGAGTCGCCCTGGTCGTAGATCGTGAAGCCCTTGGAGTAGCCCAGGCGCTCGGCATCGACGCGCAGCATCCGGGCGCAGGCGGAGTGGAACGTGGTCACCCACATCGCCCGCACCGAGCGGCCGATCAGGTCCCCGACCCGCTCCCGCATCTCCGCCGCGGCTTTGTTGGTGAAGGTGATCGCGAGGATCTCGCCGGGGCGGGCCTTCCCGGTCGCCAGCAGGTAGGCGATCCGGTGGGTGAGGACGCGCGTCTTGCCCGACCCCGCCCCCGCCAGCACCAGCAGCGGCCCCTCACCGTGCTCGACCGCTTCCCGCTGCGGCTGGTTGAGGCCGGCGAGGAGCCGCTCGACCCGGTCCGCTCCGGCCTCGGTCGGCGCACCGGAGGGCGACCCATCGCCGCCCAGGAATGACTCTTGGTCGGCCTGAAGGCTCACCCGCCGAGCATAGCCAGGGGCTCGGAGGGGGCCTGCGGGGCCGATCCCGCTTCCTCCGTCGGTGAGTTCGCAGAAATCCGCGGTATGCGCGGAGAAGTGCGAACTCACCTGTCCCGCCCACCGGGCCCCGGGGTGCCGACGGAGGCTGGCGCCTCGGGGGCGTGCGCAGGGATTGCTGTCGCCTCGCGGCTGATCGGCGGCCCCGGCTCGCTAAGGCCGCCGATCAGCCGCCGGGCCGGGCGTCGGGGAAGGGTCGCCGGGAGGCGGAGTCGGGACGGAGGGCGCACGGGAGCCTCACGGGTCGCCGACGGAACCGTCACGACCTGCGCCTTCCGTGCGCATCCCGTGACATCTGGGAGGGCCCACCACGGTGAGTTCGCAGAAACCCGCGGATAGCGCGGAGAAGTGCGAACTCACCGGGAGGGGAGGCCGGGATCCGGGACGAAGGCGCACGAGAGTGTCACCTCTCCTCCCTTACGTGACCTTCTCCACGGATCTGCGCGTCTCTCGTGACGCCGGATTCGTCGCTCGTGCACTTGAGGGGGCTATGGCGCCCTCAAGTGCACGAGCGGACCGGTGCGGGTTCGCAGGGCCGAGTGCGAAGGGTGACCCGCCGAGTCGAGTTCGCAGTAATCCGCGGATAGCGCGGAGAAGTGCGAACTCGCCTGTCCCGCCACCCGGCGTCCCGACGCTACGTGCAGCCTTCGGCCAGCTTGATGATCGGTTCGGAGGAGCCGCTGAAGAAGAGTTCTTCGGCCTCCGCCTGGCTTGCTCCGGCGACTTTTTCGGCGATGCAGGCGGCTTGCTGCTTGCTCAGGCCTTGGGGGTTTTCCTTGAACTCCTTTTCGAAGGCTTCGCCGAGGGCCTGGCCGTCATAGTTGGCGAAGCCTTCGACCTGGTCGAGCTTCCAGTCGCCGTCTTCCTGGACCAATGCGACTTCGAGCTCCTGGGAGCCGAGCGAACCGCCTTCGAACGCGACCTGGGCGGTCGCCTTTTCCCCGTTGACGGAGACGTTCGAGACCTTTGCCCCTTCGGCCTGATTTTCGCCGGCTTCCGCTTCTTCTTCGCAGGCCTTGGTCGCCGCCTTGCCCTTCTGCTCGGTGTTCTGTTCGTTGAAGCGCTGCGTCTGGAGTTCCGTGCAGTTGCCGGGATCGCTGGTCGTCGCCGCCTTTTCGATCACTTCGGCGATCTTGTCTTCGTCGCCGCCACCGCCCCCGCAGGCGCTGATCGTCAGCGCGGCCAGGACCACGAGGGCAAGCGGGACGAGCAGTCGCTTCTTCACGAGCCGCAGCTTAGAGCGGCGGGCGGCGCTTCGAGGCGGTCAGCCGCCGGCCGAGGAGCGGCCCGTGCGGGGCTTGATGCCCGACTTCTCGCGCCGCGCCGCGTCGGCCTCGCCGCCGTCGACCTCCGCGAGCCGGGCTTCCAGCTCGGCAATCCGCTCCGAGAGGGCCTTGATCGCGTCGGCGATCGGGTCGGGGAGGTGGATCCAGTCGGCGTCGGGACCTTCCAGCTTGCGGCCTTCGACCCGCACCGGGTGGCCCGGATTGCCGACCACCGTCGCCCCCGGCGGCACGTCCTCGACGACCACGGTGTTGGCGCCGATCTTCGCCCCGTCGCCGACCGCGATCGGTCCCAGCAGCTTCGCCCCCGAGCCGACCGTGACGTTGTCGCCGAGGGTCGGGTGGCGCTTGCCGCGCTGGAAGCCGGTGCCGCCCAGCGTCACGCCCTGGTAGAGCGTCACGCAGTCGCCGATGCTCGCCGTCTCGCCGATCACCACGCCGGAGCCGTGGTCGATGAAGAAGCGCTTGCCGATCTCCGCCGCCGGGTGGATCTCGACCCCGGTGACCGCCCGCGTCAGGTAGGCGATCGCCCGCGGCGCCCAGGGCACCCCGGCGCCGCGCAGCGCGTGGGCGAGCCGGTGGGCGAGCAGCGCCTGCACCCCGGCCCAGCTGGTCAGGATCTCGAACGAGGAGACCCCCTGCGCGGCCGGATCGCGGTCGCGCGCCGCCGTCACGTCGGCGCGAATCTCGGCGATGAGCCTGCGGATCATGGTGCGAAAAAGGGTAGGGACATGTAGCGCTCGCCTGAATCGCAGACGATCGTCACGACCCTCTTGCCGGCCATCTCCGGCCGCGCCGCCACCTGCAGCGCCGCGTGGATGTTGGCGCCCGCCGAGATCCCCGCCAGCACGCCCTCGGAGCTCGCCGCGAGGCGCGCCGTCTCCAGCGCGTCCTCGTCGCCGACCGAGATCACCTCGTCGATCACCGCGCGGTCGAGCAGGTCGGGGACGAAGCCGGCGCCGATCCCCTGGATTTTGTGCGGGCCGGGCTGGCCGCCGGAGAGCACCGGCGAGCTGGCCGGCTCGACCGCGACGACGAGCGCGTCCGGCGCCCGTTCCTTCAGCAGCCGTCCCACCCCGGTGATCGTGCCCCCGGTGCCGACGCCGGTGACGAAGGCGCCGACCTCGCCGTCGGTGTCGCGCCAGATCTCCTCCGCGGTGCCACGCCGGTGCGCCTCGGCGTTGGCGGGGTTGGAGAACTGCATCGGCATGAAGGCCTTGCGCTGGTCCCGGATCTGCTCGGCGAGCGCGACCGCCTCGTTCATCCCGCCGAGGCTCGGCGTCTCCGACACTTTGGCGCCGTAGGCGCGCAGCAGCTTGCCGCGCTCGCGGCTCATCCCTTCCGGCAGGGTCAGGATCAGCTCGTAGCCGCGCGCCGCGCAGACCATCGCCAGGGCGATGCCGGTGTTGCCGCTGGTCGGCTCGACCACGAGCGAGTGGCCCGGCTTGATCTCCCCCGCCGCTTCGGCCGCGTCGATCATCGCCACGCCGATCCGGTCCTTGACCGAGCCGCCGGGGTTGAAGTACTCGAGCTTCGCGCAGACCTGGCCGGGCAGCCCGTCGCCGAGCCGCTCGAGCAGCACCATCGGCGTGTTGCCGACGACCGCGGAGGCCTCCGGTCCGATCCTCATCGGCCCGAGTCTAGGCGCGGCGCGGGCCGGAAGGCGCGCAGCGGAAGAGCAGGTGGTCGAAGCCGGCGTGCTCGACGTTGCCGTCGCGCGCCATGCCGATCTTCTCGGCGACGCGCCGCGATGCGGCGTTGCGGGGCAGGATCATCGCGAAGACCTCGTCGAGCTCCAGCTCGGCGGCGAAGGCGAGCGCCGCGTCGGCCGCCTCGCCCGCGAAGCCCTCGCCGTGGCGCCGCGGGTCGATCGCCCAGAGCACCTCGATCCCGGCGCGGTCCCCGATCTCGCTCCAGCGCAGCCCGACCCGGCCGAGATAATCGCCGCTCCCGCGCTCGACCACCGCCCACGGCCCGAACCCGAAGCGCTCCCAGTGGCGCGCGTCGGCGTCGAGCCAGCGGTCGCCGTCGTCAGGGACGAACGGCGCCAGCGGCGGCGGCCGCAGCCACTCGCCGATCGTCGGGTGCGTGAGCAGCGCGCGGTAGGCGGGCGCGTCGCCGGGACCGGGCGGCCGCAGGGCCAGTCGCTCGGTCGTGCGCGCGTCGCCGTCGCTCATCGCGGCGGACCCTACGGGCTACTCGGCGGGCGGCGGTGTCCGCTGCGCGCCGAGCGGCGAGGGGAAGCCGAGGAGCCCGCAGGTGGAGGGAATCCCCTCCTCGCCATCGCGGTCGAGGCGCGCTTCGGCGTCCGCCCGGATCTGTTCGACTTCGCTGAAGGCGGCGCCGAGGGCGGTCGTCATTTCGCTCCACCCCTGCTCGTCGAGGCGCATCGCGATCCAGGTCAGGTGCCGGTCCACCCGCTCGTCGAAGGTGTCGGACATCAGCGCGCCTTCGATTCGGGCCATCAGCCCCTGGACCATCGTCTTGCTGAGCCGCACCCGTTCCTCCTGGTCGAGCTCGTTCCATTGCAGGTCGCTGAAGTAGGCGCGGCCGCGGCCGCGGTACACGTGTTCGACCGAGCCCCGCCGCGCGTTCTGTTCGACCACGTCGAGGGCGCCGTACTCGGCCAGCTCGCGGAAGTGGTAGGCGACGTGGGAGACCTCCATGCTCGCGGGCGCGAAGCCCTCGCGGCAGAACTCGACCGGGCTCATGTCGCGCTGGTTCAGGACTTCCAGGATCCGCACCCGCAGCGGATGCGCCAGCACGGTCGCCGCCGTGGACTTGTCGCGTTCGGCGCGCGTCGGCCTGCCGTTACCCATTGGACTTGTTCGATCACTCGATTCCATTTATCTAGAGCACCATTGTGCCCGAAAACGGGCCGTCGCGGTACCCGAACCGATTTCGGGCGGCGAACGACCGTGCATACAAAGAATTCCGTCCAGAAGCATCACGGTCAGGGAAGGAAGGTGAGCGATGCAACTGCGTGCCGGCCGGTCGGTGGTCCCGCACTCGGGAGTCAGCAAGGGCAACTAGCTTTGGGTCGGGGGGCGGCATCATGTCGCCTCCCGACCACGGCCACGACGAAAGGACGGCAACCATGGCGGACTCCCCCTCGCAGCTGATCGACGAGCGCATCGCGGAACTGGGCGACTGGCGCGGCGAGACCCTCGCCCGCGTCCGCGAGCTGGTCAAGGAGGCCGACCCCGAGGTCGAAGAGACCTGGAAATGGCGCGGTGTCCCGGTCTGGGAGCACGACGGGATCGTCTGCACCGGCGAGACCTACAAGAAGATCGTGAAGCTGACCTTCGCCAAGGGCGCCTCCCTCGACGACCCGGCGGGCCTCTTCAACTCGAGCCTCGAGGGCAACACCCGCCGCGCGATCGACATCCACGAGGACGAGGAGATCGACGCGACGGCCCTGAAGGACCTGGTCCGCGCCGCGGTCGAGCTGAACACCGGCCGCTGAGCCGTTCCTTTGGATTCCAGGAGTCCAAAGGGAACGGCGGGCCGCTTCGGGCGCGCCGGGCTAGATGAAGTACATGCCGCTGCCAGCCTCTTCGGCTTCGCGGCGGGCGACTTCGGCGATCGTCGTCTGGCCGAAGACCTTGCGCAGCGCGCCCACGCCCTCGGCCCAGATGCCGCCGGCCTCTTCGGCTTCGGAGCCGATTTTGCCGTCGAGGGTCTGGACGACATCCAGCACGGTGATCTCTTCCGGCGGCCGCGAGAGCGTGTACCCGCCGCGCATACCGCGGTGGCTGGTCAGCAGACCGGCGCGGCGCAGGGTCGAGAAGAGCTGCTCGAGGAACTGCTCGGGGATGTCGCGGCGCTCGGCGAGCTCTTTGATCGGCACCGGTCGCTCCCCCGAACGGGCCAGCTCGGCGAGCGCAACGACCGCATATCGCGACTTCGAGGTGATCGAGATCACGGGGACTTTCTACCGCACCTTCGGCCCTTGGCTAGGATCGACTGTCGTCGGGCGTAACCCTCCACCCGGGTGCCCTCACGCAAACGAGTGATCGGAAGCAGTCCTGAGCGAACGCCCACAATGTCTTGTCGTGGACGTCCATCCGCTGGTGCGGTTGGGGGTCCGAGGAGTCCTGTCCAAGGACTTCGAGGTGCAGGAGGCGACCGGTCGCGAGGAAGGCCTGGACCTCGTGCGCGCGATCGGTGACTTCGACGTGGCGATCCTCGACATGGGCTGGCGCCCCAACGGCGACGGCCCCTCGATCAGCGGCACCGACACGATCCGCGCCATGCGCCGCGCCGCCCCGGTCCTCGGCATCGTCGCCCACGGCGACCGCCCCCAGCGCCACCTGGCCACCGTCGCGCTCAGCGCCGGCGCGACCGCCTACGTCGCCCGCACCGCCGGCCCCGAGCAGCTGCGCAAGGCGGCGATCGCCGCGGCCGCCCAAGAGCGCTTCATCGACGGCGACGTGCCGCCGAAAGGCTCACGGGCGCTGATCACGAGGCGGCAGCGAGAGATCCTGCAGCTGCTGGCCGACGGAGAGTCGACGACAGTCGCCGCCCGCCAGTTGGGGCTGTCCGAGGAGACGGTGAAGACCCACATGAAGAACACGCTTGCGAGATTGGGCGCGAAGAACCGGAGTCACGCGGTGGCGATCGGGTTGCGAGAATCGCTGATCGTTTGAGGGGACGTTGGGGCGGGGGTGCGGGGGGCTGGTGGCCGTCCGAGGTGGTGCAGGTGTGTCCTGGGCTCCTCATGGGGGTCCTGGCAGGCTGTGACCCCCATGAGGAGCC
>CALCIA010000320.1 GCA_937907435.1 uncultured Actinomycetes bacterium
CCCGGGCCGTGGCGAGAGGGGCGCGTCCCCTACCCGGGCGACAGCTTGCGGGGCCTGGACCCTTCCCTGGTGCGTTCGCAGTAATGACCGGATAGGGCCCAGAAGTGCGAACTCGCCTGGGGCCCCGGCCCGGGGAAGGCGACCCTTCCCGGCCGACAGCTCGCGGGCCCTCGTCCCTTCCCCAGCGAAAGCTTGCGGGGCGTGGACCTTCCATTCGCGGACAAACGCCGGGACCGGCGCGAAGCCGGCCGGGCGGACGAAGTTCGTCGTCGGCCCGGCCGGCGCTCGGTAGGGACAGAAGCCGCGCGGGCGTTCGGCTCGCGCCAAGTGGTCGGTCGCACGCGTAGAGCGAGTTCGGAGACCAGAGCTCGCAGCTCCCCTCCGCGGCGCCGATGTCCCTGCCGGCGTGGCTGCTCAGGGCAGCCGGGTTATTTTTTCGCGCTTTTTTTCGCCGCTTTCCGTTTGGCCGTTTTGGCTTTGGGTTTGGCGGCTTTCGAAGCCGATTTCGCTTTCGCCGTTTTGGCTTTGGCGGTTTTCGCTTTCGGTTTGGCTTTCGATTTCGCCGCGGCTTTTGCTTTCGACGCGCCTTTGCCGGCTTTCGCCGTTTTTTTCGACGCGGCTTTCGTAGCTTTGCCGGCTTTTTTCGTCGCTTTCGTCGCCGCTTTTTTCGCCGTTTTTTTCACGGCTTTCGTGGCTTTTTTAGCTCCGGCTTTCGCCGTTTTTTTCGCGCCTTTGGCGGACGCTTTTGCACTTTTTTTCGACCGGGTCGCGGCCGCTTTTTTCGCGGCAGGTTTCCGAGTCGATTTGGTCTGTTTTGGCATACCTCGCTCCTTGGAGTCTCCGGGGGCGGTCGCACCGTAACCGTTCGCTCGGCGGAATGTGGCTCCCCGAGCCAAGTTGGCGAGATCCGCCCGTGCCTCGAGGACGCCTGCCGGCGTAGCGGAGTCACGACTCCGGTGTGCTCACGATCATTCGGAGTGTCGGCTCCGTTTTTGCGGACGCTCCGCGAGGCGCCGAGCAGGACGGTGATCGCGCCGACGAAAGTGCTGAGAAAGTCGCCCGAATCCCAGTCGTGATGCGGTCGGCGCGGCCAACCCGGCGGGCGTCGAAGCCCTGCCCGTCACCCCGGCAAGCCGCCTAAGATCGACCGGATGCCGACCCTCACCGTCCCCTCCCGCTTCAACGGCCCACCCGCGAGCGGCCAAGGCGGCTACTCCGCCGGCGCGCTTGCCGCCCACCTCGGCGGACCCGCGGCGGTGTCGCTGCGGCGGCCGGTGCCGCTGGACGAAGCGCTCGAGGTGCGCGCGGATGACGACGAGGGCGACGGCGGACAAGGTCCGCGGCGTGACGACGACGGTGCGTCGGAGATCGACGCGACTATCGCGGTGCGGGCCATCGATGCCGCCGGCGAGCTCGTCATCGAGGCCGTCGCCGCGCCGCCGCTCGCGCCCTGGGATGCGCGGCCGGTGAGCCTCGGCGCGGCGCGCGCGGCAACCGAGTGCTTCGTCGCTCCGGGCGACGGCACCTTCGACCACTGCTTCGTCTGCGGCCGTGCCCGCCACGACGGCTTCTGCGTCTTCCCCGGCCCGGTCGCGGGGACCGACCTCGTCGCCGCGCCCTGGACGCCGCCCGACTGGGCCGCCGACGCCGACGGCGCGGTGCTCCCCGAGTTCGTCTGGGCGGCGCTCGACTGTCCCGGCTACTTCTCCCTCCACGGCGCCGACCCGATCGTCGCCTTCCTCGCCCGCCAGCAGTCCCAGATCATCTCCCCGCCGCGCGCCGGAGTCGAGCACGTCGTCGTCGGCCGGCCGCTCGGGCGCTCCGGACGCAAGGGCTTCGCCGCGACCGCGATCCTCGACCCGGCCGGCACCGTGCTCGCCCACAGCGAGCAGCTGCTGATCGTCCCCCGCGAGGCATGACCCCACCGCGCAGCTGTTCCTTTTGCCGACCGTTCCGGCAAAAGGAACAGCCGGCGAGGGGGTTGATGTCACACGGGCGCGGGGGTGCTTCGTCTTTCATTCAGAAGACCGAACGAAAGGAGACGAAACATGTCTGAGGGATTTCCGGCGGAGCGGTTCTCGATCGTGGCGGCGGCGCCGAAGCAAGCGGGGGCGCTGATCCGCTTCGGCGAAACGCCCGACCTCGATGAGAAGATCCACCACCTGGTCGCGCTGCGCTCCTCGCAGCTGAACGGCTGCGCCTTCTGCATCGACATGCACTGGCTCGACGCGCGGGCCGGCGGCGAGGACGAGGCGCGGCTCTACGGCCTCGACGCCTGGCGCGAGAGCCCGCTTTATGACGAGCGCGAGCGCGCCGCCCTCGCCCTCTGCGAGGCAGTCACCCACATCGACCGCGCGGGCGTCCCCGACGATGTCTGGGCCGAGGCGCAGCAGCACTTCGAGGAGGCCGAGCTCGCCCAGCTCCTCTGCGCGATCGCCGCGACCAACACCTGGAACCGGCTGCAGATCGCGACGCGCGCCCTGCCCGGCAACTACACGCCGGCAGCGGGCGAAGCGGTCGGAGAGGCGGCCGCGGGGACGACGGACGGCGGAGCGGCGGCCGCGGACGCCGCCGCCGGAGCAAGCCGATGACGGTCGCGGTGGTCGGCGGCACCGGCACGCTCGGGTCGCTCGTCGTCGCCGACCTGCTCGGTCGCGGCGAGCGGGTTGCGGTACTGACCCGCGGCGGCGCGGGCGTCCCAGCCGGCGCCGAGCACCGGCGCGTCGACCTGACCAGCGGCGAGGGCCTCGACCTCGCGCTCGACGGGGTGAGCGCGGTGGTCGACGCCGCCAACTCGCAGAAAGGTGCCAAGGAGACGCTGGTCGAGGGCACCCGGCGGCTCGCCGAGGCCGGCGCGCGGGCCGGGGTCGCCAACCACGTGACGATCTCGATCGTCGGCATCGACCTCGTGCCGATGTCCTATTACAAGGCGAAGGTCGCGCAGGAGGAGGCGCTCGAGGCGAGCGCGGTGCCGTGGACGATCCTGCGCGCGACCCAGTTCCACCAGCTGCTCGACTCGGCCTTCGCCGCCGCGGCGCGCTTCGGCGTGCGGCCGACCGGCAGGGTGAAGGTGCAGCCGGTCGACCCGACGATCGTCGCGGCGCGGCTCGCCGAGGCGGCGCTCGCGCCGCCCGCCGGTCGCCTCCCCGACGTCGGCGGCCCGCGCGTCCAGACCCTCACCGAGCTGAGCGGCGCCTGGGCGGCGGCGCGCGGCAAGCGTCGCCTGCCCCTGCGGGTGCCCGCCTGGGGGAAGATCGGCAAGGCCCTCGCCGCGGGCGCGATCTGCGACGAGCGGGCCGCCACCCCGGGCGAGGACTTCGAGGAATGGCTCAAGCATGGGTGACGAATGCGACACGTCGGGAGGACGCGGGGCCGGCGCCGACCTCGCCGCGCGATTCGAGTCCCTGCGTCCGCACCTGACCCGCGTGGCCTACGGGATCCTCGGCAGCATCGCCGAAGCCGAAGACGCCGTCCAGGAGGCCTGGCTGCGGCTCGGCCGCACCGACACGGCGGCGATCGAGGACCTACGGGCGTGGCTGACGACGGTGGTCGGCCGGATCGCCCTCGACGCGCTCGGCAGCGCCCGCCGCCGGCGCGAGAGCTACGTCGGCGAATGGCTGCCGGAGCCGCTGGTCGAGGAGTACGGCGAGGAGGAGAACCCGACCCTCGACGAGTCGGTGTCGACCGCGCTCCTCGTCGTGCTCGAGCGCCTCTCCCCCGCCGAGCGCACCGCCTTCCTCCTCCACGACGTCTTCGACCTGCCCTTCGAGAAGGTCGCCGCGGTGGTCGGGCGCTCGCCCGCGGCGGTGCGCCAGCTCGCCTCGCGTGCCCGCGGCCACGTCGAGGCCGGCAAGCCCCGCTTCCCCGCCGACCGCGGCGAAGAGGAGCGGATCGTCGCCGCCTTCGCCACCGCCTGGCAGGAGGGTGACCACGAGGCGCTGCTCGGGCTGCTCGACCCGGACGCGATCATGCGCTCCGACGGCGGCGGCCGCGTGCCCTCGGCGGGCAAGGCGCTGCTCGGCGCCGAGCGCATCGCCCGCGCCCTCGTCGCCTTCGCCCGCTCCGCCGACCGTCGCGGCGAAGAGCCGCGCGGCCGCGTCGCCAGCGTCAACGGCGCGCCGGGCCTGGTCGTCCACGACCGCTACTCGACCAGCGTCGTCTCGCTGACGATCGACGCCGGCCGCATCGCCGCCGTCGACATCGTCCGCAACCCGGAGAAGCTGCGCGGCCTGACCGAGGAGCCAGGCTGATGCGCTCCCCGGGGCTCGCCCGGGCGGCGCTGTTGGTGCTCTGCGCCTACTGCCTCTTCATCGGCTTCACGGCGCTGGTCGTCCCCCACACCTTCTACGAGGACTTCCCGTTCCTCGCCCACTGGGTCGAGCGGCTGCCGCCCTACAACGAGCACCTGGTCTCCGACGTGGGCGGGCTCTACGTCGGCTTCGCGGTCGTCCTCGGGATCGCCGCCTGGCGACCGCAGCGCCTGCTCGTCGTCGCCGCCTGCGCGGGCTTCCTCACCGTCTCCGTCCCCCACCTCCTCTTCCACGTGACGCACCTCGAAGGGTTCGGCGCGGTCGACGGGGCGGCTGAGATCGCCGCCCTGGCCTCGCTCCTAGTCCCACCCTGCGTCGCCCTCTGGGCCTCCCGCCCAGCTGTTCCTTGTGCCGACCGTTCCGGCAAAAGGAACAGCTGGGAGGAGGGACCCGCGGCTGGCCGGTCGGGCCGGGGACGCTTGCCATAGCCTGCGGCGCGGTGGCGACGACGATCGGCTTCATCGGGCTCGGGGTGATGGGCGCGCCGATGGCGCGGAACCTGCTCGCGGCCGGCTACGAGGTGGTCGCCTGGAACCGCTCCCCCGGGCCGCTCGACGCGCTGGCCGAGGCGGGCGCGCGCTCCGCGGACGGCCCGGCGGCGGTGGCGGCCGAGGCCGAGGTCCTGATCACGATCCTCAGCGACGACGCCGCCGTGCGCGCGGTGCTCGGCGGGCCGGACGGGGCGATCGCCGCCGCCCGCCCGGGCGCACTCGTCGTCGACATGGGCACCGCCTCCCCCGCGCTCGCGCGCGAGCTGGCGGCTGAGGCCGGTGAGCGCGGCGTCGGCTTCCTCGACGCGCCCGTCTCCGGCAGCGACGTCGGCGCCCGCGACGGCACGCTCTCGATCATGGTCGGCGGCGAGGCGGCCGACGTCGAGCGGGCGCGCCCGGTCTTCGAGGTGCTCGGCGCGCGCGTCACCCACGTCGGCGCGGCGGGCGCCGGGCAGGTCGCCAAGGCCTGCAACCAGGTGGTCGTCGCGGTCATCTTCGCCGGCCTCTCCGAGGCGCTCGTCCTCGGCTCGAAGCTCGGCGTCGACCCGGCCGCGATCCTCGACGCGGTCGGCGGCGGCATGGCGGCAAACCGGATCATGGAGGTCCGCCGCGACAACTTCCTCGACCACGACTTCGCGCCGGGCTTCAAGATCGACCTCCACCACAAGGACCTCGAGATCGCCCTCGGCGCGAGCGCCGAAGTCGACGCCCCGCTGCCGCTCACCGCCGAGGTCCAGCAGATGCTCCGCCAGCTCCGCGCCGCCGGCCACGGCGAGGAGGACGACTCCGCCCTCCTCCGCATCGCCGAGCAGCGCGCCGCGCACCGGATCGGCGATGACCCGGCGCGCGGGTCCTAGACGAGTAGTTCCACGACCAATACGCCCATGCCCCGCGGGGCGCCGAAGGTGCGCCCTGCCGGCGGGCGGGCGGGAAGGGTCCAGGCCCCGCAAGCTGTCGCCCGGAAGGGCTCATGCCCCGCAAGCTGGCGCCCGGGGGAGGACCCGCCCCTCTCGCCACGGCCCGGGCAGGCTGTGGCCGTGGCGAGAG
>CALCIA010000321.1 GCA_937907435.1 uncultured Actinomycetes bacterium
CTTTCGTGGGGGAGGCGTCACAGGGACGTCGCGAAGTCGGACTTCCGTGAGGATCGGGTCGAGGAGTCTCCACACCTCGCCCCTTTCGGTCACAGAGACGCCGAGAACGTCACACTTTCCGTCCCCTTAGGGCTCATTCCGGGCCTGAATCGAGGGCCCTAAAACGCGCTGCGTGTTTTAGGGCCCCTATAGGGGGGTCAACTCATGCAGCGCGTCGGTCGGTGTTGGACAACACGGGCATAAGGCCTGCGATCTCGACATCTCCGTGACGGCGCCCGACTTCCGTGACGGATCCGTGGGACTCCCGTCGCACCCCCGTGACGCTCCCGCGCACGATCCTCCACTCCTCGTAGACCCGCCCCTCTGGCCACGGCCACAGCCTGCCCGGGCCGTGGCGAGAGGGGCGGGTCCCTTCCCCCGGGTCACTGGGCATGCTCCGGTGTAAACATCCCGCCGGCCCAGCCTTGGTCGACGCGCGCCAACCCGAGCACCTCCACCTCTTTGCGCAGGATCCGCCAGCGGCCACCGTCGAGTTGACACTCGTCCCGATAGTTCCCGTACCCCACGATCGACAGCTCGCCGTAGGAGGCCAGCTCGAGGTAATAGCTCTCGACGTGAGCCTCCTCGCCCCCCGCGCCGACCTCGATCGCGAGGTTGGTCACGTGGTGGCGGGTGTCACGGTAGGGAGAGGAGAACCAGTTCGCGTAGTACTCGGCGACGGCCTCGATGCCTTCGAGCCTGACCCGACCGGGACTGTCCCAGACGATCTCGGGCGCGAAGATGTCGGTTATCGCGCCGAGGTCGGCGGCGTCCACCGCCCGGACGTAGCGGGCCAGCATCTCCTGGACCTCGGCGCGGGCCTCGAGCGCCGCCAGCCGCGCGGCAGGCTCACCACCCCGGTCGCTCACTTGCGGCGGCTCAGCTCGTAGAACCCGCGGCCGTCGAGGCGCGCCTCCCAGTCCCGCAACAGCACGATCGTCGTCGTCGTCTCCTCGACGATCGCCGGGCCCGTGATGGTGTTGCCGGGGCGCAGCAGGTCGCCCTCGACGACGTCGACCTCCCGGAACTCGCCGTCCATCCAGACGCGCCGGGTCCCCTTGATCGCCGCCGCGGGGACCTCGGACTCGTCTTCGAACTCCGGCAGCGGCATCGGCGGCCGCGGCACCGAGATGCTCAGGTGGACGTTGATCGCCTCGCACGGGCTGTCCGGCTCCGCGTAGGTGTAGAGCGTTTCGTGGCGCTCGTGGAAGGCGGCGACGAGCTGTTCGAGCCCGCCCGAGGCGAGATCGTCGGACATCTCGACCTCGACCTCGTGGATCTGGCCGACGTACCGCATCTCCGCGGTCCGTCGCCGCTCCAGCCCGTTCCGGCGATCCCCGTCGCCAAGCGACAGGTCGCGCCCCGCCTCGGCTTCCATCGCCGCGAAGAGCTCCTCGATGCGGGCCGGATCGAGGAGCTCGATGTTCGACAGCACGGAGCGGGCGTAGTCGTGCTTGGCGTCGGCGACCAGCTGGCCGAACGCGCAGAGGGCACTGGCCACCTTCGGCACGATCACGGTCGGGATCTCCATCTCGTCGGCGAGCGCGCAGGCGTGCACGGCGCCCGCCCCGCCGCCGGACACCATGACGAAGTCCCGCGGGTCGTACCCGCGCTCGATCGAGACCTCGCTGATCCCGTCGACCATGTTGCGGTTGACCACCTGGTAGATCCCCGCGGCCGCCTCCTCCTCGGTCAGGCCGAGCGGCTCGCCGAGGTGGGTCCGCAACGCCCGCCGGGCCGCCTCGACGTCGAGCCGCATGCCACCGCCGAGGAAGTACTCCGCGTCGATGTAGCCGAGGACGACGTCGGCGTCGGTGACGGTCGGCAGCTCGCCGCCGTGCCCGTAACACGCGGGCCCGGGACGGGCCTCCGCGCTGCGCGGCCCGACGCGCAGGATCCCCGACGGGTCGACCCAGCCGATCGAACCACCGCCGGCGCCAAGGGTGTTGATGTCGGTCATCGGAACCCCGACCCGGTAACGGTGGACGTCGACGTTGCGCACCAGCGGCGAGAGGCCCTGCTCGGCCAGGCTGATGTCGAAGCTGGTGCCGCCCATGTCCACGGTCAGCACCCGGTCGCCGCCGATGAAGTTGCCGAAGTACGTCCCCGCCGTGGGACCGGAGGCCGGGCCCGAGTTGATCGACGCGACCGGCAGGCGCCGCAGCATGTCGGCCGACACGGCGCCGGCGTTCGAGAGCATGAACTGGATGTCGCCGCCGAACCCCAGCTCTCCGAACAGCGCCTGCACCTCGTCCACGTAGGTGGTGACGACCGGCCCGAGGTAGGCGTTGACGACGGTCGTGCTGGTGCGGACGTAGTCCCTGATCTGCGGCAGCACCTCGATCGACAGCGACCGGTAGGCGTCGGGCATGTGGGTGGCGAGCAGCTCGCCGGTGCGGCGCTCGTGCTCGGGATTGCGGAACGACCAGAGGTAGACGACCGCGACGGCCTCCACGCCCTCGGCCTTGAACAGCTCGATGCCCTCCAGGACGTCGTCCTCGTTCAGCTCGGTGAGGACCTCACCCTCGGCGTTCACCCGCTCCCGGACCGGGTGGCTCAGGTAGCGCGGCACGAGCTCCGGCGGCGGTGGGTAACGGAAGTCATAGCGACGCTCCTTGTGCCCGCCGCGCATCTGCAGGAAGTCACGGAAGCCCTCGGTGCACAACAGCCCCACCTTGGCGCCGTTGTGCTGGATCAAGGTGTTGACCGCCACGGTCGAGCCGTGGGTGATCACCTCGTCGCAGCGCTCGAGGAACTCCGGCGGCGAGACGCCCAGGCGCTCCGCCACCTGGGCGATGCCTTCGCGGATCGATTTCGCCGGGTGCCGGCGGTCGCTGGGGACCTTGGCGATCGACAGCGTGCCCGTCTCGTCGACCACGCTGAAGTCCGTGAAGGTCCCCCCGATGTCGATGCCCAGTCGGTACATCCGAACTACCTCCCTGCCTGATCGTCTTGTCCGTCGGCGCGCAACCGCTCGGTTGCCTCCGCGTCGACCGAGTGGCCGTCCGGCGTCGCGAACGCCACCCGGTACTCGAGCTCCGCGCTCTCCCGGCTGACCAGCCCCGAGCGCACGTCGGCCGCGACCAGCTCGGGGTCGCGCCGGCGCGCCGGGCCGACCGCACCGCCGCCGATGACGTGGCACTCGAGCACGTCGCCCTTGACGAGCTTGCGCTCGACCGAGTGGCGGCCGATCTCCGTCTTCGACCCGTCCGCGTGGCGGATGAAGTACTTGCCACCGCGTCCGGGCAGGTCGGCGTGGGCGCCGAGCACCGAGACGGCGGGGAATTCACCCTCGCCCCAACGGGTGACCGTGCCCTCGTGGCCGATCAACTCGAAGTCGTACCGCGGCCCGAAGCCTCCCCGCCACTGGCCGGGGCTCGCGGAGTCCGGGCGCAGCTCGAAGCGGTGGACGAAGATCGGGTACTCGTACTCGACCATCTCGACGTCGTCCGTATAGAGGGACCCCGAGGACGCGGTCGCGCCGAGGCTGTTCCAACCGTCCAGCCCGGTGAACGCCCCGCCCCCGCCGATCAGCGTGTTGAAGCCGAAGTAGATGTAGTACTCGTCGTTCTTCGGGTTGACCCCCGAGGCGATCAGCGCGGTGATGTGTCCCCACCCCGCCGCGGCCGCCTCCGGCGCCGCCTTGTTCAGGGCGCTGACTACGGCCTCGGTGATGTTCTCGCCGACGGTCGAGGTGCTGCACGAGCAGGGCGCCGGATGGACCGCGTTGGTCAGCGAGCCCTTCGGTCCCGGGTCGAAGGCGATCGGCCGGTAGATCCCGGCGTTGTGCGGCATCGCCGGGTCGACGAAGAAGAGGACGCCCAGGTAGGCCATGCTCGAGGTGATCGGCTCGTAGGCGTTGATGTAGCTCTCGCCCTGGGGACGGCTGCGGTACTCGAGCGCCATCTCGTCCCCGGTGATCGTGACCGTGCAGTGGATCGTGCTGGGGCCGTTGACGCCGTCGTCCTCGACCGGCGCCTCCCCCTCGTACACGCCGTCGGGCAGCTTCGCGATCTCTTTCCGCATCCACACCTCGGAGCGGTCGAGGATCTCGGCGACGCAGTCGCGGACCGTCGCCCGGCCCATGCGCCCGATCATCTCGACCAGCCGCCGCTCGGCCACGCCGAGCGTGCCGATCTGCGCCATCAGGTCGCCGCGGTGCCATTCCGGCGTGCGGACGTTGGCGAGGATCATGTCGACGATGTCGTTGCGCATCACCCCCTCGTCGGCGATCTTGATCGGGGTCATGCGCAGGCCCTCGGCGTAGATCTCCCGCGCCTCGGGGTTGTACCCGCCCGCCACCGGGCCGCCGGTGTCGGTCATGTGCGCCTTGTTGACGACCCAGAACTGCAGCTCGTCGTCGAAGAAGACGGGCTTGTAGACGCACATGTCCTGCAGGTGCGAGTTCCCGGTCGAGGGGTCGTTGTGGTACACGAGGTCGCCCGGCCTGATGTCGTCGCCGAAGTACTCGGCCACGTCGCGGCAGGAGTACATCAGGGCCCCGAGGTGGTTCGGGATGTCTTCCCCCTGGACCACCATCTGCGGCACCCAGTCGAAGATCGCGTTCGAGAAGTCGTGGGCGAGCTTCAGGATCGGGGACCGGCAGGTGTTCGCCATCGTCACCGTCATCTCACGGGTCGTCGCCTCGAGCATCCCCTGGATGACGGCGAGGGTGATCTCGTCGACCTCGCGCTCCTTGGCGGCGCTCACCAGCGCGCTCCTTCCGGGATCGCGGGATGCTCGGGTGGCGGGTAGAGGTCGTGGAAGTGCGCGCACACTTCAGCCCCGAAGCGCCTGATCTGCTCGCGGACGGCCTCGAACGACGGGCCGTTGGTCATGCGGAAGCGCATCATGATGTAGTCCACCCCGTATTCCTCGCGGTACTTCTCGATCTGCGCGATGCACTCCTCGGCGCTGCCCATGACCAGGTGCTCGCGCGTCGCCTCGGGAGTGAAGTCGTCCTCGTGCTGGAAGTCGGGATGGTGGGTGACGATCCCGTGCCGGGCGTAGAACCGCACCTCGTCGAGGTAGTTGGTCCCGAATTCCTCCATCGCCTCCTCGTAGCTGTCCGCAACCCACCCGTCGCGCATCAGGATCACGTACGGCTCCTTGCCTTCGGCGGTGGCCGCCTCGCGATAGGCGCCGAGCTCACGGTCCCAGGTGGCCTTCTCGAGCGGGAACGGGTCGCCGGCCCAGGAATCGGCATAGGAGGCGGCGCGTTTGATCGCCGCGGGGGCCTGCCCGGTACCCCAGATCGGCACGTGGTCCTGCCACGGCTGCGGCGAGAGCATCTGGTTCCACACTTGGTAGAACTCGCCGTCGAAGGTGAACGGGCGCCCGCGGCTCTCGAACGCCTGCTCGAGGCAACGCACGCCCTCCAGGAACCGCCCGAGCATCCGCTCCTGGGGAATGCCGAAATAGTCCCAGTAGCCCGAGTGATAGCCGCGGCCGGGGCACTGGAAGAAGCGGCCCCGCGAGAGGTTGTCCGCCACCGCGGTCTGCTCCGCGATCAGCATCGGATGCCAGAGGGTCTGGACCAGGCAGTACGTCCCCAGCGCCACTTTCTTCGTCTCACGCGCCAGGATGGTGAGGAACTGCATCGGGCCCGGCCAGTAGACCTCGGTGCGGCCGTGGCGGTCGGAGATCCCGATCGAGTGGAACCCCGCCTCCTCGGCGACCAACGCCTCCTGGATCATCGCCTCGAGCGTGTCGTGGACGTCCTCCCGGTCGGGGAGAGGTTGGTCGTACCCACCCTTGTTGAGGTCAAGCAGGTAACCGATTCGCATGTCAGATGATCTCCCTCTCGTCGACGATCAACACCCTTACCTGCTCGATGAACTGGTCCTCGTCGCCACGCGCCGCGTCCACGTTCGCGGTGAGCAGGCGCTGCATGGAGTCGAAGTCGTCGTACCAGGTCTCGGCGAACCCATCGCACCCGAGGAGGTGGTCGGGCCCGTCCGGCGTCAGCGGGTGGCGCGCGGCCGCGGACTGGTCCGGGTCGACGAGATTCACCACGTACTTCCGCAGGCCCGCATCGGCCATCGCGCCGCTGACCCGGGCGGAGTGTTGCTCGACCCAATAGGACTGTGCCAGCGCCAGCGGGATGTCATCCCGAAGCTTGACCAGCGACACCCGCTTGATCACCCTAATCCTCCTCCTTCGCCGTGCCCCGCGGGAAGGCGACGCCTGGCCGCAGGTCCCATAGCGGCACGTCACCGTCGACGCAGATTTCCGTCTGCAGGAGCTCGCCGCTTTCGGGGCAGATGAACTCGCGGAAGCGCACGGCCCGATCGGTGTAGATCTCCGGGTCGCGGATGTTCGGGTTGGCATCGGTGAGCGGCCGGTCCCGCAGGAGCACGCCGTACTTGTAGTTCTCGCGTGCCGACCCGAGGGCGATCTGGCCGCACCAGATCCGGTCGTCGCGGATCTCCAGGTTCTCCGACAGCGGCCCGACGTCCGGCGCCTCGCCGAGCGGCTCGTCCCGGGGCCCGTCATATGGCTTCGCCTCGCTCAGGCGCGCGGCCCGGAGCTCCTCCCGCAGCGCGGCGGTGGCATCGGTGTCGACCTCGACGCGATGCCCCTCGCCGACCAGGACCACGCCGTAGGCGCTCCGCGCCCAGGCTTTCGAGGTCCGGTCGGCGGCGACGTCGGCCCGCACCGCCTCCGGATCGCGGGTCAGCGGGTCGCCGTAACCTCCGGCCCCCGACCAGGCGCAGATCCAGACGTCGCCCTCGGTCACACTCCGATCGAAGGACTTCGCCGGAACCCAGTCGCGGGTCCCGCCCTCGATCTCCTCGGCGCTCCGCGGCATCCTCTCGGTGCGCGCGACGGCGTCCCAGACATCGACGCCCTGGATGTGTTGGTACTTGTTGGTGCCCGACGGATAGCCGCCGAAGAGCGGCGGTCCCGGGATCGCCACCTCGCTGCCGACGGTGAGGTTGCGGAAGCTCTCGGTCAGGTGGGGGACGTAGGCGAACTCTCCCCCGTTCCCGCCGCGGTACCGTCCGGCGCCGCCCGAGTCGGTCACCTCTTTCCGCCACAGGTAGAGGATCGGGTAGAAGAGCTCGTGCTCCTCGACGTTCGGCATCGTCGACTGGAGGTCCCACGGCCAGCCGCCGGTGTCCTGACCATCGCGCCAGGAGAACGCCGGGAGCGCCGCCCCGGCGGGGTCCATCAGGAAGGTCGAGAACGCGTGCCCGCGCTGATCGGTGCCTTCGACGCTGTTGACCGGGAACGAGAGGTTCGACATGCAGCTCTGCACCTCGCTGCGCATTTCCGGATCCGGCGACGTGCTGAGCATCCGCGAGACGACCAGGCCGCCGAGCGCCAAGGTCTGCGGCAGGCTCAACCCGGTGGACGCCTGGACGGCGGTCGGGCGGGTCGCACACGTCACCGTCCCCGGCTCGACGTCGAACACACAGTGACGCAGCGCGCCCTCGATCGCGAACATCTGGTCGTAGAGCATCTGGACGGCCAGCATCGACACGACCGCGCCCTTCCAGGCGGCGTAGATCGTCGACACCGTGGGGACCTGGGGGTCGCTCCCGCGGTTGGAGAAGATCAGGGTGTCGGCTTCCTTGGTCAGCGTGAGCCGGTTGCGGTAGAGGTCGCGGTCCCCGGGCAGGCCGCCCTCGAGCCAGGTCTCGTCGGACCAGCTCCCGTCGGGGATCGAGCGCAGGCGCTCGAGGAACGCCTGCTCGGAGTCGTCCTGCAGCTTGCGCATGCAGCCCTTCACCACCTCGGGCCCGTGCCGCTCGATCAGCGAGTTGATGCGCTCCGACGCCACGTTGCAGCCGGCGATCTGCGCGCGCAGGTCGAGGGCCACCAGGTCCGGCACGCGTGAGGAGCGCAGGTAGACCGCCTCGATGTCCTCCCGCAGGATGCCGCCTTCTACGATCTTCACCGGCGGCAGACAGGGCGCCTCCCAGTGGACGTTCTCGGCCATCGGGTTGAAGCCCCCCGGCGCCGTGCCGCCGAGATCGTGCTGGTGGAGGGTGTTGGCGACCCAGCAGAACAACGAGCCTTCGACGAAGACCGGCGCGTAGACGGCCACGTCGGACTGGTGCGGCGCCCCTACCCACGGATCGTTGTTGAGGAAGATGTCCCCCGGGTGGATCCCCGGATTGGCCGAGCGATTTTCAAGCGTCCACTTGACCGAGGAGTTCGTCGCCGCCGAGAGGTACTGCAGGAACGGCCCGAAGAACACATAATCACCGCGCTCGTCGAGGATCACCGGGTTGAAGTCATGTGCGTACGCACAGATCGGCGACCCCGAGATCTTCATCATCGTCGTGCCGTGCTCGGTGTTCACGTTCCACAGCGCATAACGGAGCAGCTCATGCACGATCGGGTCGATCGCGGTCTCCGCCTCGGTGTGCAGGCGCAGGCGGGGATCGATCGTCAGCTCCGGCGGAGCGACGTAGGGATAGACGCTGCCGTCCCATTTGATGTCGTCAGTCATTGACCAGCCTCCTGAGGTGAGACGAACCGTTACCGCCGCCGGCATCGGCGGCCAGGTCCAGGACTACGCTGCCGTGTTGGTCGAGGCGGGCGCGGTCGCCAGGGTGAACGAGGATGGTGGTGTCGGGGAGCTCGATGACGGCCGGGCCGGCGACCTGGAACGACTCCGGCAGGGCGGCGCCGTCGTAGATGGCGGTGTCCTCGAACTGGCCCAGCTCCGGCCAGTAGACCTCCCGCCGTCCCGGCTCCAGGCTCTCCTCCGCCCCACTGCGGGCGGCGAGGCCGGGGCGCCGGATCTGTCCCCAGGCCCGCACCCGGCAGAGGCCGATCTGCACCCCCGCGTCGGCGTAGGCCGAGCCGCGGCCGAAGATCGACTCGTACAGGTGGACGAACTCCTTCATCTGCCGACTGAGCACATCGGCCGTGATCGCCTCGCTGCCCAAGGGCACCTCGACTTCGTGGATCTGCAGGCTGAACTTCATGTCGAGGCTGCGTGACATCGAGATGTCGTCCGCGGCGATCCCGTCGGCGAGCAACTGCTCGGCCGCGCGCCCTTCCATCTCGCGGAAGATGGTGTTGAGCCGCTCGGGATCGAACGGTTCGCTCAGCAGTTCGGCGTGCTCGTAGACGTGCAGGATGTCGGAGGAGACGACGCCGAGCGCGGACCAGGTCGACGCCATGTCGGCGAGCGGGACGATCACCTGCTTGGCGCCGAGCTCGCGGGCGAACCCGGTGGCGTGGAGCGGCCCCGCGCCGCCGTAGGCGTAGATGACGAAGTCCCGGGGGTCGAGCCCCTGCTCCACGGTCATCTGGCGCATCAGCTCGCCCATGTGGTGGTTGACGATGCGGATCGCTCCCGCCGCGGCCTGCGTCGGGTCCATGCCGAGCGGGTCCGCGACGCTCTCCATCGCCCTCATCGCCGCGTCTTTGTCGAGTCCCAACTGCCCGCCGATCAGGCCCTTCGGGCTCATGTACCCCAACACCAGGTTGGCGTCGGTCACGGTGGGACGATTGCCTCCGCGGCCGTAACACGCGGGCCCGGGCTCCGCACCCGCGCTTTCCGGCCCGACGCGCAAGGTCTCGCTGCCCTCGTCGACCCAGATCACGCTTCCGCCGCCGGCCCCGATCGACTCGATCTCCAGCCGCGGCATGAAGTAGCTGTACTGGTTCGTGATCGACTCGCTGGAGGCGATCGGCGCCCCGTCGCGCACGATCCCCACGTCGAAGGAGGTGCCGCCCATGTCGCAGGCGATGATGTTCTCCTGCCCGGTGCGGCTGCCGAGGACCTTCGAGCCCGTCACCCCGCCCACCGGCCCGGAGCCGATCGTGTTGAGCGGCGAGGAGACGGCCTGGGACGATGGGACGACACCGCCCGCCGCCTGCATGATCAGGAGCGGGTTACGGTAACCGTTGGTCGCCAGCTGCTCCTCCAGCCGTTCGACGTACCGTGACGTGGACGGGCCGATGTAGGCGTTGATCGCCGTCGCGGCGGTGCGCTCGTACTCGCCCGGCTTGGCGACGAGCTCGTGCGCGCAGGTGACGAAGACCGACGGCGCCATCTCTTCGATCAGCTCCCGGACGCGCCGCTCGTGCGCGGTGTTCACGAAGCCCCAGAGGAAGGACACCGCGATCGCCTCGACCCCGAGGTCCAGGAGCTCCTGGATCGCCTGCCGGGCCTCCTCCTCGTTCAGCTCGACGATCACCTCGCCGCGCCAGTCGCTGCGCTCGGTGACCTCTTTGATCAGGTGCGGCGGGACGATCGGTTTCGGCTTGCGGTGGCGCGACACGCGCAGCAGCTGCTCGAACGGCAGGCCGGCCGAGCGGCCCTTCGAGCGCATCATCAAGAGCGCGTCACGGTGCCCTGAGGTGGTGATGAGGCCGGCGCGGGCGCCCTTCTGCTGGACCAGGATGTTGGTGCCCACGGTGGTGCCGTGCAGCATCAGCTCGGTGCTCGCGAGCAGCTCCCGCAGGTCCAGACCGAGGGTCCGCGCCGCCTGCTCGAGCGCGTTCATGAAGCCCTGCGAGAAATCTTCGGGAGTGGAAGACGACTTGGCGAGGATCACGTCCCCATCCGAGTCCACCACCACACAGTCGGTGAACGTACCGCCGATGTCGACGCCGCAATAATATGTCATGAAAGTTGAGTGTCCATCAGTCGTGTTTGGGTGGCCAACTTGCTTGTTCCAAGATCACAGTTCCGCACTTGCCTCACATCGGTACTTTCTTCGTAGTCACACTTGTGGTTGATCCCGCCACACGGTGTGAAGAGCGGCGGGGCCTCCGTCGTCGGACGGCGGAGACCCCGCTTGGCCGAAAGTGATGCCCTTGGTGATGGAAGGGAGGGCTCACTTGTTCGGACGGTCGGCACGCAAGGCGAGGAGAGCTGCCTCCTGGCCGACCAGATTCACCGTGCAACTGGCGGGGGTTCCGCCCCGGCGCTCAACCGCCTTTGTCGAATTCGGTTTCCCACTTGGTTTCGAAGAACTTTTCGTAGTCGTCCTTCGGTTCCCGGTACTGACCTTCCGGCGGCAGGTTTTCCTTGGTGACGATTTCGTTGTCGTAGAACGTCGCCAGGTACTTGGGCCGCGGCGACGTGCTCATCGGGGTGTTCCTGGCGAAGAACTGCGCCGCCTGATCGGCCGCGACCCAGGCCGAGGCGGGGTAGGCGACGTCGACGACGGCGTCGATCGCCCCCGCGCGGATCAGTTCCTGCGTGGCCAGGTCGGCGTCGAAGGTCACGACGAGCGGCCGTTCCGGGAAGGATTTGCCCGGGTATTTGGCCGCGATCGTCTGGCCCCCGGCCTGGCCCGCCGAGTCGAAGCCGAACCAGTACGCCTTGATGTCGGGATTGGCGGTCAGCGTGTCGGTGACCTGCTGGCGCGTGCCTTCGACCAGGTTGGCCGCGTCGGTGGTCTGGTTCGCCACCAGCTTCCAGTCGGGATTTTCCTTGACGACTTTCCGGAAGCGGTCGGTCCGCAGTTCCGACCACGCGGCCGGGTAGCTGTTGATCGCGACTTCCTTGGTGCCTTCCAGTTCGTTCAGGCGTTCCTCGACGTAGGCCGCGAGGATCGTGCCCGACTCGGGGTCGCTCGGGTAGTAGGCGCCCGCCCACAGGGGATCCGGCGCCACCTTGCCGGCGAAGCTGACGACCGGCACCCCCTCCTGCTTGGCCTTCTGCAGCGGCCCCTTGATCAGGCTCGGTTCGATGCCGATCGTGAACATGACTTCGACGCCGCTGTCGAGCAGCGAGTTGCCGCAGGCGGTCATTTTCGTCGGGTCGCCTTCGGCGTCGCAGCTCGAAGAGGTCCAACCCAGGTCCGCGATCGCGGCTTTCATCGCCTTTTCGGAGCGCTGGGCCGATTCGATCGACCCGAGGATGTTCAGGATGCCCGCCTTCTTCGGCGGGAGTTCTACGCTGGCGCCGCTTTCTTCGGCGGCTTGACGTCCCAATTCTTCGGCCCGTTCGGTCCGGGCATCGGTGCCGGCCCCTTCACCGGCCGGTTCCTCGGCTCCGGTGGTCGCTTCCTGAGTCCCGGTCCCGCTTCCGCCGCTGGACCCACACGCGGCAATAATCAGCGACAGGACGGCTACTGCGATGACGCCAAAGCATGTCCGGATCAACCGGGTTGACCTCATGGTTCCTCCTGATCTTCACCCTTGACCGCCATGCCCCCGGGTGGGGACTGGTCAAGGCGAACCTAGCCGGCGGAACCGGTGCCCCCATCCGTAGTAGGCCCGTAATCGAGATCAGTAACTTTTCGCCCCGCCGAGTCGACCGGGTGCAGCAGGCCACCCTGCAACGCGCTTTGGACGAGGTCGGCGCGCGAGGAGATGCCCAGCTTTTGATTGATGTGCGTCCGGTGGGCCTCGACGGTGCGGACGCTGAGGTACAGCTTGCCGGCGATCTCCTGATTGGTATGGCCGAGGGCGAGCAAACGCAGGACTTCCAGCTCGCGGTCGCTGAGGGCCGCCATCGGGTCGTCGTCGTCGAGGCGGGCGAGCCTCGCCCCCAGCGCGGGCTGTACGTAGGAGGCCCCCTTGGCCGCCCGGCGGATGCCCTCGGTCAGTTCGGTGAGGTCGGCGTCTTTGAGCAGGTAGGCGTCCGCGCCGGCTTCGAGCAGGTCACGCATCACGCGCGGGTTCTCCTCCGATGTGAGGACGACGACGCCGGTGTGCCGGGAGACCGCCTTGACGTCGGCAACGCCGTCGACGATCGCGCCGTTCGGCCAGCCGTCCGGATCGAGCACGACCGTCGAGGGATGGTGGGCCCGCACCCGCCGCACCAGCTGGCCGCGATCGTCCGCCTCGGCGATCACCTCCAGGCCTTCCTGGGTCTCGAGCATCCGCTTCAGCCCCTCGCGGAGGATGGGGTGACAGCCGGCGATCAGGACCGTGGTGGTGCCTTCGTCGACATCGGGGTCGTCGTCGAGGTGCACGTCGAGGCGCACGCGGACGCCGCTGCCCGGCGTGGCCGCGATCGTCAGCCGTCCCCCGACCGCGCTCGCGCGATCGCGCATCCCGGTCAGCCCGTGACTGTGGCTGGGGAGCTTGTCCTCGTCGAAGCCCCGGCCGTTGTCCTCGACGACGGCGGTCACCGTCTGGTTGCGGCAGGAGAGCCAGACGCGGACCTGGCGCGCCGCGGCGTGCTGGATCGAGTTGTTCAGCGCCTGCTGGACGACGCGGTAGATGACCGTTTCCACCGCCGGGTCGATCCGCCGCGGGAGCTCGTCGCAGGTGAGCGAGACGGGCAGCGTCGCGGAGGCGTCGTTGACGAGTTCGCGGATCGCCTCGCCGAGGCCGAGATCGTCGAGCGCGGCGGGGCGCAGCCCGCCCGCCAGGCGCCGCAGTTCCCCCATCGCGTGCTGCAGGTCGCGCTGCGCGTCGCGCGCCTCGCGCCGCGCCTCGTTCAGGTCCTCGGCGATCTCGACCCGGTGGAGCTTGCGGGTGATGTCGAGGAGCGTCTGGCCGGCCTCGTGGTGCAGCTCGCCCGCGATCCGCCGCCGCTCCTCCTCCTGGGCGAAGATCGACCGCCTCAGCACCTCGCGGCGGAAGTCCGCCCGCGCCCGCTCGGCGCCGAGCTGCACCTGGGCCTCGAGGTGCCGGCGCTCGGCCTCCTCCAGCGCCTGACGGTGGGTGATGTCCCGGGCGATCGACCAGGTGCCGAGGAAGGCGCCGTCGTCGGCATAACGGGCGTTGACGGTCCACAGCATCCGATGGACCTCGCCGGTGCGGCTGATCGAGCGGTTCTCGAACGTCGCCGTGTGGCCGTGGCCGCTGAGCCACTCGCGGTATTCCTGCTGCGCTGGGGCCCGGTCCTCCGGGTGGACGAACTGGAACGCGTCGAGCCCGACGCATTCTTCCGGGCTCAGGCCGAACAGGCGCTTGGCGGAGTGGTTGAGGAAGAGGAAGCGGCCGTCGGCATCGATCTTCGTGACCAGGTCGTCGGTGATCTCGACGACCTCGAGGAACTGCCGCTCGCTCTCCCGCAGCGCGACGACGGCGTTGGACCCCGGCTGGAAGTTCTCGATGAACGCGACCCTCCGCTGCGGCGCCTCCGCGCCCAGGGCCCCGATCCAGACCCTGGCCTCGGTCCCGTTGCCGTCGGCGGTCGCGGCCGTCGCCAAGATGGGCTGCGCCAGATCCGCGAGCTCGCCCTTCGCTTCGATCGCGTCCAGAGCGGGCAGCAGGAACGACAGGGTCTCCCCGACGACCTCACCGCGCCGGTACCCGAACAGGTCGAGCAATGTCTGGTTGACCCATTCGATCCGATTGCCCGCGTCGATCACCGCAACCGACGTCGGACACACATCGAGGATTGGATCGGCGCTGCCTGGATCGACTCCCAAGGTCCGCTTCCCAGTTTCGGATCCCATCGGGATACGGTAGCCGAGGCCAGACCGAAAGACGAAAGCGCCTTAGGAGACAACTCTTTAGCCCTTTGTCACCCACTGGGCGACGATTGCCCGCGATCGCCGAGTCGAGTTCGCAGTAATCCGCGGATAGCGCGGAGAAGTGCGAACTCGAGGCCGCCCGGCTCCGGGTCCCCCCGACCCGCGCTCGCGGGGCGGGAAGGCGCCTACCGGAATCGAACCGGTGGACGATCTCCTTCGGTCCCTAGAGCCGAGAGTACGCCTCTACGTCGAGCACTTCCGGGCGCTTGGCGACGGCGACGAACCCAAGTAGCGGCCCCGCCGAAAGCCGCCGCTCGCCCGAGCCCGCGAGTGTCTTGTCCAGCCAGCCTGGCGCGTCTGGTGGCGCGGATCCGATCTGCCCGGACTGCGGTCGCGTCGTTCCGCAGCCGCTCACCCGGTGCCGTCGGCAACGATGCCCCGGTTACGCGCCAATCTGGGCGGGCGACCAGCGGCAGAAGCTGTTCGCGAACCTCAACACGTACGCCGATCAGGTCCCATCCGGTGTCCGATCGCCGCGAGTCCTGGTGACGGCCGTCACGGCGCCGGGAGTCAGCGAAGGAATGAGCTGGGACGAGAATCGATGCGCCGCGCTCGGCACCCACCGCCACGGCGGCGACCTTGGATACCGCGTTCGCATCGGCCCGGCTATGCGCTGGAACGAAACCTCGGACTCTCACTCGGGGTGGACCGATGAGCGGGGTCCGGTCATCGATGATCGACCTAATCGTCAACGCTTACCACTACCGGGATTCCTGAAGCTTCCGGGCGGCAGCGCCCGGAGCGGGTGAAGCGCTTGGTCCACCTGGGGAAGCGGGCGACGCTCCCCGCTGCCCACGTTCAGCCCGCCGACCGCCGGACGGAGCGGACGGACGGACGCGCCCGGACGCGCAGCGTCCGCCGCGGCCGCCCGCTCGCCTGAACGCCGCTCGTCGGACTGCCGCCGCGCACCGGGACCGGCCTCGACTTGACCTCGTAAACCACAGCCGTTATCCAGCGGCTATCAAAGCCGCGACTGCCGCGACTGCCGCGCCGAAAAGGGTTGCGACAGAAGCGACTGCGACGTCGCGATGGGCCTGCCGACTCCCGTCCAATAGCTGCAAGAGTGAAGACAGAGGCGCTATGGGGCGTGGCTCAAGCTCGTCGAGATCGTCTCGAATCGCCTCCGAAAACAGCCCGTCACCCACGTCGTAGGTAGCGCGAAACGAGTGATCGAACTCTTGCTTGTCGTCTTGCTGCCGCAACTCAACTTCACCGAGCGAGATAAGGGCGGCGCGTGCCTTCCGGCCTTGTAGAAGCCGAGACAAGAAACCTTTGAACCCGGGGCGCTTATACGCGTCGAGAATCGCGTCCGTGTCACTGACGGCCTCAGCCCACAGACGTAAATGTCGTCCCCGGGCGACTGCCATCCGATAGTAGATGTCTAACTCATGACCAACCCGGAGGAAGAACGCGCGACACATCTGATCATCGGATTCGTAGCCGTCACCGCACCTGATGTCGTACTCGTCATACCCGCGTCGCCGGTGCGCCGTCCGCTCGAAATCCCGAACCCCGCTTCGTGGCTCAAGGAGAATTCGGATGTGCGCTGGGCTCGGACCAAGGCACCGAAATCCAACTGGCCGTTCTCCCAGCCGGTCGAATTCGCGCTTCAGAAACTCGCGGACGACGATCACTCCGTCACAGGGATCGCCTGAACCATCGAGAGGCCGGATCATGACTATGGACGTCTTCCAGCCATCCTGCACCGAAATGGAGAAGCGCTCACCAACCTGATCGTCGAGACGCAGTCCTCGCTCGCTTAGCTCGGCTTGGAATCGGGTCGGAACGCTGATCTCGAATTCGATAGTGACGAACTGAAGCCGGGGGAAAAAGTAGTCATCCTCCTCCATAGCTTGCAGCTCCTCGGAACTCGGCAGTTCCATTTCCCGCAGCCTGTAGTTGTCCCGGGCCCGTATGTGGATATTGGTGACCGTTGCGATTTCGCCAAGGGTTTTCTCAATCCAGTCGAGGTAGTCGCCACCGGTGAATTCCGAAGGCGCGCTGCTCGTCACTTGGAAATGGAAACTCGCAAAGGCAAGCCTGCTCTTCGTCAGCATGCGCGCAGATTAATCGACTACTAGGCTGTATTTCTCCCATGTGGCGGCGCTCGCTTCTCGAAAAGTTCATGGAGAACTGGATCGCCCTCGTTGTGGTTCGGCCGCGCCACGTTCTGCAGGCTCGGGTCGCGTCTATCCCACCTCCTGCGGCACGCCTTCGCTGACCACATGGTCCGCCACGCGGGCCTACGAGAGACGCAACAAATGCTCGGCCACGCCGACTCTCGGACGACCGAGATCTACCTCGGCCGCTCGACTCCGGACGAGCTTGCGGCGGCGGCGGTCAAAGGTTCACGTTCGGATTGCCGGCCGAACGAATGTTCCTATCGACCCAAAATGTCCTCGCAAACCCAGTAGAGGCGCCTACCGGAATCGAACCGGTGTAAACGGCTTTGCAGGCCGCTGCGTAGCCACTCCGCCAAGGCGCCAGACGCCGGACAGCTTAGAGCGTCGCTCTGGAAAGACGGCCCCGGCCTCCGATCAGGTGAGGTCGGGGCCGCCTGCGTCTCAGGTGCCCTTGCCGGCTTCGGCGGCAGGCACCAGCGGGGTCGCGGCGGTGATCTTCATCGCTTCACCTCCTCTCCGCGAATGCAAGGGGGTTTTCGTGTCACGGCGACTCTGACCGTCACGTCCGATGTCGCGGACGGGTCGGGACGAACGCAAAGTGGTCGATTGCTGGACTAGTCTCTGCCGGTCAGATTCGATCCAGCGGCGCGGAGGGAGACATGGCGACCAAGGCGGAGAAGCAGGCGATGATGTGGACCGCCTCGGGGAAGCGGGCGAAAGCGATGGCCGACCCGAACCGGGCGCGCATCCTCCAGCACCTCGTCGAAGAGGGAGTGAAGGCGGCGAGCGAAATCTCCAACGAACTGCTGCTGCCGCTGAACTCCGTCTCCTATCACTGCCGGAAACTGGCGGAGTTCGACTGCATCGAGCTGGTCAAGACCGAGATCGTGAGGGGCGGCGCCAAGAAGTACTGGCGGGCGATCGACACCGACTTCGTCAGCGGCCCGGACTGGCAGGAGATGGAGGACTGGCGGAAACCGGGCGCCCTGATGGGGATGATGTCCTGGGTCATCGGGGACTTCGACCACGCGCTCGCCGCGGACACCTTCGGCGACGACGGCCGCTGGCACATCATGCGCAACCCGCTCAAGTCGGTCGACCAGCAGGGGCTGGACGACCTGCTGGAGGCGCATATGGAGCTCTACCACCGGAGCAACCAGATCCAGCGGGAAGCGGCCGAACGGATCCAGGAGAGCGGCGAGGAGTCGATTCGCGTGACCTCGGCGTCGCAGTGCTTCCGGGTCGAGACGTTCGGCGGGCGGGACCGATCCACCAAGGACTAATCTCGTCGACCGGACAACGTTTGACAGACCGGTCGCCGCTCCGAAAGATTCCAGCGCAACGGACGAGCACGGTCGCTACCGGGACGACCTGATCCCGTCGCAGGTCCAGCCGCAGTTGAAATGGAGGGTCGTGGTGCTGTCACACCATGCCCTGATGCCCGTCGCCGGGAGGACACACTCATGGCAGATGATTCACCGAGCAAGAACGGGCACAGCGCGCTGCTGGACGCCCTCAGGCATCCCCTGCGCCGCGACATCCTGAGGGTGATGCGGCGCTCGGAGCAGCGGATCAGCCCGCGGCAGATCGCCGACACGCTGGGCGAGCCGCTCTCGGACGTCGGCTATCACTGCCGCACCCTGAAGAACTCCGGCGCGATCGAGCTGGTCGGCCAGCAGCAGGTCCGCGGCGCGATCCAGAATTTCTACTGCGTCACCGTCAGCGAGCCCTGGGCGCTGAAGCTCCTCGACGAGGACGAGGGCGCCGGCGGGAAGTGAGGCGAGAGGAGCGGCGCGTGGCGGCGGACAGGATCGAGCGGGCGAAGGCGATGTACCGGGCGTTCTCGGCCGGGGACCGGGAGGCGATCGAGCAGGTGATCGGGTCGCCGTTCGAATTTCACAGCCCCGCCGACGAGCAGGGGCTCGATCGCGAGGGCTGGTTCGAGCGGTGCTGGCCGGGGGCCGGGTCGCTGACCGGGTTCGAGTTCGTGCGGCTGACCGAGGATGGCGACGAGGTCGTCGTCACCTACGAGGCGACCCGCACGGACGGGTCGCGATTTCGGAACACCGAGGTGCTCGGGTTCGACGGGGACAAGGTGGTTCGCGCCGAGGTGTACTTCGGCTGGAACCTGTGAGGGCTATTCGGGGGCGTCGCCCTCGGTGTCGTCGTACGGGGTGACCTTGCCGTAGTCCTCGACGGTGCCGCCGTCGCGCATGCTGGCCTCGTCGGGATCGTCGCCGGCCTCGCGCAGGGAGCGGCGCTGGCGCAGGTAGTCCCAGGTCTTGTCGAGCTGGAGCTTGAGCTCCTCGAGGCGGGCGTGCTCGTCGTCGTCGAGGCCCTCCCCCTCGTGGCGGTGGAGCAGCTCCTCCTCCTCTTTGACGAGCTCGTCGATGCGGTCAAGTACTCGCTGGTCGTCCATGGCCGTAGGTTACCCGGGCGGCGAGGTCGCTCGGGCGAGCGCTCAGGCAGGGACTGGTTGGGAGGCCGGCACGCGCCGCGAGAACGTCATCGCGCCGTCGTCCAGCGAGCCGTAACGGAGGCTGCGCAGGTCGATCGCGTAGTTCTGGCGCAGCTTCCACGGCTCCTTCGAGCCCTGCTTCGGCAGGTCGGCGACCGCCCGCAGCACATAGCCCGAGTTGAAGTCCATGATCGGCTCCGGGGTGATGCTCGGGTCGCTCAGGTGCGGCATGCAGACGTCGTAGCCGTTGGCGTCCATGTGGTTGAGAAGACGACAGGCGTATTCGGCGACGAGGTCGGCCTTCAGCGTCCACGACGCGTTGGTGTACCCGATCGTGAAGGCGAGGTTCGGGATGTCGGCGAGCATCATCCCGCGGTAGATGAGGAGCTCCCCCTGGTCGGGTTCCTCGCCGTCGACCTCCAGCTTCATCCCGCCGAGGAAGAGCAGGTTGAGCCCGGTCGCGGTGACGACGACGTCGGCCTCCAGCTCCTGCCCCGACTTGAGCTTGATCCCGTTCGCGGTGAAGCGGTCGATGTGGTCGGTGACGATCTCGGCGCTGCCGTCGTGGAGCGACTTGAAGAGGTCGCCGTCGGGGACCACGCAGAGGCGCTGGTCCCAGGGGTTGTAGTTCGGCTTGAAGTGCGTGTCGATGTCGTAACCCGCGGGGAGCGCCTTCTCGAGCCCGTTCCGCAGCACTTTCTTGACCAGGCCGGGACGTTTGCGCGAGAGCCGGTAGGTGAGGCTCTGGATCAGCACGTTCTTCCAGCGGACGATCGGATAGACGGCGCGGTGCGGGAGGAACTTGCGCAGGAGCTCGGCGACCGGGTCTTCGCCGGGCAGCGAGACGACGTAGGTCGGCGAGCGCTGCAGCATCGTCACGTGGGCGGCGTCCTTGGCCATCGCGGGCACCAGCGTCACCGCGGTCGCGCCGCTGCCGATCACGACGACGCGCTTGCCGGCGTAGTCGGCCTCCTCCGGCCAGTGCTGGGGGTGGATCACCTGGCCCTTGAAGTCCTCGATCCCGGCGAACTCCGGCGTGTAGCCCTGGTCGTAGCGGTAGTAGCCGCTGCAGTTGAAGAGGAAGGCGCACGAGATCGTCACGGTGGCGCCGTCGGCGCGCTCCGCGGTCACCGTCCAGCGGGCCTCCTCGCTCGACCACGACGCCTTCACGACCCGGTGGCCGAAGCGCACCTTCTTGTCGATCCCGGCCTCGCGGGCGGTGTCGCGCACGTATTCGAGAATCGAGGCGCCGTCGGCGATCGACTTCGCCGCCGTCCAGGGACGGAAGCGATACCCGAGCGTGTGCATGTCGGAGTCGGAGCGGATGCCGGGGTAGCGGAAGAGGTCCCAGGTGCCGCCGATCGCCTCGCGCGCCTCGAGGATCGCGTAGGTCTTGCCCGGCGAGCGTTCCTGCAGGTGGTGGGCGGCGCCGATCCCGGAGATGCCGGCGCCGATGATGAGGACGTCGACCGCCTCCGGCTCGGCGGGGTCGGACCCGTTGCCGGGGGACTGCGTGAGGGTCTCAGGGGTCACTCGGGTCTCCTCCGTTTCGCCGGGCGCTGGCGGCCGGGCGGCGCTCAGCCGCCCTCCAACACTCGGAACGCTATCCCGGCGTTTTGCAGCCTTGTGAGAAGCATGTCACCCATCGATGCAACGGTAGTGAGTTGGCCGGAGCGCTCCGGGAGGTCGTCGAAGGCGAGGCAGAGCCCCGACTCGGCGAGCATCTTCGACGTCTCCGTGTAGCCGGGATCGCCGCCGGAGACCTCGGTGACGACGCGCTTCCCGCCGCCCTCGCCGACGAAGCGGACCTTGAACCAGCTGTTCGCGCGGCGCGCCTCGCTCGGCCCCTCCCCGGGCGATTTCGCCTTCAGCAGGAGCTTGCGGACGGGCGGGATCGGGGAGAGGACGGCGACGCTGCCGACGCCCGCGGCGATCCCGCCGATCGTCGCCAGGTGGCGGGCGACGAGGTTGTGGCCGTAGGTGAAGTCGGGGCCGTAGCGGTCGACCGCGGCGGCGGAGCGGCGGATGACGGTGCCGTCGATGGTCGGCAGCGGCGCGCTCCAGCCGCCGAGCTCGGGGACGTGACGGATCCGGGCGGGAGCCGAGTGGATCTTGCGAGTGGTTTGGCGCGGCTCGGCGGCGCGGCGCTCTTTCGCCGCGGCGAGCGTCTGCCGTCCCCGGGCGAAGCCGTTGACCGCGGAGTGGTAGGTGCCGCCGGAGAACTGGGCGTTGGTGCGGACATAGCCGTTGACCGTGAGCGGGACGCCCTCGGGCAGCTGCTTGACCGTGAAGTACGCGCCGAGGTCGTGCGGAATCGAGTCGAAACCGCAACAGTGGACGATCCGCGCGCCGCTGCGCTCCGCCGTCGCGTGGTGCTCCAGCCAGGTGCGGTCGACGAACTCGGGCTCGCCGGTGAGGTCGACGTAATCGGTGCCGGCGGCGGCGCAGGCGGCCACCAGCGGCCCGCCGTAGAGCGCGTAGGGACCGACGGTGGTGATGACGACGCGGGTCGACTCGGCGACCCTGGCGAGCGCCGTCGGGTCGGCGGCGTCGGCGACGAGCAGGTCCGGCGCGGGCGCCTCGGGATTGGCGGCGGCAAGGCGCGCGGCGACGGCCTCGAGCTTCGCGCGGTTGCGCCCGACCAGCGCCCAACGCAGCCCGGCAGGCGCGTTGGCGGCGATGTAGTCGGCGGTCAGCCCGCCGGTGAACCCGGTGGCGCCGAACAACGCGAGGTCGTGGTCCCGCTCCCCAGCCATCTCGGTCATTGTGCCGGCTGCGCAGCCAGTTTGGGGCGCGGGCTACTCGGCGACCCAGACCTTGGCGGGGCCGAGCTCGCCGGGGTCGAAGACCCGGACCTCCCCCGGCGCCATGAAGCTGAAGGCCTTGATCGCTTTGCGGATCCAGTCGACGTCGGTGACCAGCGCGGTGCGTTTCCACGCTTTCATGTGACCGAGGCCGAGCTTCAGTCCGGTTTTGGCGTCCTCGATCACCGCCCCGGCGTCCATGCCGAAGCCCGAGTCGATCTCGAACAGCAGGCGCACCTCCCCCGCCTCGGCCGCCTCGCGCAGCGCCGGCTCGATCCGCTCGCGATAGTCGTCCCCGGTCAGCCGCTCGACGACCTTGAACCCGATCGTCCCCGCCGGCATCGCCTCGATCCGCTCGACCATGGCCGCAACCTACCTGGCGAGGAACGGCAGCAGCGCCGCGTTGACCTCGTCGGGGTGGGTCCAGGCGATGTTGTGGGGACCGCCCTCGACCTCGACCAGCTCGAGGTCGGCGATCAGCTGCTCGTCGCGCAGCCGCTGCGCCGTCGCCGCGAAGGGCAGGATGCGGTCCTCGGTGCCGTGGACGACCAGCGTCGGCACGTCGAACTTCGGCAGATCGTCACGGAAGTCGGTCAGCCAGGTGTCGACACACGCGTAGCTCGCGAACGGCGACATTTCGACGGCGAAGTTGAAGTGGGCGCGGAGAGCCGCGTCGCCGATCTTCTCCGGCGCCAGCTCGTCGGTGTTGAAGAAGTTCTTGAAGAACTCCTCGAACCACAGGTAGCGGTCTTTTGCCACCGTCGCCTTGATGTCGTCGAAGACTTCCGCCGGCACGCCCTTCTCGTTGTCGTCGGCCTGCAGCAGGAAGGGCGGGATGACGCCGAGCATCGCGACCCGGCTGATCCCGGCGGAGCCGTACCTGCCGAGGTAACGGGTGACCTCGCCGGTGCCCATCGAGAAGCCGACCAGCTGCACGTCCTCCCCGAGCGCCAGGTGGTCGAGCAGCGCCTTGAGGTCGGCGGCGAAGGTGTCGTAGTCGTAACCGGTCGTCGGCTGGCTCGAGCGGCCGAACCCGCGCCGGTCATAACTGATCACCCGCCGCCCTTCCTTCAGCAGCTCCACCTCCTGTTTCTCCCACGAGTTGCCGTTCAGCGGGTAGCCGTGGATCAGGACCACCGGCTTGCCCGCCCCATGGTCCTCGTAGTGGATCTTGATGTCGGCGCTGTTCTCTTTTCCGACGGTCACGTAAGGCATCGCGGTTCTCCTCGGTTCGGACGGATGGGCGCTCGGGTGGCTGTGTCGAACCTACCCCGGGCGCGCTCGCGTCAAGCTTCGAAGTCGTGAACGCGATGTTCCGGACCGAGCGGCTGGCGATGCGCCCTCCCGAGGAGGCGGACCTCGACGACCTCCTCACCTTCCACGACGATCCGCTCGTGCGGAGGATGTTCGGGGCGACGGACCGCGACGAGGTCGCCGAATGGATCGCGATCGCGCGGCGCGACTGGGCCGGGCGGGGCCACGGGCGCGTCGTCCTCCTCGACCGCGGCGACGGCGCCTTCCTCGGCCGCAGCGGCCTCCGCCACTGGCCCGAGTTCGGCGAGGTGGAGGTCGGCTGGAGCCTGACCGCGGCGGCGCGCGGGCGCGGCCTCGCCACCGAGGCGGGGCGCTTCTGGCTCGACTGGGGCTTCCGCGAGCTCGACGTCCCCTACCTGACCGCGAACATCGACCCCGACAACGCCGCCTCGATCGCGGTCGCGGAGCGCCTCGGCATGGAGCCGCTGCGTGAGGATTCGCTGCACGGCGGCCCGGTGGTCGTCTACGCGGCGCGGGATTCGGGCAGAGTGGGCCGATGACCGAGAGGCGTGCGTTTCCACCGCTCCGGGAGGGCGACCTTGCGGCCGATCCGTTCGAGCAGTTCGCCCGCTGGTATGAGCTCGCGGCCGCGGAGATCCCGCTGGCGGACGCGATGACGCTGGCGACGCTCGGCGCGGACGGGGCGCCGGACGCGCGCATGGTGCTGCTGAAGGGCCACGGGCCCGACGGCTTCCGCTTCTTCACCAACTACGAGAGCGACAAGGCGGGGCAGATCGCGGCCGATCCGCGCGGCGCGCTGATCCTCTACTGGCGCGAGCACGACCGCCAGGTGCGGGCGCGGGGGCCGATCGAGCGGCTGCCGGCGGCGGATTCGGACGCCTACTTCGCCGGGCGGGCGCGCGAGAGCCGGCTCGGCGCCTGGGCCTCGCCGCAGAGCCGGCCGCTGGCCGACCGGGCCGAGCTCGACGCGCGGCTGGCCGCGGTGCGGGAGCGCTTCGACGGCGTCGATGACGTCCCCCGGCCCGACTTCTGGGGCGGCTTCGCCCTGCGGCCGGAGACGATCGAGTTCTGGCAGGGACAGCAGGCGCGCCTGCACGACCGCTTCCGCTACACGCGGGCGACGGGCGCGGACGGCGAGCCCGGCGCGACCTGGCGCATCAACCGCCTCGCCCCCTGATGTTGATGGGCCGAAAACTCTTCTATATCTGGAGTTTTCGGCCCATCAACATCGTTGGACGGTGAGGAGCCAGGCGGGGAAGGAGCCGATGTCGAGGATGACCTCGATCTGGGACTCCTGGAGGTCGGCGAGGCGCCAGCCGGCGTCGGCGGCGAAGGCGGCGCGCAGTTCGGCCTCGGTGACCGGGTGCGGCCCCTCGGTCTCCGGGGCGCCGGGGCGGAAGCAGAGGACGAAGAGGGTCGCGCCAGGCTCGGTGACCGCGGCGAGGCCGGCCACGTAGGCGCGCTGCTCGTCGCCGTCGAAAGTGTGGAAGAGGCCGCAGTCGAGGACCGTGTCGAAGGTGCGGTCGAGGCGCCCGAGGTGGAGCGCGTCGGCGAGGGCGAACTCGGCGTCCAGCCCGCGCGCCGCCGCCTTCTCCCGCGCCATCGCGATCGCGGTCTCGGCGACGTCGACCCCCAGCGCCGGGAGGCCCAGCGAGGCGGCGCGGAGCGTGTGCTCGCCGCTCCCGCAGCCGGCGTCGAGGACGGCGCCGCTCCAGCGCCCTTCGTCGGCAAGTCGCGCGAACGCCGCCTGGGGCCGGCCGATGTCCCAGGGCGCGGTGCGATCGCGGTAGGAGTCGTCCCACCACGCTTCCGCGCCGCGCTCGTGGCTGGTCGGCTCGCGCTCAGGCACCGGCGATCACAGCCGCAGCATAGATCGCGGGTATCCCCTGACAGACGCGCCGGCGCCACGTTTGAGGGATGAGCAAATCCAACGGCCCCGCGCGGGGCCACCCACAAGGAGAGACGATGAACGTCAAGACCAAGATCGCCGCCCTCCTCGCCGCGTCGGCGATGCTGACGGCGCCGGCCGCGGCGCTCGCGGGAGGCCCCAGCTACGCGCCGCAGAAGCCGCCCCACCCCACGCACCCGGCCCACCCGGCCGACCCGACGCCGGGCCCGAAGGCCTCGATGCCGGAAAAGGCGGCGGCCTACGGGGTCAAGTGCCGTGAAGAATCGAAGAAGCACATCAAGGGCGAAAAGGGGACCGCGTTCAGCCGGTGCGTGAACGCGATGGCGAAGGCGGCGAACGGCCAGTCGGCGAAGGTCGCCTGCAAGGCCGAATCGAAGAAGCACGTCAAGGGCGAAAAGGGCACTGCGTTCAGCCGGTGCGTCCACAAGGCGAACGAAGTCCGCAAGGAAGCGAAGGCGAACGCGGGCTGAGCCCGCGCCGCGCCCCGGATCGAATCCGCGATCCGGGGTAAAAAGGGTGTGTGTGGAATGACCGACGACTCGCCCGGCGGGCGGCGCGCGGCGAGGGCGATGCCTTCGCGGCGATCTTCCGGCGCTACGAGCAGGATCTCTATCGCTACTGCGTCGCGATCCTCGGCGACGAGCAGGACGCCCAGGACGCGCTGCAGAACACGATGGTCAAGGCGCTGGGCGCGCTGCCCGGCGAGCGCCGGCAGATCGAGCTGAAGCCATGGCTCTACCGGATCGCCCACAACGAGTCGATCGAGCTGCGCCGGCGGGTGCGGCCGACGGCGCCGCTGACGGAGGAGATGCCCGCGCCGGGCGCGAGCCCCGAGCAGCGCGCCGCCGAGCGCCGGCGGCTGCGCGACCTGCTTGCCGACATCGGCGAGCTGCCGGAGCGCCACCGCGGCGTGCTGGTGATGCGCGAGCTGGCGGGGCTCGACTTCGAGGAGATCGCCGCGACGCTCGACACCTCGCCCGGCGCGGCGCGGCAGGTGCTCTACGAGGCGCGCCGCAGCCTCCAGCAGATGAGCGACGGGCGTGAGATGACCTGCGACGCCGTCACCGCGCTCCTCTCCGACCGCGACGGCCGGGTCGCGCGCCGGCGCGACGTCCGCGCGCACCTGCGCGACTGCCCCGAGTGCCGGCGCTTCGCCGAGGGGATCCGCAGCCGCAGCGAGACGCTGGCGGGGATCGCGCCGCTGCCCGCGATCGCCGCGGCGGCGATCGCCAAGGGGGCGCTGGCGGGGTCGGCGGGCGGCGGCGCGGCGGGAGCGGCCGGGGGCGGCGGGGCGGCGGCCGGCGGCGCGGCGGGGGCCTCGACCGGCGGCGCGGCCGCAGTGGTCGGCGGGGCCGCGACGAAAGTCGCCTCGACCGGCGCGATCCTCAAGTCGGCGGCGGCGATCGTCGCGGTCGTCGGGGTGAGCGCGGTCGCGCTCGATCACCCGCACCCCTTCCATGGCGCCGGCTCGCCGACGGGCCCCGACGGGAGCGCGGCGGCGGTCGCCCACGGCGGGCCTGGCTCACCGACGGGCCGTCCGCGCGAGTCGGTCGCGGCGGGACCGGGCGCGGCGAGGACCCGCTCCCGCTCGCCGAGCTTCTTCGTGCACGGGCGGCGCGCCGAGGAGATGGGCCCGAGGCGACCGGGCACCCACGCCGCGGCGACGCGAGCCGAGTCCGTCGCGGGCGAGGAAGCGTCCCACGGGGTCGGCGCGGCTGCTGCCGGGCCGGCCAAGGCCGGCGGCGGATCGCGTCCGCAGCACCCCGCGCATCCCGTGCATCCCGTGCATCCGGCCCACCCGGGTCACCCATCTCATCCGGCCCACCCCGCCCACCCGGCGCGGTCGGCCCACCCGGTGACTGTCCCGGCCTCGCCGGCGACGTCCCACCCGGAGCGCCCACCACACTCGCAGCACCCGACGCCCGCGCGGCCCGCGAGCGAAGGGCCGAGCGTCCACGGCCAGCCGGAACACCCCGAAGACCCGTCGCGCCCGGAATCGACGGAAGTCGGCTCGACGCCGGTTGAAGACGTGCCGCCGGGCGAAGGCGCCGCCACCGGGGCGGAATCGACCGAACCCGCGAGCGGCGCCCCGAACGTCAGCCCCGGCCAGGCGCGCAAGGAAGCCACCGGATAGGCGAGCCGCGAGCGGCAGTGTCACAACACCGAGGCCTACCTTGTCTGAAGGTGTAGAGACCCTCTACACAAGGAGCTGACGATGAAGGTGTTCGTAGCCGGAGCGACGGGAGCGATCGGACGGCAGCTGGTGCCGCTGCTGGTGGAAGCGGGGCACGAGGTCCACGGGATGACGCGCAAGGAGGCGAACCGGGCGATCCTCGAGGAGCTGGGCGCGGTGCCGGTCGTCGCCGACGCGCTCGACCCGGCGCAGGTCGCGGCGGCGGTGGCGCGGGCGGAGCCGGACGCGATCGTCCACGAGCTGACCGCGATCGGCGACGTCGACACGCGGCACATGGAGAAGAGCTTCGCACTGACGAATCGCCTGCGCACCGAGGGGACCGACCACCTGCTCGCGGCCGGCCAGGCGGTCGGCGTGAAGCGGTTCGTCGCCCAGAGCCACATCCTGGCCTACGCCCGGACCGGCGGCGGGCTGAAGACCGAGGAGGACCCCGGCGACCGCGCGCCGACCGCCGGCATGCGTCCCAACCTGGAGGCGATCGAACACGTCGAGGAAGCGGTGCTCGGCGCGACCTGGACGGAGGGGATCGTGCTGCGCTACGGCTGGTTCTACGGGCCGGGGACCTCGATGGCGCGCGGCTCCGAGCAGGCCGAGCTGATCCGCAAGCGCAAGTTCCCGGTGGTCGCCGACGGCGGCGCGGTGTGGTCCTGGATCCACATCGCCGACGCGGCGGCGGCCACGGCAGCGGCGCTCGAACGCGGCGCCCGCGGCACCTACAACGTGGTCGACGACGACCCGGCGACGGTCGCCGAGTGGCTGCCGGAGCTGGCCGACGAGCTCGGCGCGAAGCCGCCGCGGCGGGTGCCCCGCTTCGTCGGCCGCCTCTTCGCGGGCGAGACCGGCGTGGTGATGATGACCGAGCTGCGCGGCGCCTCCAACGCGAAGGCCAAGCGGGAGCTCGACTGGCACCCCGCCCACGCGAGCTGGCGCAAGCAGCTGGCGGCGGCTTGAGCCCACGCGACCGCGCACGAGAGCCGCACCGCTCCGTCAACTGACCGTCACATCCGAGTGCCCTCGGTTGTCAGTCAGGTGAGACGCCAACCACGGAAAGGACACACATGTCAGAGCTTGCGACTCAGCCCTTCACCGGCACCTACCGCGCCTCGCCGGTCCCCTCGACCTTCGCCTTCAAGATCCGCCACTCCGGCGCCTTCTGGTTCCGCGGCGTGATGCCGGAGGCGCAGGCGACGCTTCGGGCAGGCGACGACGGCCTCGTCCTCGAAGGCGCGGCGAAGGTCGAGTCGATCTCGGTCTTCGACCCGGCGGAGCTGCGCGCGCACCTGCTCGCGCCCGACTTCTTCGAAGCCGAGCGCCACCCCGAGGTCAGCTTCCGCTCGACCGACCTGCGGCTCGCCGAGGGCGGCTGCCTCGACCTCGACGGCGAGCTCACGATCAAAGGCACCACCCGCCCGATCAAGGCCACCGGCCACTGGTCCGGGCCGCGCCAGGCGGCCTTCGGCGAGATCGTCGGCCTCTCGCTCCGCGCGAGCTTCGACCGCCGCGAGTTCGGCTTCGACTGGCAGGCGGAGATGCCCGACGGCGGCGACGCGGTCGGCTGGGAGGTCGAGCTGGAAGTCGACCTGCTGCTGATGCCGGAGGCCCCCGATGCCGACGCTTGAGGAGCGCAACAAGGCGACGCTGCGGCTCTTCGAGAACCTGCTCGGCAGCGGCAACGCGGAGGAGGTCACGCGGGCGATCGACGAGTTCGTCGCCCCGGACGTCCTGATGCGCACCCCGCTGCCGCTCGACTCGACCGGCGCCGCGGCGATGAAGGAGGTGTTCGGACGCCTCCACGGCGCCTTCCCGGACCTCCACGTCGAGATCGACGACCTGATCGCCGAGGGCGACAAGGTGGTCGCCCGGAACACCGTGACGGGCACCCACCGGGGCGAGTTCATGGGCCTCCCACCCACCGGCCGCAAGGTCCGCTACGACGAGATCTTCGTCGTGCGCTTCGCCGACGGCCGCATGGTCGAGACCTGGGGCGTCGTCGACATGGCCTCGCTGATGCGCCAGCTCGGGCTGTCTGCCGGTCCGCCGGTCGCCGGCTGAGTCAGCCGCCCGGACCCGCCGCGCCCTCGATGAACCGTCGCAGGGCGCGGCGGGCGCCGTGCTCCTTCTTGCCGGCCTCGTGCTCGGCGAGCGCCACCTCGGCGGCCATCGCGACGACGAGGCGGGCGGCGGCCGCGGCGTCGCGGACGCTCATCGCGCGCAGGTTGGCGGCGACGAGGGCGACGAGGCGGTCGCGCGGCTCGACGTCGTCGCGCGTCTCGCGGACGAGCGCTTTCAGGGCGCGGTCCTCGAGGCAGGCGTCGAGGTAGGCGGTCAGGCCGACGAGGAGGCGGCGCCCGCCGGGCTCGAGGTCGGCGACGGCGGCGGCGACGCGCTCGCCGATCCGCCCGTTGAAGTCGTCGCGCAGGGCGCGGACGAAGGCGTCGCGGTCGGCGAAGTGCACGTAGAAGGTGCCTTTGGCGACGCCGGCGCGGGCGGCGACGCCGGACACGCTGAGCCCGGCCAGGCCGCCGTCGACGGCCAGCGCGCGACCGGCGTCGAGCAGCGCCGCGCGGGTGCGCAGGCCGTGCGGGGTGACGGCGACCTTGTCCATGCGGCGATGGTAGTCGATCCGGCGCCGTTTGACATGACCGTGCGGTCATGTAAATATGACCGGGCGGTCATGTCTACATAACGCTCGCCCGGCGGAGCCCGGGCGGGCGACGACTTCCGAGGAGGAACCCATGAGCGATGCGACGCAGGCGATCGAGCCCAACGTGACGCAGGTGGCGCCCGGGGTGCGCCAGGTGGCGGTCGGCGACCCCTTCTTCAGTTATGTCTACCTGCTCGACTCCCCCGAGGGCGTCGTCGCCTTCGACGCCGGGCTGCGCGGCACCGGTCCGGAGATCCTCGCCGCCGCGGGCGGTCGGGTCGCCCGCGTGGTCCTCAGCCACGCCCACGCCGACCACCGCGGCGGGGCGGCCGAGCTGGGCGCGCCGATCTTCTGCCACCCCGACGAGGTCGCCGACGCCGAAGCGGCCTGGCCGCAGGGCTACCTCGACTTCTCGAAGATCGAGAACGAGCGCGTGCGCGAGGCGCTCCCCGCCCTGAACGAAGCCTGGGACGGCGGTCCGGTGGCGATCGCCGGCACCGTCGCCGAGGGCGACGACGTGGCCGGCTTCACCGTCATCCACGCGCCCGGGCACGCCCCCGGCGAGATCGCCCTCTTCCGCCCCGAGGACGGCCTGCTGCTGGCGGGCGACGTGATCTACACCCAGGACCTGGAGACGGTCAGCCCCTGCCCCGCCCGCGTCCCCCATCCCTGCGCCAACTGGGACACCGGCCAGGCGCGCGCGTCGATCCGCAAGCTTGCCGCCTTCGCGCCGACCAGCGTCTGGGCGGGCCACGGCGCCAACGTCACCGGCGACGTGGTCGCGCAGCTCGAGGCGGCCGCGGCGTTCGAGGAGCCCGACGAGTAGATGCGTAGTTCCACGAGTGATTGCGCCCCGGGCAGGGCGGCGGACGCGCAGGCTGGCGCCCGGGTAAGGGTCCAGGCCCCGCAGGCCGGCGCCCGGAAGGGATGGAGACCCGCAAGCTGTCGCCCGAGGTAGGGCCCGCCCCTCTCGCCACGGCCCGGGCAGGCTGTGGCCGTGGCGAGAGGGGCG
>CALCIA010000322.1 GCA_937907435.1 uncultured Actinomycetes bacterium
CCCGCGGCGGACCAGCCGAGTTGCCGCGCCTCCACGGTCCACGACGCGAGCTCCGGCATGTGGTGGATCTTGATCTCCGCGTCCATCGTCTCCTTGACGAAGGCGACGACGTCGGCGGCTGGAATCCACGGCGCGCCGAGACGCGCCGTGATGTCCGACGGCTTGAGGTCGACAGGCTGCACGGCAGCGAGCGCGGCGACATTGCGTTCGTACTCCGGGTCGAGCGCGGCGGCAGCTTCCGCGGTCTTGAGTTTTTCTCGGACAGCGCCGGACAGATAGGCGTCGGCCGTCTGCCACGATCCATCCAAGGGATCGCGGAAGATTGCGCTGCCGAGTTCGGCGAGGACATCCTTTGCGTCGCGGTGCAGGAGCTCGGCGATGTGATCGACGTCGACGTGCCCGCGCTCGTTCAGCACGACGGCAAGCGCGTCGGCGGCGCTCGCGATCACCGGAGCCGCCGGCGGCGCGATCACGCGCTCGGTGAAGATCGGTCCGGGCTTCGCGGTGTTGGTCTCGAGGTCGTAGTCCTCGATCGAGGCGACGAGCCAGCAATCAGGATCATCGAGGAAGGGCTGGATGTTCGGCCGGCGATGCGTCTCGCGCGTTTCGCCGCTCTCGTCATCCTCCGCGATCGATACGGTCGTGAAATTGACCGGGCCGAAGTCGCGGACGAAGCTCGACCAGGCGATGCGCAGGCGGACCTGCGCGTCCCTCCACGGCCGGTCGAGCTCCTGCGCCTTCAACACCTCGCGCACGGCATCGCGGATCGGGATCAGCTTGCGGATGATGCGGACGTGCTTCTCTGGGATGCCCTCAGCGCTGCGGCCCTTGCGCGCTCTCACCGCGACGGGCTCGCCGTCGAGCACCTGCATCAGCCCATGCGCCTTGTCGAAGAAGTAGCTGCCCTCGCGGACGTGGCGATCGGTCGGCAGCTCGAGGTCAGACAAATCGGTCGCATCTTCCAGATCGCGATCGATGGCCTCGGGCTCACCGTCGTAGACCGCTTCCGGGAGGGGATCGAGGGCGGCCGCGAGCACTGCAGCGAGGTCCTCGCCGTCACGCGGCAGGCACGTGTAGGCCTCGCCGAAGGGACCCGAGGCGAGCGCGTGCGCGCCGAGCACGAAGTCGGGGTGCCGCGCGAACCATCGGTTCACGCGGATCTCGCTCTCGTCCTCTGTCGCGGGCCGGACTTCCTCGAGGTCGAGCCACGACAGGTCGCCCTCGGCGTCGCCGACCTTGCGCTTGCGGAAGAACAGGAGGTCGACCGCGACGTCGGTGCCGGCGGCAAAGCGGAAGCTGCCCTCAGGGAGACGAACGGCTGCAACCAGGTCCGCCGACTTGGCGATGTGTGCGCGCGCGGAGAAATCCGCCTTGTCCATCGTGCCATGCGAGGTGACGAAGGCGGCGAGCGCGCCGGGCTTCAGGAGGTCGATCGCACGCGCGATGAAGTAGTCGTGCAAGCGAAGACCCATTGAACGGTAGGCTCGATCGGAGCGCACGGTGCGGTCGGAGAAAGGCGGGTTGCCGACGGCGAGGTCGAAGCTCGCGGGCAACTCAGTGCGCGCTAAGTCGCCGGCGATGATGCGCGCGCCGGGCTGCAGCAGGCGGACGATGCGCGCCGTCACCGGATCGAGCTCGATGCCGGTGACGTGCGAGACGTCGCGCAGACCTTCCGGCATCAGTGCCGGAAACAACCCAGTGCCAATGCCGGGCTCGAGGACGCGGCCGCCGCGCCAGCCGAGGCGCCGCAAGCCGGCCCAGATCGTGCGAACGATAAACTCCGGCGTGAAGTGCGCATACTGGGTGCAGCGCGCCAGTGAGGCGTGGTCGAGGTCGCCGACGGCGTCCTGCAGGTCTTCGCCGATTGCCTCCCAGCCCCTGCGGAATCCCGTCTCGCCCGGGCGTCGGAAGACGGAGTTGGCGAGCTCGGAGGCGCCGAACCCGGTGAAGCGGATCAGCTGCGCCTGCTCCTCGGCGGTCGCCGCGCGCTCCTCGGCTTCGATGGCCGTGGCGAGCCGGATCGCCGCGATGTTGTCGCGCGCACGATCTTTCCAGCCCTTCGCCAGGGCGCGATCGCCGGATAGGTAGAAGTTCGCTCCGCGCTCTCGACGGGTAGACGGTGCCGGACGTGCGGCTGCCGCGACCGCAAGTGCGGGCGCCTGTGAGGACGGATCGGGGGCGTCACCCTCGTGCGGATCTATGGTGCTGCCGTCTCCGAAAGCGGTGATGCCGATGCCGAGGCCCGATGAGAGCGCGGTGTTGCCGAAAAGATCGAGGGTGAAGGGGTCGTCATGCGCCATGGGAGTGTCTCCTTGTGCTGGGGCGCGCGTCATCGACCTGCCGGAGATTGCGGCGGGCGCGATGGTCGCGAGAGATTGCGGGAACGGGCCGCGTGGCCCGGAAGGTCAGCGGTGGATCGGCGTGATCGACATGCTGTCGTCGGTCATCGCGATTGTGAGGTGCGTGGCTGGTGGGGCTGCCGCGATCAGCTTCACGAGCGTCTCGGCGTCGAGAAAATCGATGCCGTCATCGCCCCCGAAATACTGGCGCTTGTAATGCCAGTAATCGGGATTGATCTTCGGATCGCATTCCTCGGCGTAGACGACGAGCGGACGCTCCTGTCCTTCGGCGAGCTTGCCGTTGGACATGATGTAGACGCCTTCGTCGCCCACCAGCCAGACGCCGGGCTTCTCGTCCTTGCCGGGAGCGAGGCCGTAGTGCGGATTGCGGAAGCCGCCGTTCAGAAAAGCGTCGATGCGGCCGCGCATGATGACGGCGCGCACCGCCGAGACGGGGAACGTGAACATCGCCGCCTCCATCACGCTGCCATCGCGTCGGGGAGGTAGCGCAGATGCACCGGCAGCTTCGCCGAGACCTCCGCGTCGGTGAGTTCGTCCAGCAGCCTCAGCACCGTCCCGCGCTGGCCTCCGTAGAAGAGCACCGTGCGCATGCCGCGCTGGCGCTCGGCGAAGCGCTCGCCGGCGTAGCCGCGGTAGTCGTCGTGCGTGCTCGACCAGATGTGCTCGAGCCGTTCCTCGCGCGTCATCGCCTTCACAGGCCGCGACTCGCGGTCGACGATGGCCGCGCGCATGCAGCCTGGCGAGGTGCGATCCGCGAGGTCGCAGTAGCCGTGGAAGTAGCGCTGATGGCCGTCAATCGACAGCGCAAAGAAGACGCTGGTGACGCTGCCGGTGAGGAATTCACGCAGCGCGAACATGTCGTGCCGCATCCACAGCGGCGGCAGGACGTCGAACATGTAGTTGTGTTCGATCTGGGCGATCTCGAACCACTCGCCCGAATAGAGTGCGGTCGAGTCGTTTTCCGCACGGTTCGGCCACTGTGCATGGCGATCGAACATGCGGAACATCTGCCGACGGTCGGCAACGCCTTGATAGACCTTTCGGATCGAAGAGGGGATCATGGTGGGGGCTCCTTTCAGCCTCGTCGGGCCGAAGCGCGGCTGACCCCTTCGGTTCGCCATCCTCTTCAGCCCTTCTGACCCCACCTTCGCGGCCGCCTCTCCGGTCCGGCGGGTCAAGGGCCGCGCAGCGGGCGAAGCCTCCCTTGACGCGCCGGCCGGGCATGCGGCACGTCATTCCTCCTTTTCTTGTCCCCTCTTTTTCGCCTCTCCCTGATCCCTCTGGGCGCGCCGGATGGCGGCGAGGGCAGCTCTGAACAGCGCCGCGCCTCGCTCCTCGGTGAGGTCGGACGCGGCCACGACCGCGAGGCAGGCCGCGTGGACGTCGTCGTCAGTCACACTGTCCGGTCGCAGCGTCGCCAAGCCATCGTCGCCGGCGATGACTTCGGCAATCGTTGTGCGCACCTCGCTCTCGTCGAAGCGCAGCAGCGTGTGAATGCGCGGCGTGAGTGCAGTGGCGTCCGGATCCCGCGCGCCGGCGAGGATCGCCTCTGCCTTTGCGACCGCGAGCGCCGCGCGTTCTCTCCAATACGTTCGGGACGCCGCGTCGTGCGCGCTGCCCAGCACGTTGACCAGGCCGAGCAGCACCTCGAAGTGGTCAGCCTTGCGCTGCAAGGTCTCGTCAAAGTGCGACGGCACCTGCAGGGACGCGCCGCGGTACGCAGCGTCCTCGCCTTCCCAGGCGCCGGTGACGTACGTCTCGCCCGCCGAGTCGTAATCGCGTTTGGCGTCGTCCCAATCGTCGTCCTCGATGGCGAGCCGGCAGGCTTCCGCCAGGCTTTCCGCCTTGTACGTGCGCTGGCGGTAGACCGGCAGGCGATAGGTGGTCTCGATCGTGAATGCGGGCATGTCTATTTCCTTCCCTTCGGGCGTTGGAGACACCCTCGGGGCGGCCGCCTCTCCGGTCCGGCGGGTCAAGGGCCGCGCAGCGGGCGGAGCCTCCCTTGACGCGCCGGCCGGGCACGCGGCACCGGACATATCTTGCCGGCTGGCGAGGCCGCATTCGCTCGCCTTGATTTACCGCTGACTCAGGAGGTGCGCAGCCGGCCCCGCGCCCACTCACCCCGCCCTGGCCAAGGGCTCGCGTCCGAGCCGAGCGAGAAGCGCCTTCAGGTCCTCGTTCCAGTCACCCGCGCGTGGCCGCGATCGCGCATAGCCGGCGCCGATCTCGGACGCGATCAAGCGGATGCGGTCGGCGTAGACGTCGCCCTGGCGGTTGTTGTCGGTCGCCGCCACAAGCCGGGTGCCCGGCCGCTCCGCGAGCCGGCGGATCGCTCGTTCGCTCGCCGGCGACCAGCCGCCGCCGGTGCTCACGTAGAGGGTGTCGGGACGCAGCACCTGGATCGCGGCGAGGCTCAACGCGTCGATCGCGGCCTCGGTGACGCAGATTCGCGCTGCTGCCGAGGGGCCGAGACGGAAGAGCTCCTTGGCGCCGCCGGTTGCGAAGCCGCGCCATTGGGGGCCGCGCTCCTCCCACCCGAGCAGCGCGCCGCCGGCGTCGCGGTGCGCGGCCCACATGCTGCCGTGCGGTCCCTCGCGCAGCAGGTCCTGCTGGACCGCGGTGGCGACGACGGAGTCGGGTATCCCGCGATCGCCTGTCAGGTAGCGCCACGTCGCCGAGCCAGGCCGAGGCTTCGTGCGGCAGCCCCAGCGATCGGCGACGGAGCGGATCGGCGCCGGCCGGCTTGGCCGCTCCCACGGAGGCGCCGCCGGGACGAAGCCCACAAGCGCGGCGACGCGAGACGACGCCTCGGGGAAGCCGCGGGCGCCCAAGTGCTCGGCGAGGTCGAACACGTCGCCCTTCGCGGTGGAGAGTGGATCGAACCAGCCGCGGCCGTCGTGGATCACGATGACGATCTTCGCGTCGCGGCGGTACTTGACGGCGCGGCGCGTGCTTTCCTTCACGTCGACTTTCCAGCCGTCGTCCTCCAGCACGGCGGCGCAACCGACCCTGCCTCTCAATTCCTCGATTTCATTTTTCTCCATGGCTTTCACTATACGGGCATCCGGCCCGTTCCTTTCTTCGGTTGACGCCCGTCGACACACCAACGAGACGCCACCCGCCTGCCGCGAAGCGTGCCGGATGCAAGGGCGCGCTGGCAAGTGGTCGCCGTGGTCTCGCCTGGGCCGCGGCGCAGCCTCCCTTGCATCGGGCGCAGCGCCAGCGGCACCGGTTGCCCGGCTCAGTGGGCCGGGGACCACGGGTCGTACTCGTGC
>CALCIA010000323.1 GCA_937907435.1 uncultured Actinomycetes bacterium
TGGGGGTCACAGCCTGCCAGGACCCCCATGAGGAGCCCAGGACACCCACGGACCCTCCTCGGACGGCCGCCCGCGCCACCGGCCCCCACCCGTCCCTCTCCGGCCCCACCCCCCAAGTGCCCTTTGCGACCCGCTTCTTAGCGCGGCATTAGCGCGCCACAAGCGGAAATTAATCCTGCAAGCGACGGATTTCTGTCGTCGTGTGACCCGAGTCCGGTTCGACTCCGTCCGTTTGGAATCATGAACCGTTCTGGCCTCGCGACGGATTGACAATTGAGCTGGTTCACCCGGATCTTTCGGCTTGGCGGCCGCGACATGGCGGTCGATCTGGGCACCGCGAATACGCTCGTCTACGTGCGCGGGCGCGGCATCGTGCTCTCGGAGCCCTCGGTGGTCGCGATCGACACCAAAAACGGCCAGGTGCACGCGGTCGGGGTCGAAGCGAAGCGGATGATCGGGCGGACGCCCGGCAACATCACCGCCATCCGCCCGCTGAAGGACGGCGTGATCGCCGACTTCGAGGTGACCGAACAGATGCTGCGGCACTTCATCCAGTCGGTGCACTCGAACCGCTTCGCCCATCCGCGGGTCGTCGTCTGCGTGCCCTCCGGGGTGACCGGGGTGGAGAAGCGGGCGGTCGAGGAGGCCTGCCTGTCGGCGGGTGCCCGCCAGGCCTACCTGATCGAGGAGCCGATGGCGGCGGCGATCGGCGCCGGCCTGCCGGTGGCCGAGCCGACCGGGTCGATGATCGTCGACATCGGCGGCGGCACCAGCGAGGTCGCCGTGATCAGCCTCGGCGGCATCGTCGTCTCCCAGTCGATCCGCGTCGGCGGCGACGAGCTCGACGAGGCGATCGTCACCCACTGCAAAAACAACTACAAACTGGCGATCGGCGCGCAGACCGCCGAGGAGGTCAAGCTCGAGGCGGGCTCGGCGGCGCCGCTGCCGACCGAGGTGCGCACCGAGATCCGCGGCCGCGACCTGGTCAGCGGGCTGCCGAAGACGATCGAACTGACGTCGGAGGAGATCCGCGAGGCGCTCGAGGAGCCGGTCGGCCACATCGTCGCCGCGGTCAAGGAGACGCTCGACCAGACGCCGCCGGAGCTGGCCGGTGACATCATGGATCGCGGCATCACCCTGGCGGGCGGCGGCGCGCTGCTGCAAGGACTGGAACAGCGCCTCCACGACGAGTGCCAGATGCCGTGTCAGCTGGCAGAGTCGCCGCTCACTTGCGTGGCGGTCGGCTCGGGCATCTCGCTGGAGGAGTTCGAGACGATCCACCGCAGCGGCAGGAACGGCACGGGAGCGAGCCGGCGTGTCTGAGGCCACCGCGCTCATCCGAGCCTTAAGCAGACCAAACAACCTGGGTTTCCACTGTGTATCGCAAGCAAGTACGCCGCCGTAGGGCGGTGCTCGCACTCCTGATCGTCGGCAGCTTCGCCCTGCTGACGCTCACCTATGGCCAGGGGTCGAACGGCCTGCAGCGCGGCGTCACCGCCGTCTTCGCCCCCGTCTCCTCGGTCTTCGACCGGGCGCTGAAGCCCGCCCGCGACCTGGTCAACTGGGTCGACGAAACCTTCGACGCGCGCGGCAAGAACCATCGCCTCGAAGAAGAACTGCAGGTCGCCCGCAAAGAGGCGGTCGGCGGCAAGGCGGCGGTCGCCGAAAACGCCGAACTCCACAAGCTCCTCAAATTCGACCAGTCGGGCGCGATCCCGGAAGGGACCGAACCGGTGACCGGGCGCGTGATCGGGCTCTCGCCGACGGTCTGGTTCACCGACGTGATGATCGACGTCGGCACCGGCGACGGGGTCACGCCCGGCGACCCGGTGCTCAACGGCGACGGGCTGATCGGCCACGTCAGCGCGGCGACCGGCTCGGTCGCGAAGGTGACGCTGATCTCCGACCACTCGAGCGCCGTCTCGGTGCGGGTCGTCCCGGCCGGCGTGCAGGGGATCGTCAAGGCGACGGTCGGCGAACCGAACCGTCTCGTCCTCAGCTTCCTCAACTCCGACAAGAACATCCACAAGGGCGAGTCGGTGGTCACCGCGGGCTGGCACGGCGAAGGGATCGAATCGCGCTTCCCGCCCAACATCCCGGTCGGCGAAGTGATCAAGGCGACGATCTTCGAACAGGAGGCCCAGGAACGCTCGGTGGTGCGCCCCTACGCCGACCTCCGCAACCTCAACACGGTTCAGGTGCTGACGGGGGGAGCCTCCAAGTGATCCTGACCCCCAAAATCACGGCCCGCCTGGTGCTCGTCGGGCTGCTCGGCGTGCTGCTGCAGCTGACCTTCTTCTCCCAGGTCGAGCTCTTCCACGTCAGCCCCGACGTGCTGCCCGCGCTGGTCGTCTGCTTCGGCCTGCTGGGCGGGACGATGACCGGCGCCGTCTCCGGCTTCGCGATCGGCTTCCTGCTCGACTGCCTGCTGATCCAGCCGATCGGCGGCGCCTCGCTGGTGCTGATCGCGGTCGGTTACGCGGCGGGGGCCTTCCGCGAGCGCTTCGAGATCCACAGCCGCCTCGTCGTGCCGCTGATGTGCGCGATCCTCACCTTCCTCGCCGAGCTCGGCTTCGGCGCGGTCGAGGCGATGTTCGGGATCGACACCGACGTCAGCGTGCTGGTCGTCCGCGACATGCTGATCAAGAGCATCTTCGCCTTCTTCCTCGGCTGGGCGATCTACGTCGGGATGCGGCGCCTGGTGCGCCCGGCGCTGGTCGACGAGGCGACGGTGCGGCGCACGCGCCGACCGACGGTGCTGGGAGCGTAGGGTGGTCTCGACCTACCGCGAGGAGCTCTAGGTGTACCTGCGACCGGAGGACAGGGCGCGGCCGAACCGGATGGCGCTGCGGATCGCCGTCGTCGGCGGCGTCGGCGTGGCCCTCTTCGCGGTCCTCTTCTTCCGCCTCTGGTCGCTGCAGATCATCGACGGCGCCGAAAACCTCGCCCAGGCGAAGAACAACCGCACGCGCTCGACCAAAATCGTCGCCCCGCGCGGCAAAATCCTCGCCCGCAACGGGGAAGTGCTGGTCGACAACCGGACGAGCCTGGCGCTCCAGGTCGACACCTCGAAGCTGCCCGCCGACGAAGCGGCCCGCAACGCCGAGCTGAAGCAGATCGGCGGGCTCGTCCACATGACGCTGCCGAAGGTCCTCAAGCGGATCGAAGAAGAACAGAAGGTGGTCGCGGCGGGGGCGCCGATCACGGTGCGCAACGACGTCGGCTACCAGCTCATCTACTACATCGAAGAACACCCGGGGAAGTTCCCCGGCGTCACCGTGGAACGGGTCTTCGTCCGCAACTACCCGCAGGAAGAGGAGGCCGCGAACGTGCTCGGGCACGCCGGCGAGGTCTCCGAAGAAGAACTGGAAAGCGGCCCGTACGTGAACTTGGAACCGGGTGAAATCGTCGGCAAAGAAGGCATCGAGTACACCTACGACAAGTACCTGCGCGGCACGCCGGGGACCTCGCGCTACCAGGTGAACGCGCTGGGCGAGCCGACGCCGGGGGGCAAGCTCACCTCGACCCCGCCGATCCCCGGCAAGAACCTGAAGCTGACGATCAACCCGGCGGTGCAGCGGGCGGGCGAAGCGGCGCTGGCCGAACGCGGCCTGCCGGGCGCCTTCGTGTCGATGAACATCCACACGGGGCAGATCCTCGGCATCGGGTCCTCGCCGACCTTCGACCCGACCGTCTGGACCAAACCGCTGTCGAACAAAGAGGCCGAACTCTTCTTCGAAAGCGAAGTCAGCCCGCTCTTCAACCGGGCGACCGAATCGGCGTACCCGACCGGGTCGACCTACAAGCTCATGACCGCGCTGGCGGGGCTGGAAAACGGCTACATCACCGGCTCGACCGTCGTCGACGACAACGGCTACATCGAACTCGGCACGCAGAAATTCGAAAACTCCGAAGGCGCGGTCAACGGCCCGATCTCCCTCGTCCACGCGCTCGAAGTGTCCTCGGACGTCTACTTCTACAAGCTCGGCGCGCGCATGTGGGACACGCCCGACCTGCAGGACTGGTCGCACAAGATGGGGATCGGCGTGCCGACCGGGATCGACATCCCGGACGGCTTCGACGGCCTCGTGCCGAGCAAGAAGTGGCGCGACGAACTCTTCGAACACGAACCTCCGCTGACCGATCGGCCCTGGTCGCAGGGCGACGACGTGCAGCTCGCGGTCGGGCAGGGCGACCTGCAGACCGACCCGCTGCAGATGGCGATCGCCTACGCGGCGCTCGGCAACGGCGGCACGATCGTCACCCCGCACCTGGGCATGGAAGTGATGGACGCGGCCGGTCGGGTCCTGCGGGAAATCGAACCGGGGCCGCGCCGGCACGTGAACATCGCGCCGGAATCGCGCCAGCTGATCATGGAAGGGCTGCACCTGGCGACGTCCGGGCCGGGGGGCACGGCGACGCCCGTCTTCGCCGAATTCCCGATCGAAATCGCGGGCAAGACCGGGACTGCGGAACGCGTCGGACACGGCAACCAGTCGTGGTTCATCTCGCTGGCGCCGTACCCGAACCCGAACATCGTCACCGTGGTGACGATCGAGGAAGGCGGCTTCGGTGCCGAATCGGCGGCGCCCGCCAACAAACAGATCCTCGAAGCGTATTTCCACCACGACATCGAAAAGGAAAACGAAGAAAAGACCGAAGTAGCCGAAGGCGCCTACGGCGAAGAACTCCCGCTTGAAGAAGCCGAAACGGGTGAAGGCGGATGATGTACGCGACGCGGGCGCGGCAGGCGCGGCCCGAGCTCTTCGACGACCGGCCGACGATCGGCGAACGCCTCGGCCTCGCCCGGATGGACTGGCTGCTCACCTTCGCCGCCGTCGGCCTGATCGGCTTCAGCGTCCTCACGCTCGGCCAGGCCACCACCCACGACGTCCCCGGCAGCCCCAACTACTACGTCGACCGCCAGGCCATCTACGGGGTCGCCGGGATCGTCGGCATGTTCGTCCTCTCCCGGATCGACTACTCGCGCTTCCGCGAGCTGCGGGTCGGCATCTACACCTTCCTCTGCGTCTCGATCGCCCTGGTCTTCGTCTTCGGCTTCGCCGCGCGCGGCTCGCGGCGCGCCTTCGAATTCCCGATGTTCTCCTTCCAGCCGTCGGAGCTGGGCAAGCTCCTGCTCGTCTTGGCCCTCGCGGGCTTCGTCATCGACGGCGCCCGCCGCGGCTCGCCGATCCGCCGAACCATCCGATATTTGGCTCTGGGACTGGCGCCGGCTGCCCTCGTCTTCCTCCAGCCCGACCTCGGCACCTCGATGGTGCTGGTCGTCGGGACCCTCGCCGTGATGTACTTCGGGGGTGTCCCATGGACCCATTTCGCGGTAATCAGCGGCGCAATCGCCGCACTCATAGCTTTAGTCCTTGTGGTGGCGCCCGCCGTCGGCCACCCCGTGCTCCACGAATATCAGCAGCAGCGGCTCACGTCGTTCCTGCATCCGAGCGCGGAACCAGGCGGCGCGGGCTACCAGCAGGACCAATCGATGGTCGCCATCGGCGCCGGTCAGAAGACCGGGCGCGGCGATCAAGCCACCCAGACGCGGCTCGACTTCGTGCCCGAGCGCTCGACCGACTTCATCTTTGCGGTGATCGGGGAGCGTTACGGGTTCGTGGGCGCTGCGTTCGTCCTATCCCTTTACGCCCTTCTCATCTGGCGGGCGCTGCGGATCGTGACGCTCTCGAAGAACAGATACGGAATCTTGATCGCCGGCGGCATCGCCGTCGAGCTCTTGTTCCAGGTGTTCGTCAACGTCGGGATGAACCTCGGCATCATGCCCATCACGGGCATCCCCTTGCCGATGATGAGCTACGGAGGGTCCTCCGTGCTCGCTACCTTCCTGGCGATCGGCGTCCTTCAGAGCATCAACATCCAGGCGCGTCTCAGCCGGCAGGGAAGGTTCGCGTGGTGACGCCTCTGTAAGAGGGCCCGCGCATGCGTACCTAACCGAACTGAGCTGAACACATGAAAAAAACGATCCTGGTGTCCGCCGAGCGAGGCGAGACCCGCGTTGCCGTACTCGAGGCGAAATCGAAAGGCGCCAAGACCAACGTCGCCGAGCTCTACATGGAGCGTCGCGGTCGGCGCTCGATCGTCGGCAACATCTACAAGGGCAAGGTCGACAACGTCCTGCCCGGCATGGAGGCCGCCTTCGTCGACATCGGCCTCGAGCGCAACGGCTTCCTCCACGTCGACGAGATCGTCCTGCCGGACGGCAAACAGGCGCCGCGCCGCGGCCGCGGGAGCGGCAAGGGCGCGCGCATCAACGAGCTGATCAAGCCGGGCCAGGAGATCCTGGTCCAGGTGGTCAAGGACCCGCTGAAGACGAAGGGCGCGCGGCTCTCGATGAACGTGTCGATCGCCGGGCGCTACCTGGTGTTCGCGCCACAGGGCTCCGGCGTCGGGGTCAGCCGCCGGCTCTCCGACAAAGAGCGTGATCGGCTGCGCAAGATGGTCGACCGCACCTACAAAGGCCCGGGCGGGCTGATCGTCCGCACCGCCGCGCACGGGGCCAAAAAAACCGACTTCGTGCGGGAGATCTCCTACCTGCAGAAGCTGAACTCCGTGCTGGGGCGGCGGGCGTCGGAAACGAAGGCGCCGTCGATGGTGTTCCAGGAGGCCGACCTCTCGGTCCGCGTCCTGCGTGACGTCTTCCTCAACGAGTTCGAGAAAGCGATCATCGACTCCGAGAAGCAGTTCGAGCGGGTCACGAGCTTCTTCCAGCGCACCGCGCCGGAGCTGGTCGACGGGGTCGAGCTCTACAAGGGCGAGAAGAAGTCGCTGTTCGAAAAATATGGGATCGACAAGGAGATCGATTCGACCCTGAACCGGCGGGTCGACCTGCCGAGCGGCGGCTACCTGATCATCGACTACACCGAGGCGCTGACCGTCATCGACGTCAACTCGGGCAGCTTCACCGGCCGCGGCAAAGGCGGCCTCGAGGAGACGATCACCAAGGTCAACACCGAGGCCGCCGAGGAGGCGGTGCGCCAGCTGCGGCTGCGCGACATCGGCGGGATCATCGTCGTCGACTTCATCGACATGGCGCGCGCCTCGAACCGCGACAAAGTCCTGAAGACGATGCGCAAAGCGCTCGACGCGGACAAGTCGAAGAGCTACGTGGTGGAGGTGTCGCCGCTCGGCCTGGTCGAGATGACGCGGCAGAACGTCACCGACGGGGTGCGCGAGATCCTCACCGAGATCTGCCCGACCTGTCACGGCGAGGGGGTCGTCCTCTCGGCCGAGACGGTGGCGCTGGACGGGTTGCGGAAGATGCGCGAAATCGCGGCGGAAAAATCCGACGAGGCATTCCTCATCCGGGTCAACCCGAAAGTCGCGGCGGTGCTCACGGATTCCGACAGCGGGCTCACCGAGCTCGAGGAGGAGACCGGCAAGCGCTTCCACTTCGAGGGCGGCGACGCGAACGCGATCGAGACCTTCGAACTGGTCGAGTCGGGGACGCGGGCGAAGATCGAGGAGCGGGCGCTGCCGTTCAAGGTCGGCGAGGAGGTGCTGGTCAAGATCGACGAGCCCCACATGTACAACGCCGACGACGCGGTGGCCCGGATCGACTCCTACATCGTCAGCGTCACCGGCGGCGGCCCCTACGTGGGGGAGCGCAAGCTGGTGCGGATCGAGGAGGTCGAGCGGGCGGCGGCGATCGCCTCGCTGCTGGGCGGCGAGGCCCCGAACGGCAACGGGGGCGCCGCCTCGAACGGCGACGGGCTAGAATCCGACGCTCCCGCGCGCAAACGCAGTCGCGGCCGCCGTGGCGGCCGGGGACGGTCGCGCGCCAAACAAGGTTCGACGGACGAGTAGTCGGAAGAGGAACGAGACAGCATGTACGCGGTGATCGAGAGCGGTGGAAAGCAGTACAAGGTCGAAGAGGGCACCTCGCTGCTCGTCGACCGGCTGGACGCCAAGGACGGCGACAAAGTCTCGCTGCGCCCGGTGCTCTTCCGTGACGGTGACGTGATCGTCGGGGCGAAAGACCTGGCGAAAGTCAAAGTCGAGGCCAAGGTCGCGGGCCACCTCCGCGGCCCCAAGGTCAAAGTCTTCAAATACAAGGCGAAGAAGGGCTACCGCAAACGGGCGGGCCACCGCTCCGAGCTGACCAAGCTCGAGGTGACCAGCCTCAAAGGCGCCTCCAAAGCCAAAGCTTCGAAAGAGGATTCGTAATGGCTCACAAGAAAGGCCTCGGTTCGTCCCGCAATGGCCGCGAATCGAACCCCAACATGCTCGGCGTCAAGGTCTTCGCCGGCCAACAGGTGACCGGCGGCGAGATCATCGTCCGCCAGCGCGGCACCCGCTTCTGGCCCGGCGAGGGCGTCGGCATCGGCCGCGACCACACGATCTTCGCGACCCGCGAAGGCAAGGTCTCCTTCCACTCCGCCCGCAAGGGCCGCACGATCAGCGTCCTCGCCGACGACTGAGCCCTTTTCGCGGGTTGGTACCCGTTCGTCAGTAGAGCGGAATTTTCCCGGTCCGGCGCCGGATTTTTCGGCTAGGCTGCCGCGGCTCGTCGGTTCCCCGTGGTCGATGAGCGATGTGTAAAGCCTTCGAAAGGAACAGTGACTTGAAGCTTCTAGTCGAGCCGCTCGGCGGCAGGCGCCGCGCGGCCCTGATCGCCGCTGCGGTCACCTTCGCGACGCTGGCGCTGCTGGCGATTGCTGCCAGGGCGCACGCGTCCGAAACCATCTATTGGGACAACTACTCGGACAACCCGGCCACGATCGGTGCCGCGAATATCGACGGAACCGGGGGAGGGCTCCTCAACCTGGGTGGTCTTGCCTTCGAAACCACCGAAGGCATGACCTACGACCCGGTGACGAACCGCCTCTACATTGCTGCGGAAGATTCCGCGACCGGCGATGGGGAGATCGTCTACGTCAACGTCGATGGCAGCGGAGCCGGAGTCCTCTTCGCGCCTGGTGCCGAAGCGGCGGCGCCAGAGGGAATCGCGCTCGACCCGTCCACGCGAAAGATCTATTGGATCAACACTAAAACCGACACCATCTCCTGGGCGAGGCTCGACGGTAGCGGCGGAGGAAATCTGCCCACGACCGGGGCGGCGACCGAAAACATCGGATATCGACTGACGATCGACCCCGCCTCGGGGCGCCTCTATTTCTCCGCCCAGCAAGGCGGGAAATACGTCATCTCCTACGTGAATGTCAATGGCACCGGCGGCGGCGTCCTTGCCGCGGCAGTGGACAGCCTCGGCAGGCTCAACGGTTTGGCTACCGACCCGGTATCCGGGCAGCTGTATCTCCTCGGCTCGTCTGGGACCCTGGCTTCGGTGGGCCTCAACGGGGGGATAGTCGCGCCGGTCGCCCTGGGATCGGCTTTTGACGAAGGCTACGGCCTCGCGATCGACCCGGTCCTCCAGAAGGCCTATTGGGGGAACTACGGCCAGGGAAAAACGCAGACGAACGCGTTCGGGTTCGTGGCGTCGAGTGGCGGTGGTGAAGGCACGATCTCGCCGACCACGACCCCCGTCTACGGTGCCCAGGATCCGGTGATCCTCAAGAGCCCGACCGGTGTCGGCGCCCCGCAGGTCACCCAGTCCGGTACCGCGCTCTCCTGCTCACAGGGGAGTTGGAGCGCCGACTATCCGGGAGGCAACGTGTTCTCCGCTCCGGTCAGCTACGCATACCAGTGGCTGCTGAACGGCGGACCGGTGTCGGGCGCGACTGCGTCCAGCTACACGGCGACCGCCACGGGCTCCTATGCCTGCACGGTCACGGGGTCCAATCCGTCCGGCTCGGCGAGCCAGACGAGCGCCGCCGTCAGCGTGACCATCGCGGCACTGCCGGTTCCGGTGACGCCGTCGTCCGTGACCTTTGTGCCGGCCTCGAAGAAAGCCGTCAGGACCAAGGCCGGCAAGGTCGCAATCGTCCCGATCAAGCTGACGAATGGCGGTGGCACCGCGTCCGGCGTGGTGAAGGTGTGCGGCAAGCTCACCAAGAAGGCCAAGAAGGGCCTTGTGGCGCCGAAGTGCGTCTCGGTCGCCTCCATCCCGGCGGGCGGCACGGTGACCGCGAAGCTGCGGGTCAAGACCCGCAAGACGGCCAAGGGGCTCTACAAGTTCCCGGTCGTCGTGAGCGGCGCCACCACCGGGTCGACGACCGTCAAGGTCAAGGTCATCCCGGCCAAGGGCAAGAAGAAGCACCACCGCTGAGCGGCGCACGCTGACGTAGCGTCGAGCGTGGCCAGGCCGGTTGCGGGCGGGCCCTCGGGGTCCCTCGTCCGCGACCGGCCGCCGTCTATCTTGGTGCCGTGGACGACACGGCGAGAATCTGGGTCGAGGGAGGTGGCGGCGGCAACGGCTGCATCTCCTTTCGACGCGAAGCCCACGTGCCGAAGGGCGGGCCCGACGGCGGCGATGGCGGGCACGGCGGCGACGTCGTGCTGGTCTGCGATCCGTCGCGGCGCGACCTGGGGGCGCTGCGGGGGAGCAAACACTTCCGGGCGCAGCGCGGTCGCCACGGCGAAGGCGCCAACCGGCACGGGGCGCGGGGGGAGGACCGCGAGATCTTGGTGCCGCCGGGGACCCAGGCGGTGACGGTCGAGGGCGCCGATGTCGACCTGGTCGAGCCGGGGCAACGGGCGGTGGTCGCGCGCGGGGGGCGCGGCGGTCACGGCAACCGGCGCTTCACGACCTCGACCAGGCAGGCGCCGCGCTTCGCCGAGAAGGGCACGAAAGGCGAAGCGGACTGGATCGAGCTGCGGCTGAAGCTGCTCGCCGACGTCGGCCTGGTCGGGCTGCCGAACGCCGGCAAGAGCTCCCTGCTCGGACGACTGACCCGGGCGACGCCGAAGGTCGCCGACTATCCCTTCACGACCCTGTCGCCGGCGCTGGGGACGATCGAGGGGGAGGACCGCCAGGCGGTGCTCGCCGACATCCCCGGGCTGATCGAAGGCGCGGCGGCGGGGGCGGGGCTGGGCCATGAGTTTCTCGCCCACGTGGAGCGCTGCTCGATGCTCGTCCACCTGGTCGAGCTGGTCCCGCTGGAGGGCGACCCGGTCGGCAACTACGAGCTGGTGCGGGGGGAGCTCGAGGCCTACGGGGCGGGGCTGGAGCGCCTGCCGGAGCTGGTCGTCCTGTCGAAGCGCGACCTGCTCGAACCGAGCGCGGTCGATGTCGCGGTGGCCGAGTGGGCGGAGCGCCTCGGCGATTCCGTGCTCGGCGTGATGGCGGTGAGCTCGGCGACCGGCGAGGGCCTCGACGACCTGCGGAAACGAATCCTCGCCGAGCTGGCGACGGTCCAGCCGCTCGAGGCCCCACCCGCGAGCGCCCCCGCCGGCGAGTTCGAGTCCGAGCACCGCGTCTACCGCCCCGCCGGCGAGGGCGGCTACTGGGTCGAGCGCGAGGACGACGGCGGCTTCCGCATCGGCGGCCGCGGTGTCGAGCTCCTCTTCGAACGCCACGACACGAACAACGAAGAAGCCCTCGCCTACCTGGAGCAGCGCCTGACCGAGATCGGCGTGATCGCGGCGTTGACGAAGGCGGGCTTCGAGCCCGGCGATGATGTGAGGGTCGGCGAGGACGAGTTCGAGCTGCATATTTAGGGGTCGGCGCGGTGGGTGGTTCCGCGGGGAGGGACGGGGACCCGCAAGCTGGCGCCCGGTTTGGGACGCGCCCCTCTCGCCACGGCCCGGGCAGGCTGTGGCCGTGGCGAGAGGGGCGGGTGTATGGAAGGTGTGGCGGGTCGTGCGCGGGAGCGTCACGGGGGTGCGCCGGGTGTGCGCCAGAGGTGTGGCTGGGCCGTCACCGAAGGGCGCCGAAGGCGGGGCCTCGAACGGTCAGGAATCTCCCC
>CALCIA010000324.1 GCA_937907435.1 uncultured Actinomycetes bacterium
GGTTTCCAACCACGCGGATCCCCGGTCGGTCCCGCGTGGTTCGAAATCCACCCCATACGTGGATTTGGAACCACGCGAGCTCCCGGCCACCGGATCCGTGACGGGGATGCCGGGAACTCCACGCTTCCTCCCGTGTCTTCCGACACCGACGGGGGCGCGGTCGACCTGAGGTCCGGTTACCGGACCTCAGGTCGACCGCGCGTCCCGGGCCATCGATCCTGGCCCGGGAAGAGCCTCCCGGGGCCGGGAAGCGTGACGTTCCCGGCATCTTCGTCACGGATCCGGCCGAGGTGTGGAGGCTCTCCGACCCGATCGTCACGTAAGTCCGACTTCGCAACGTCCCTGTGACGCCTCTCCCACGCACCCTTCACGTCCTGGGCTCCTCATGGGGGTCACAGCCTGCCAGGACCCCCACGAGGAGCCCAGGACCATCTCGGACGGCCGCCCGCGCCCCGGCCCCCCGCCCGTCCGCCTCCCCACCCCTAATCCGGCAACGGCGTGGCTTCCGCCTGGGCCTCGTGTTCCGCCGTGTCGCGACGTTGCAAGGCCTCCAGGACCTCCTCGGCCAGTTGCGAGCCATCCTCGGTGCGCAGCGGGGTGGCGTCGATCTTCATGATCACGCTGTCGGGCTCGATTTCCTCGAGTGAGACGCTGGGGCGGTAGCGGGTCGGGACGGTGATCGTGCGGAGGAGCTGCTGCTCGACTTCGCGCGGGCTGACGTGGCGGGGGAAGCGGACGCGGACGTCGACTTTCTCCGGCTCGCGCAGGGGGACGACGGCGAGGGCGAGCAGGACGTTGTTGGGGATCTGGAGGCGGTCGGCGCCCTGGCTGAGCGTGGTGTAGAAGAGGCCGAGCGAGGTCACCGTGCCCTCGACCGATCCCGCCACCGCGCCGCCGACGAAGCGGACGCGTTCCCCGACGCGGAAGGGCCGCGTGCTCTGCAGGAGGATCCCGGCGAAGATCGCGCCGAGGCTCTGCTGGGCGGCGAGGCCGAGCAGGACCGCGGCGAAGGCGCCGCCGACGGCGAGGGTGCCGGCGTTGACGCCCGCGATCCGCAGCGCCAGCACGACGACCGCGAGGCTCGCCAGGAGGCGGAAGACGAAGCCTGCCGTCCCCGCCGTGGCCGGGTCGAGGCGGCGGTAGAGGCGTGGCTGCAGGGAGCGGGAGACCAGCGAGATCGCGGCGCTGCCGACGATCACCAGGACGATCACGGTGCCGACCCGGAACCATTCGCCGTAGCCGGGGGCGATCTGCTGGCGGTGGGAGTAGACGACCAGGGTCGCGATCAGGGCGAGGATGGCGACGACGACGCCCACCAGCGCGCTCTTGGAGACCCTTTTCGTCTCGATCTCCTCGCCCAGCCCGAGCGACTGCCAGGCGTGGGTGCGCGTCTCGAAGAGCTCGCGCGGCAGCTTCGGCCGTTTGGGTCTGCGAGCGGGCATCAGGGGCCGCTACCCGGTCGCGTCGTCGCTGAATCGATCGCCCGCACGCGCCGGCGTGAGGATCGTCACCCGCGGAGGGCGGCGGCGGCTTCGTCGCGCGTCCCGAAGACGCGCAGCGAGTGCTCGAGGCCGGTCACCTCGAGGACGCGCCGGACCTGTTCGTTCTGACAGCAGAGGACGAGGCCGCCTTCGCCGCCGTTGCCGGCCGCGGCATCGACCCGCTGCCAGGCGCGCACGACGAGCGCGATCCCGGTCGAGTCGATGAAGGTGCAGTCGCTGAGGTCGATCAGGACCGCGGATTTCGGCGATTCGATCGCCTCCTCCAGCGGCCCTTCGAGCTGGGCGGCGGTGGAGAGGTCGAGCTCTCCGTTGACCTCGAGCAGGCGGATGCCCCCCTCGAGCTCGGAGGCTGATGCTTGGAACGGAGCGGGACCCACTGCGCCGCGATGCTACCGCAGCGGGCTTGGCTGATGTGTCCGGTCAGTTTGCGGCGGAGCGGTCTGGGTATCAGGGCGGAGCCGAGGCCGGTAGGTTTGCTTTTTGCGCGAGGCCTTCTGACCTCGCCCCGCGCGCTGCATAAGTCGGGGACGAAAGAACTTGAGCAACGCCAACGTCGACTCATCAGGCCTCCAGATGTCGCTTCCCGCGAAAGCGGAGAACGTCGCGGTGGTGCGCCACGCGATCGCCGGCCTCGCCGAGCGGGTCGGGATGGACGAGGCGTCGACCGCGGACCTGAAGACGGTCGTCACCGAGGCCTGCATGAACGTGGTCGTCCACGCCTATCGGGAGGACGAGGTCGGCCTCTTGGAGGTCAAGGCGGTCCCCGACGGTGACGGCCTCACGGTGGCGGTGCGGGACTTCGGCCGCGGCATCAGCCCGCGGCCGGGCGTCGACCGGCCGAGCCTGCGGATCGGCCTGGCGCTGATCGCGGCGCTCTCCTCGAGCTTCGAGATCCGCGGCGGGGTCGAGCGGGGGACCGAGATCCGCATGCACCTGCCGCTGACCTCGCGGCCGATCGCCGACGAGGGGGCCGAGGCCGCGCCCGGCCCGCCCGTCCCCGAGGCCACCGAGATCACGGTCGGCCCGCCGGAGCTGGTCGGCCCGGTGCTGAGCCGCGCCCTGACCGCGCTGGCCGCCCGCCACGAGATCACCGTCGACCGGATCTCCGACGCGATGCTGCTCTCCGACCAGATCTCCGCGGCCGCCCCGCGCGGCTTCGCCGACGGCCACGTCCATCTCAGCATCGCCGACCGCCCCGAGGGGGTGGAGCTGAAAGTCGGCCCGATGGAGTCGGGTGCCGCCGCCGGCCTGCGCGAGAGCCTCGCCCTGCCCGACGTCGGCGGCTCGCTGGAAACCCTCGCCGACGAGGTCCGCACCGAGTCCGACGGCGACGGCGAGTACCTCGTCGTGGCGATCGCCGCGGTCAGCTGAGCGCGCCCCGGCCGATCGCGTCGGCCCGCGTCAGCTCCGCCATCTTCGTCTCCTCCTTCGGGTCGGGTGCGTTCGGCCGGGCGGGGGCGATAACGGGTTGGTCGCCGGCGCGCCGGGTACCTCATGGGTGGCCCGGTGGAGGTCAGTCACGCCGCCGGGACCGCTGACAGGTCCGCTCCACCTCCTCACCTAGAGGTCGGCGTCGGGGAACGGTTCGACTCGGCCGAGAGAGATCGGAGGACGAGATGCGACAGCTGGCCGGATGCCGGCGCTGCGGGCACGTTGAAATGGTCCAAGGGAACTCAGCGGCCGGGGAGCAGGTCGGCGCCTGCCCGCGCTGCGGCGGGCCGCTGCGCGCGGTCGGCCTGCTCGGCGCGCGCCTCCTGGCCCAGGTCCGGCGTTATCCCTGGGAGGATTATCCCTGGGAGGACCTGGAGGCGGGGACCGCCGGGAGGCGCCCGCCCCCACGACGCTCGACGCGCTGAGGTCGCTCCGGCTCGGGGCGGCGCTCACGCCCACGGATTTCGGCGCGGAGTACCCCTCGAACGCGTAGGGGTTGAGGAACTGCCGCCGTCGGAAGTAGGTCTGGTCCTGGGCGCTCAGCTCGGCCAGGTCGGCGACGGCATCCCACTCGCCGGCGATCGTCTCGACCTCGCGGTCGACGATCTCGCGCGCCTCGGCCTCGGAGAGGAGGTACGGCGCCGATGACATGACGAGGGGCTCGAGCCGGCGCCCAGGACGTGCTGACGGTGGACCGCTACGCCCACCTGGTCGAGGCCGCGGCGCGCCTCGATGGCGAGTGATCGCCGCTGGGGGTGAGTTCGCAGAAAGCCGCGGATAGCGCGGATAACTGCGAACTCGCCGGGGAGGGGCCGTCCGGCTGCTGACTACACCGGGGGCTCGGAGGCGTTGCCCAGCACGAAGACCTCGGAGGCGACGCCCTCGCGGCTGATCTGGCTGAGGAACGAGTTGACCCGGCGGCTGGTGATCGCTTCGATCCCGGCGCGGAAGAGGGGCTCGACCTCGTCCTGGAAGGCGATGCGGTGGGAGCGGACCTCTTCGAAGCGGCCGGCGTCGACGAGGAGCTGCTCGGCCTTGGTGAAGATCTCTTCGAGGACGCAGACGATGATCTCGTCGCGCCAGATCGTCTTCGCCTTGGTCGGCCCGCGCCCGTAGAAGCGGGAGTGGACGCCGACGATCTCGCGGGAGATGGCGGCGACCAGGGAGCCGCCCCGCTCGGCTTCCGGGACGACCTCCGTCCCGACCGGGACGGTCGGGACGTCGGGCTCTTCGGGCATGTCCCAGCACTACCCCGCGCCGACTTGGCGACACATTCATGAAGAAGTCGTGACCAAGTGGTTCGGAAGTTGGAAGCCGGGGTAAGAAGGCGACGGGTCATGAGGTGGTGTGCCGCAGCACCTGTGTGTGCCGCAACTCCTCTACTCCGTTCAGCAGACCGCACGCAACCGCACGCCGAAGGGCTAAGGGCGACTGAGTCGGGACATCCATCCAGCTTGGGAGGATCCGATGAACGCACCGTCGACCGCCGAGAGAACGGCCATCCACGGTCACGAGCGAGAGCTATGGCGTCGCCTCGGCAGGCAGCGCGACCAGGAGGCGCGCGAAGAGCTGGTCGCGATCTACCTGCCGATGGCACGGCGGATGGCCGGGCGTTACGCCGGCGTGGTGGAGCCGTACGACGACCTCGTCCAGGTCGCGAGCATCGGCCTGCTGAACGCGATCGACCGCTACGACATCGAGCGCGGCACGCCGTTCATCGGCTTCGCCAAGCCGACCATCATGGGCGAGCTCAAACGCTATTTCCGCGACAAGGTGTGGACGATCCGTGTGCCGCGGGTGCTGCACGACCGGATGGCGGCGATCGAGACCGCGACCGAGGACCTCACCGAGGAGCTCTCCCGGCCGCCGTCGCCGAAGGAGATCGCCGCGCACCTGCAGATGGACCTGGGCGACGTGCTGGAGACGCTGGCCGCGGAGGAGAACCGACGGCCGCTCGGTTTCGAAGCCCACATCCAGGGCGAGGACGGCGACGGGCCGGCGACGCCGGAGTGGATCGGCCGGGTCGACGACGGCTACGAGCTGGTCGAGGACCGGCTGGCGGTGGAGACGGTGCTGCCGAGCCTCGACGACCGCGAGCGCGAGGTGCTGCGGCTGCGCTTCGTCGAGGACCTGCCGCAGTCGAAGATCGCCGCCCGCATCGGCTGCTCGCAGATGCACGTCTCGCGCCTCCTGCGCGGCACGCTGGCGCGGCTGCGCGAGCAGGCCGAGGCTACGGGCGAGGCGACTCGAACGACAGCATCCCCCAGGTGACCGGCGCGGTGGGGACGGGCTCGGCGGCGCGGCCGAGGCGCTCTTCGGCTGTCCGGCGCACGCGTTCGACGCCCTCCATCGTCTGCCGGCACAGCTCGCCGAGCTCGTCCCAGCCCTGCTCGTCAAGCGCCACCTGGACCCAGGCGAGCCAGCGGTCCTCGCGTGCGTCGAAGGTGCCTTCGAGGACCGCGCTTTCGGCCCGCGCCATCAGCCCCTGGAGGACGACGCCGCTGATCTCCGCGCGCCGGGGCAGGTCGAGCGCCTTCCAGTCGTCGGTGTCGAACCAGGCGCGGGCGACGCCGCGGTAGACGTTTTCGACGGCGCCGCGACGGACGTGGTGCTGGACGATCTCGACGCAGCCCGCCCGCAGCAGCTTGCGGAAGTGGTAGGCGACCTGGGACACCGCGACGCTCTCCTCGAGGTGGTCCAGCAGGGCAGTCGCGTAGCCGCCGCGGACGAAGCTGACCGCGCTGACGTCGGATTCGTTGGCGACTTCCAGCATCCGCACGCGCAGCGGGTGGCTGAGGATTTCCGCCCGCGTCTTCTGGAATTCCCGCCGCGGCCGGCGCCCGTCGTCGAGGTCGATGTCGGTCACCAATCGTCCTGAACGTTTGACTTATCCATTTCACTCGATGTGTACCACGCAAACGACCGGACGTTGGGCCGAAATCCACCTCCCGCCCAAAAGTCCGCTGGAACCTCGGCATCTTTTTGCCTGTCTTTGCGCCGGAAATCCTCAAGTACCGAGGCAGGGAGGGGGTGAAACGGCACAGTGAAGATCTCCAAGATCGAGATGGTGGCCCCAGCGGCCAGCCCGACCAAGGGCAACTGACCGGTTGGTCCACGGCGATCGGGTGGTCGGGGAAGGGACGGGGGCTCGCAAGCTGTCGCCCGGAGGGTTCGGGCCCCGCAAGCTGTCGCCCGGGGAATGGACCCGCCCCTCTCGCCACGGCCCGGGCAGGCTGTGGCCGTGGCGAGAGGGGCGGGTGTACGGAAGGTGTGGAGGGACACCGGCGGGAGGCGCACGGGAGGGTCACGGATCCGTGACGGGACGCCCACGACGGGCGC
>CALCIA010000325.1 GCA_937907435.1 uncultured Actinomycetes bacterium
GGTCCCCTACCCGGGCGACAGCTTGCGGGGCCTGGACCCTCCCCGGGCGACAGCTCGCGGGGCCTGAACCCTTCCGGGCGACAGCCTGCAAACCCCCGTCCCCCCCGGGGCGCCGGCACCTAACGCGCTGCGACGAGGAGCGTCTGCAGGGCGCGGCCGAGGCGGCCCGTCTCGTCGCTCATCAGGGACTCGGCGGTGGCGTTGCCGCGCTCGCGCGGGAGGGTGACGGCGTCGAGACAGACCCACTCGCCGCGCGGCAGCCGCTCCAGCTGCACGGTGAGGTCGACGTTGACGAAGACGAACTTGCGGAAGTCGACTGCGGCGCTGATGCCGTTGCCGACGTCGGCGGCGATCAGGGTCCGTTGCAGCGGCGTCGGGTCCTCGTCGCCGACCAGCGGGTAGCGCATCCGCAGCCAGGCGGTGGCGGGGCCGATCTCGGTGAAGGCGCCGGCGACGAAGCGGACCTCCATCGCCGTGTGGTAGCCCTCGTCGGCGCCGGTCGGGAAGAAGCTCGTCGGGCCGGGCTCGCTCGGCAGCGCCGGGCCGGGCGGGATCGCGACCGTCGCGGCGGGCAGGTCGACCGGCGCCGTGCGCAGCCGCCAGGCCCGCGCCATCATCAGCACCTCGCCGTCGACCCGCAGCTCGGCCTCCAGCATCTGCACGCGCCGCCCCGGCCGCACGATCCGCGCCTCGACCTCCACCGGCCCGATCGGGATCGACCGCAGGATCTCGAAGGTGATCCGGCAGACCTGGAAGTCCTCGGCTTCCGGCAGCCGGTCGAACTCGCGCCCGAGCAGCGCCGCCGGCGGCCCGGCGTGCTGCGCGCCGTGGTCCCACGGCCCGCGGGTCAGCCCCGTCGCCAGATACCCCTTTCCGTCAGGCTCGTAGAAGGCGGCCACGCCGCCATCCTATGGAGGCCCGAGTTCGCACTTATCCGCGCTATCCGCGGATAAGTGCGAACTCGACCTGGGGGGCCGACTGGGTGCTCAGCACTTGTGGCTGCCGAAGTCCTGCGTCCAGACCGCGGCGCCTTCGTAGCCTTCGAGGCCGCCGACCCGCAGGCCGATCCCGATTTCGCGATACGGGCCGAGGATGTTGGCGTGGTGCTCGGGCGATTCGAGCCAGGCGGTGAAGATCGCGCCCACGGTCCCGTAGGTGCCTGTCCCCCAGGCGATGTTCTCGGCCGCCCGCCAGCAGCCCTTCAGGTAGCCGTAGCGCTGCATCCAGAACTGGAACGGGCGGCCGCAGGCCTCGTGGCTGAATTCGTCGCAGCCGACGATGTCGGCCGACTTTTGTTCGGCGGCGCGGCCGAGCTGCCGGGAGGGCGCGAGCGGGCCCAAGCCGTTGACGCCGCGCGCGTAGTTGGTCAGGCAGAGCATCACGCCGACCTGTTCCCCGGCGGAGAGGTCGGTGGCGGTCTGTCCCGGGCAGGTCGACGCCGGGGCGACTTCTTCGCCGCTGAAGGAAAAGGACTTCTGGGCGCGGGCCCCTTTGCTCGCCGAGCGGGCGCTCGCCCCGGCCGCGAAGACCAGCGCCGCGACCGCGACGGCCGCGAGAATCAGGCAGGGGCAACGTCTGGGCATCCCAACCTTGGTCGGCCGGCGTCACAGGCTCGTAAGGAAGACGGCGTACCCTGGACTCAGAGACGAAAGGAGATTGGACGTTATGGCCACGAAAGTGGAGAAAACTGATGAGCAGTGGCGCCAGGAGCTGACCCCGGAGCAGTACGAGGTCACCCGCAAGTCGGGCACCGAGCGCGCCTTCACCGGCCCCTTCTGGGACAACCACGAGGCGGGCAGCTACGAGTGCGTCTGTTGCGGCACGGAGCTGTTCGACTCCGACACCAAGTTCGAATCAGGGACCGGCTGGCCCAGCTTCACCGAGCCGAAGAACCTCGAGCACGTCGAACTGCGCCAGGACAAGAGCCTCCTGATGCACCGTACCGAGGTCGTCTGCAAGAGCTGCGGCGCCCACCTGGGACACGTCTTCGAGGACGGCCCGGTCGAGGCGGGCGGCCTGCGCTACTGCATCAACGGCTGCGCCCTGGACTTCAAGCCGTCCGGCCAGGGAGCGAGCTAAGCGGTCCCGCCGGCGCCGAGGTAGCTGAACTTGACGGCCAGCGCGACCGCCTCGGTCCGGGTGTCCACCTCAAGCTTGGCGATCGCGTTGCGCACGTGGGTGTGAACGGTCGCCGGGCTCAGCTGCAGCCGCTCGGCGATCTCTTTCACCCGCAGCCCCTCGGCCAGCAGCTCGAGGATCTGCCGCTCGCGCGGTGAGAGCTCGAGCAGTTTCTCGACCTCCGAGGGCTTGCCGCCGGCGAAGTCGCCGCCGAGGAACGTCCCGCCTCCGGTCACGGCTTTGACCGCCTTGGCGATGTCCTCGGCCGGCGCCGACTTCAGCACGTAGCCGGAGGCCCCGGCGCGCAGCGCCAGCGCCAGCAGGTCGGGCTGGGCGTGGGCGGTGAAGATGATGACCTTGGTCCGCGGGCGCACCTTCAGCACCTCGCGGGTCGCCTCGATGCCGTCACGCTTGGGCAGCTCGACGTCGATGATCAGGACGTCGGGCTCCAGTTCTTTGACCACGTCGACCACGTCGCGGCCGTTCGAGGCCTCGCCGACGATCTCGACGACGCTCGAATCCGACATCCGCGCCTTGATCGCCTCGCGGACGATCTCGTGGTCGTCACAGAGGACGACGCGGCGGGCGTCACGGACGGCGGCGGTGGTCATTGCGCCGAAATTCTTTCAGGCGCGCCGTACCGATGCAAAGAATTGGGTAGTGAAAAGCTTCCGTCCGCTTCCTGTCGGTTCTCGATCAAGGCGATGATCGTCCTTCCTACCGCGGTCGCGGTCCCGTTCAGCGTATGCACCGCCTCCGGAGATTCGCCATCGCCGGGCCGATACCTACAACTGAGCCTACGCGCCTGGTAGTCGGTCGTGTTCGAACAGGAGGTCACCTCGCGGAAACGACCCTGTGACGGGATCCAGGCCTCGCAGTCGTACTTCTTCGCCGCGGGGGCGCCGAGATCGCCGACCGCGATGTTGACCACGCGATACGGAATCTCCAGCTCACCGAGGATGCGCTCCTCGATCGACAGCAGCCGCTCGTGCTCGGCCTTCGACTCCGCCGGCGCGACGAACGAGAACATCTCGACCTTGTCGAACTGGTGCACGCGGAAGATGCCGCGGGTGTCGCGGCCGGCGGCGCCCGCCTCGCGGCGGAAGCAGGTCGAGAAGGCGCAATAGCGCAGCGGCAGCTGGTCGGCTTCGAGGATCTGGTCGGCGTGCAGGCCCGCCAGCGCGACCTCGGAGGTGCCGGTCAGGAAGAGGTCGTCCTTCTCGATCTCGTAGATCTGGTCGCGCGCCTCGGGGAAGTAGCCGGTCCCCTCGAGCGCCTCTGCGCGGACCAGCACCGGCGGCACCACCGGCTCGTGGCCCTCGGCGCGGACGACGTCGATCGCCAGCCGCACCAGCGCCAGCTCCAGCAGCACCAGGTCACCCTTCAGGTAGGCGAAGCGCGAGCCGGAGAGCCGCGCCCCGGCCTCCATGTCGATCAGGCCGAGCTCGGTGCCGATCTCGAGGTGGTCGCGCGGCTCGAAGTCGAAACTCGGCAGCTCGCCGACCTCGCGGATCACCACCGCGTCGTCCTCGGCCATGCCGTCGGGCGCGTCGTCGTCGGGGATGTTCGGCAGCGCCAGGGTCAGCTCGCGCAGCGCCCCCTCGATCGCCTCCAGCTCCTCTTTGCCGGCGTCGATCGTCTCGCGCAGGCGCCCGACCGCGGCGATCTCCGCCTCGGCGTCGCCGCCCTCGCGTTTGATCTCGCCGATCCGCTTGGAGGCGGCGTTGCGCTCCGCCTGTGCGTCCTCCACCTGCGGCAGCAGCTCGCGCCGGCGCGCGTCCAGGGTCAGCAGCTCGTCGACCTCGCCGCCCGCGCCGCGGCGCGCCAAAGCTGCCTTGACCCGCTCGGGGTCGGAGCGGAGCAGCTTCAGGTCGAGCATCGCCTGCGCTCTAGGGTTCGGCCGGGCCGGTTTCCTCGCCGGGGCGAGGAGATTCCTTGGCATCGACGCCGGCGTACTTGGCGACGAACTTCGCCACCTCTTCGGCTTCTTTGCCGACGACGATGTTCTGCGGCATGATCGCGCCGGAGAAGCCGCCGTTCTGGATCGCGAAGAGCACGTCGTTTTCGCTCTCTTCGCGCTGGTTCAGGTTCGGGCCCTGGGTGCGCTGGCCGCGGTTGCCGCTGCCCTGGGTGCCGGCCGCGCTCAGCGTATGGCAGCCCGAGCAATGCTGGGCGAACAGCACCGCGCCGTTGTAGTCGGCGTTGTCGGACTTCACGGCAAGGCCTTCTTCGCCATATCCACAGGCGGAGATGCCGAGGGCGGCGGCGACCACCGCGGCTATCAGGATCATCGTCTTCGGACGCACGCGGCGCGGATCATATTGTTTGGCGGCGATCCAGATCGTCCGCCAATGACCAGACCCTCTCCAGACCGCTTCAGAACCGCGATGGCAAGCCTTCCGACGGGGGTCACGATCGTGGCCACCAGCGGCGACGACGGGCCGGCCGGCGCCACCGCGAACGCCGTCTCCTCCCTCTCGATCGAGCCGATGCTGATGCTCGCCTGCCTCGATCGGGGGTCCCGCACCCTGCTCGCCGCCCAGGCCGCGGACCGCTTCTCGGTCAGCGTCCTCCACGACGGCCAGGAGCAGGTCGCGCGCTCCTTCGCCACCAAGGCGCCGGTGGCCGAGAAGTGGGCGGGCGTCGCCTGGAGCGAGCGCGACGGCCTCCCCGCGATCGACGACGCCCTCCTCTGGGTCGCCTGCGACCTCCAGGACGTGATCGCGGCCGGCGACCACGTGATCCTCACCGGCGCGGTCACCGATCTGACGACCGCCGACGGCACCCCCCTGGTCTTCCACGCGGGCGAATACCGCCCGCTGGGGCAGTAGGGACGCCGCGCCGGCGCCTTACTCCGGCAGGCCGGCCAGCGCCAGCAGCCGCGGCACGTAGAAGTCGGCGACCTCGTCGAGGCCGAGGCGGCCGTCGGGGCGGTACCACTGCCAGACGCTGTTGTAGGTGCCGATCACGAGGCGGGTCAGGAGGTCGGCGTCGGCCGTGGGGATCGCGCCGGCCGCCATTCCGGCGGCGAGCATGTCGCGCCAGGCCGCCTCGTATTCCTTCAGCAGGGCGAAGGCGCGCAGGCGGGCGTCCTCCTCGCGCGACGAGGGGCGGGGGTGGCGGACCAGCCCCTGCTCGGCGACCAGGACGCGGGCGCGGCGGGCATCGCGGTCGTCGCGTTCGAAGCTGGCCCGCACCACCGCCGGGAAGGCGACGGCAAAGTCGCCCTGGTTCAGCCGCGCGAACTCGGCCAGGGCGCCCTCGACGGCTTCGACCAGGATTTCGAAGAGGCAGTGCTGCTTCGATTCGAAGTAGTGGTAGAGGGCGGTCGGCCCGACCCCCACGGCGGAAGCGACGTCCGCCCACCTGGTGTCTTCGTAGCCGTTGTCGCCGAAGTACTCGGTCGCCACGGCGACGATCTCGGCCCGCTTGCTGCGCGGCGACGGCCGCGGTTCTGTTCGCTCGTGCCCCCCACTGTCCGGCATGTCCCCGCCTCCTCGGATCCGGATGACCGATCGGTGTTCCCCTCTCAGGACGCGGGCAACCCTACACGGGAATGTGGCGGGTTTCCGCCTTTTCCCAGCGCTCCCCCGACCTACTCGCGGCCGTGCGACAATCGTGGCGATGAACGCTGCCGCGACCCCGTCGGGCCCTCCCGCCAAAAGCTTCCAGGAGCCCGGGTGGTTCACCCGCAACGTCTTCAACCGCGCCGTCAACGGGCTGATGGCCCTGGGAATCAGCGTCATGGGCTCCCGCGTCCTCGAGGTCAAAGGCCGCAAATCGGGCCAGTGGCGCTCGACCCCGGTCAACCTGCTCGAGGTCGACGGCACCCGCTACCTGGTCGCTCCCCGCGGCAACACCCAGTGGGTCCGCAACATGCGCGTCGCCGGCGGCGGCCGCCTGCGCCTTGGACGGAAGACCGAGGACTTCAAGGCAAGCGAGATCACCGGCGACGCCACCATCCCCCTCCTGCGCGCCTACCTGAAGAAGTGGAAGTGGGAGGTCGGCGCCTTCTTCGCCGGCGTCGGCCCCGACGCCACCGATGCCGAGCTCCTGGCGATCGCGCCGGAGCATCCGGTGTTCAGGATCGACTGACGGCGGGGGTCCGCGGCGCTTGCGGCCGTCCGAGATGGATTAAGGGTGTCCTGGGCTCCTC
>CALCIA010000326.1 GCA_937907435.1 uncultured Actinomycetes bacterium
TCACGGATCCGTGACCCTCCCGTGCGCCTCCCGCCGGTGTCCCTCCACACCTTCCATTCACCCGCCCCTCTCGCCACGGCCACAGCCTGCCCGGGCCGTGGCGAGAGGGGCGCGTCCCCTACCCGGGCGACAGCTTGCGAGGCCTACGTCCCTTCCCGACGACACCCGATCCTGCAGCATGCGCACGTGGCGGGTGTCGAGCCCCAGGTTCGGAACCATCGGCAAAGCGCGATGAATTGGGCCTGAATGTCGTATTTGACGAATATCTGACTCCGACCTAACCTCGTCCACCGTGAGCGCTGAGGAGAGGGCTGCGGGGGCGACCGTCCAGGGCGGCGCCACCTCGGATGCGTCGTCCTCGATGGACCTGCGCATCACGCTGTACAAGCTGAACATCTTCTGCCAGGTGGTCGAGGCAGGAGGGGTGACGCGCGCCGCCGAGCAGCTGATCCTGACCCAGCCGGTGGTGACCGGGCACATACGGTCGCTGGAGGAGCGGCTCGGGACGAAGCTCTTCGAGCGCAGTGGGCGCCACAACGTGCTGACCGAAGCGGGGGAGAGGACCTACCGCTGGGGCCGCGAGATGCTGCGCGCCGCGCACGAGCTGCACCGCGAGCTGGAGGAGATCGGCGACGGCTCGAGCGGCTCGGTCAACATCGCCGCGAGCATGTCGGCGGGCAGCTACCTGCTGCCGCCGCTGATCGCCAACTTCGCCCGCGAACGACCGAACGTCCACATCTCGATGACGGTCTCCGACCAGGCGGCGGCGCAGGAGGCGGTGCAGGTCGGCGACGTCGACTTCGCGATCGCGATCGGCGACATCCCGCCGCAGCCCGACTGGCTCGAATGCGAGGTGATCGGCGAGGAGGAGCTGGTCGTGGTGACCGCGCCCGGCGCCGCCCCGGGGACGCCGCTCGGTCCCGACGACATCGCCGAGCTGCGCTTCGTCGAGTCGCCGATGAGCGGCCGGCGGAAGCTCGCCGACCGCCGGCTCGCCGACCTCGGCGTGCCCGACCGCAAGATCGCGATCGAGCTCGGTCACCCCGAGGCGATGAAGCAGGCGGTCGAATACGGGGTCGGCGCGGCGATGCTCTTCCGCGGCTCGATCCAGGACGAGCTGCTGCGCGGGACGCTCGCCGAGCAGCCGCTCGAAGGGGCCGATCTGGCGTTCCCGGTGCTCCTGCTGGTCCGCCGCGACAAGATCCTCTCGCGCGCGCAGAGCGCGTTGCTGGGCGAGATCCGCCTCGCCTGCGGGCTGCCCCCGGGCGCTCGCTGAACCCCCTATGGGTTCCATCTGGATTCGGATTTGTCCTGCTCGGACGAGGGTCCTAGGTTGCCCTCCGTGAGCTCGCCCGGACGAGAGAACCGCGATGACCGTTGACCCTCGGACGACCGCCGCGAGCGCGGCGCCCGACGGCCGCAACGGCAGCGCCGGCGAGTTCGGCTCCGACCTCCTGGTCGACCTGCTCGGCGACCTCGGCATCGAGTACATCGCCTTCAACCCCGGCGCCACCTTCCGCGGCCTGCACGACTCGCTGGCCGAGAAGGGCACGCTGCCGATCGTCGTCTGCCTCCACGAGGAGGTGTCGGTCGCGATCGCCCACGGCTACGCCAAGGCGACCCGCCGGCCGATGGCGGTCGCCCTGCACGACGTGGTCGGCCTCCAGCACGCGGCGATGGCGATCTACAACGCCTGGTGCGACCGCGTGCCGATCCTCCTGCTCGGCTCGACCGGGCCGATGGACGCGACCAAGCGCCGCCCCTGGATCGACTGGATCCACACCGCCAACGTGCAGGCCCAGCAGGTCCGCGACTACGTCAAGTGGGACGACCAGCCGGGCTCGCTGGCGGCGACGCCGGAGTCGCTGGTGCGGGCGATGCGGCTGATGAAGACGGAGCCGCAGGCGCCGGTCTACATCTGCACCGACACCGAGCACCTCGAGGAGTCGGCCGAGCCCGCGCGCCGCGCCTTCGACCTCGACCTCGAGCGCTTCCCCGCCCCGGCGCCGACCCCGCCCGACCCGGCGGCGCTCGACCAGGTCGCGCGCTGGCTGGTCGAGGCGCGCCGCCCGGTCGTGATCGCCGACCTCGTCGGCCGCAGCGAGGCCGCCTTCGAGGCGCTGATCGAGCTGGCCGAGCTGCTGGCGCTGCCGGTGATCGACCCCGAGGGCGAGTACTGGAAGAACGCGCTCAACTTCCCCACCCGCCACCCGCTGAACCTCTCCGGCGACCAGCACCGGCTCGTCGCCGACGCCGACGTCGTCCTCGGCCTCGAGTGCCGCGACCTCTTCGGCGTGCTGAGCCAAGTCGAACCGGAGGAGTCCGCCGTCCACAGCATCACCCCGGTCGACGCCAAGGTCGCCCACGTCAGCCTCAGCCACCTCATCACCCGCTCCTGGACCGCCGACTTCTCGCGCCTGCAGCCGGTCGACGTCCACCTCGCGTCCGAGCTCGAGCCGACCCTGTCGGCGCTCCTGGCCCGCTGCCGGGAGTTGCTTGCCGAGGGCGCCGGCGACGCCGCCACGCGCGAGCAGCGGCGCGAGCAGCTGGTCGCCGCCTCGGCCGACCTGCGCCGCCGCTGGGACGCCGAGGCGGCGGCGGGCCGCGAGGGCGAGGGGATCAGCCAGGCCTACCTCGCCCACGTGATCGGCGCCGGCCTGCGCGGCCACTCGCCCGTCCTCGCCAACGGCCACCTCGGCAACTGGGCCCTGCGGCTCTGGGACCTGGACCACACCGATCAGTACCTCGGCGGCCAGGGCGGCGGCGGCCTCGGCTACGGCCTCGGTGCCTCGATCGGCGCCGCGCTCGCACACCGCGAGGGCGAGCGGATCGTCGTCGACCTACAGTCCGACGGCGACGCGCTCTTCACCCCGGAGGCGCTCTGGACCGCGGCCCACCAGGAGGTGCCGCTCCTGATCGTGATGGACAACAACCGCGCCTATTACAACTCGGTCAAGCACGGCCGGCGGATCGTCGAGGTGCGCGGCCGCTCCTTCGAAAACTCCGAGATCGGAACCACGATCGGACCGCCCTTCGTCGACTTCGCCGCCCTCGCGCGCTCCTTCTCGGTCGAGGCCGCGGGACCGATCGCCGACCCCGCCGACCTCCCCGCCGCGGTCGAGAAGGCGATCGCCTGGGTCGCCGAGCGCCGCCGTCCCTACCTGCTCGACGTGATCACCGAGCGCCCCGAGCGCGCCTGAGCGAGAGCATCCGACTTGACGACCCCGGACCGGAAAGAGAGCGAGACCATGGAAGGACCATCGCGATGGCGCGGGTGATCGGCGGCTGCTCGGTGCCTCACAACCCGTTCCTGCCGGTGAAGGTGAAAGAGGACCCGGAGGGCGTCGATGCCCGCTGCTTCGCCGCGGTCGCCGAGGCGATCGGGGAGCTCGAGCCCGACCTCGTCGTCGCCTTCAGCCCCGACCATCTGAACACCATCTTCTTCGACAACCTGCCGACGATCCTGGTCGGCATCGTCGACGAGTTCAGCGGGCCCAACGACGACTACCCGCCGGTCGAGCCGCGGACCCTGGTCTCCGACCCCGACCTGGCGCGCCACGTCTTCCACCACGCGCTGCGCTCCGACTTCGACCTCTCGCGCTCGGAGTCGCTGCAGGTCGACCACTCGGTGCTGGTGCCGCTGCAGATCATGGACCTCAGCCCGGTGGTGGTGCCGATCATCCTCAACGTGCTGGCGCCGCCGGTGATGAACGCGACCCGCGCCCATGCCTTCGGCCGCGCCGTCGGCGAGGCGATCCGCTCCTACGACCGCGACCTCGCGGTGCTCGTGCTCGCCGACGGCGGCGTGATCCAGGAGGTCGCCGGGCCGCGCATCCGGCCCGGCAGGCCCGACGGCGCGCCCGGCCAGGACTGGCTGGCGCGGGTGGTCGAGCTGCTCGGCGACGGCGACGTCGGGACGCTGCTCGCCGAGGCGACGCCACGGCGGATCGCCGAGGCCGGCAACGCGGCGGGCGAGCTCCTGACCGTGCTGGCGATGCTCGGCGCGCTCGGCCCGGCGCCCGGCGCGCCGCGGCTGATCGAGCCGGAACCCGAGACCGGGCACATGTTCGCGTTCTGGGAGGCGGGCCGATGAGCGTCTACGCGGTCAACCTCGTCGCCCGGCGGACGCTGCGCGACCCCGACTTCGCGCGACGGCTGGGCGACGACCCGGCGCTGGCCCTGGAGCAGTTCGACCTCGAGGAGGAGGAGCGCGACGCGCTGCTCGCCGGGGACGTCGCCGCGCTCTACGCGATGGGCGCCCACGAGTACCTGCTGATGGGCCTCGCGCGGCGCGAGGTGCTCGGCCTCGACCTGCCGACCTACAGCGATCGGATCCGCACCGCGGAGCCGCGCCTGGACTATTGAGTAACGACGCGCGGGCCGCGGCCCGCCAAGGAGGGACAGATGGAGTTCGGACTCAACGACAAGGTCGCGATCGTCACCGGAGGTGCCTCCGGCATCGCCAAGGCGACGGTGGAGACGTTCCTCGGCGAGGGCGCCAAGGTCGTCACCGCCGATCGTGACATCGGCCCGCTCGCCGGCCTCGAGGTCGAGGCGGTGGAGCTCGACCTGCTCGACCCGGCCTCGCCGCAGAAGCTGGTCGACCGGGCGGTCGAGCTGCACGGCGGCATCGACATCGTCGTCAACGCGGTCGGCGGCCTGATCCCGAAGACGAACGGCTTCACCGCGATCACCGAGGAGGACTGGGACTGGACCCTCGGCCTCAACCTGCGCTGCATGATCCGCACCTGCCGCGCCGCGATCCCGGTGCTGCTCGAGCGCGGCGGCGGCGCGATCGTCTCGATCGCCTCCGACCAGGGGCGCCAGCCCGACCCGATCTTCGCCGAGTACGCCGCCGCCAAGGCGGGCGTGCTCAGCGTCTCGAAGACGCTCTCGCTCGAGTACTCGGGCCGCGGCATCCGCTCCAACGCGGTCTCGCCGGGGCCGACCTTGACCCCGGGCCTGCGCGGCCCGCTGGCGGAAATGGCGAAGGAGTGGGGCCTCTCGACCGACGCGGCGATCGACAAATTCGTCAAGGAGATCCGCCAGATCCCGATCGGCCGCATCGGCGAGGTCCAGGACATCGCCAACGTGATCGCCTTCCTCGCCTCCGACCTCGCCGCCAACGTGACCGGCTCGGAGTATTGCTCCGACGGTGGCATCATCGTCGCCGCATGAGTGGGCTGCCGGTGCGCGGCGCCTTCCACCACGCCGCCGTGGTCGTGTCGTCGCTGACCGCCTCGGTCGAGTTCTACCAACGCTGCTTCGGCGGCGAGGTCGAGTACATCGAGGGGGTGGGCGGCGCCGGGATGGCCGCCCTGCACGGGCTGCCGAGCGCCGACTTCGACCTCGCCTTCCTCGACTACGGGAACGCGCGGATCGAGCTCTTCCAGTTCCGCGACCCGCCCTCGCCGGAGGCGGCGCGGCTGCCCGCCAATCAGGTCGGCGCCGGCCACGTCGCCTTCGAGGTCGACGACGTCGAGGAGTCCTACGCGGCCCTGGTCGCGGCGGGGGTCGAGTTCTCGCGCCCACCGCTCGTCCCGACGGAGGGCCCGGCGGCGGGCTTTCACCTCGCCTTCTGCTTCGACCCGGACGGCAACCGGATCGAGATCATCGCACCGCCGCAGGAGGAGGCGCCACCGCCGCGTCCCGCCCGCCTGGTCGAGCTGCGGATCGCCGACGGGGTGGGCCGCGAGAGGTTCCTCGGGCTGATGGAAAAGGTGCTGTCCGCGACCGCCGCCGAACCGGGCGCCGAGCAGTTCGTACTGCACCACGTCGAGGGCGAGCCACTCCACTTCTACATCTATGAGCGCTACGTCGATCCGGCGGCGGTGGAGACACACCATCACCAACCCGAGCTGGGTGAATTACTGGGCGCACTCAAACCATTGCTGGCCGAGCCGCCGCGGATGATCGAGTTGGCGGCGCTGACCGTCGCCCGCGCCTGAGCCTTTCCAAAAGTGCTGCAAATAACGAACTTTTGCGCGCGTCCCGTACATACGCGACTCCCTATCGAAGGCCGTCGCATCCATATTTGTCGGCTCACATCCCCGGCGGTACGCTCGCCCGGCTGCTGAGTGAGGAGTCGTACGCGAGAACCCTGTGCGGGCGCCCGCCGCGATGTGTGACACGCCTCACCGAAATTCACGACACGTCAATCGTGCTGGGGGAGAGGTGTAACTGAGAAATGAAACGTAAGGTACGCATCAAGCGGCTGCTCGGGGTGAGTGGGAGAGGGTGGTTCGCGATCGTCGCGGCGCTGGCCCTGGTCGCGCTCGTCGCCGGCTGTGGCAGCTCCTCGTCGAGCAGCAGCTCGACCGCCGCGGCGGAAAGCTCGGAAGAAAGCGCGGGCTCGGAAGAAGGCGCGAGCGAAGAAAGCGCGAGCGCCATCCCCGCCTACGACGGTCCCGAAGCGGGTCTGCCGAGCGAATACGAAGCGCCGAAGAAGAAGCTCGCCGACTGCACGATCGGCTACCAGAACATCTCCGGCGCGATCTCCTCGCTGGCCGCCGAGCAGGAAGCGGCCGAAGAAGAAGCCAAGGCCCTCGGCTGCAAGATCGTCGCCCTCGACGACCAGCTGAACCCGACCACCCAGGTCAACAACTTCGAACAGCTGCTGACGCAGAAGGTCTCCGCGATCGTCGTCTACCCGATCGTCCCCTCGGCGCTGGCGCCGAGCCTCGCCAAAGCCGAAGCGGCCGGCATCCCGGTGATCGCCGACACGACCCCGCCGCAGGTGACGACGAAGCTGCCGAAGGCCTACGTCTCGCGCGTCCAGCAGGGCTGGGACCAGGTCGCCTACCTGCGCGCCAAATACGTCGCCGAACAGGATCCGGGCGCCGAATTCGTGGTCATGGGCCTCGCCGCGCCGGTGGAAAGCCTCGAATACCTCGGCGAACGGACCCGGTACTGGGCGGAAAAATTCGGCCTCAAGTTCGCGGGCCAGATCGACGCCCAGGAAGACACCCCGGCGTCGGCCTCGACCGCGATGTCCGGGATCGTCGGCAAGTACCCGAACGCCGGCGCCGTCTTCGCCTACAACGACAACGCCGCGGTCGCCGCGTCGACGGTCGCCAAGGCGAGCCAGTACTCGGCGACGATCTGCGGCGGCAACGGCCAGAAGGAGGCCTTCCAGGCGATCGAAAACGGATCGCTCGGCTGCACCGTGTGGATCGACTTCCACGAAATGGGCAAGCAGCTGGTCCGCGGGGTCTACGACGCCGCCGCGGAACCGGAAACGAAGCTGCCCGAAACGGTCGTCGTCCCGGTCGAAATCGTCAACAAGGAAAACGCCGGGTCGCTGGAACCGATCGGCTGATGACCGCCGTCCGTTCAGACGCGGCGGCCGGGGCTCACTCCTCCCCGGCCGCCGTGCCCGGCGGAGCGTCGGGCGTCCCCGTGCTCGAGGTGCGCGGGGTCCAGAAGCGCTACGGCGGCGTCCGCGCCTTGCGCGGCGCCGACCTGCGGCTCGCCCGCCCGGGTGCCGTCCACTGCCTGATCGGCGAGAACGGCTCCGGCAAGTCCACCCTGCTCGGGGTCCTCTCCGGGCAGGTCCAGCCCGACGCGGGCGAGGTCCGCCTCGACGGCGAGCCGGTCTCCTTCTCCAGCCCGCCCGCCGCGGTGCGGGCGGGGATCGCGATGGTCTCCCAGGAGACCGCGATCGCCCCTCACCTCTCGGTCGCCGAGAACGTCCTGCTCGGCGAGCGCCTGGTCCGGCGCCGCGGTCGCATCGACTGGCCCGCGACCCGCCGTCGCGCCCAGGAGGTCCTGGACCGCCTCCACCTCGACTACGACGTCGAGCTGCCGGTCGTCCGGCTGCGCCCCGACCAGCGGCAGATGGTCGAGATCGCCCGCGCCGTCTCGATCGACGCCCGCGTCCTGATCCTCGACGAGCCGACCAGCTTCCTCAGCCTCGACGAGGTCGACCGCCTGTTCGCCGCGGTCCGCGACCTCTCGGCCAACGGCGTCGCCACGATCTTCGTCTCCCACCGCCTGCCCGAGCTCTTCGCGATCGCCCACGAAGTGACGGTGCTGCGCGACGGCGCGACCGTCAGCTCCGGCCCGATCGCCGAGTACACGCCCGACCGGATCGTCCACGACATGGTCGGCGAGGCCCACGAGGCGCCCGCCGGGCGGACCGCGCGCGAACGGGTCGAGACCGCGGCGCCGCCCCGCCTCGAGGCGGTGGACGTCGCCGACGCCGTCGGCGTCCGGTCGGTGACGCTCGAGGTCGCCCCGGGGGAGATCGTCGGCATCGCCGGGCTTGCCGGCTCCGGTCGCAGCGAGCTGCTGGAGCTGATCTTCGGCGCCCGGGCGATGGCCGCGGGCACGGTCTCGGTCGACGGCAGGCCGGTCCGCCACCACGACCCGACCGCGGCGATCGCCGCCGGGATCGGCTTCGTGCCCGCCGAACGCAAGGTCGACGGCGTCGTCCTCACGATGAGCGTCTTCGACAACCTCGACATGGCGGCGGCGGGCTCGGCGGCCTGGTGGCGGCGCCCGCGCGGTCGCCGCGACGACGACGCCGCCGCCCGGGTGATCGCCGGCCTGCGGGTCAAGACCGACTCCTCGGCCGCCCTGGTCGGCACGCTCAGCGGCGGCAACCAGCAGAAGGTGGCGCTCGGCAAGTGGCTCGTCAACGAACCGCGCGTGCTCCTGCTCGAGGAGCCGACGCGCGGCGTCGACGTCCGCGCCAAGGCCGAGATCCACGCCCTGCTGCGCGGCCTCGCCGAAGAGGGCATGGGACTTCTGGTGAGCAGCTCCGAGAACGACGAGCTGCTCACGCTCTGCGACCGGATCCTCGTCATGTACCGGGGCGAGGTCGTCGCCAAGTTGTCAGCCGATGAAGCCAGCGAGGTCGAGCTGGCCCGACTCTCGGGAGGGACCGAACCTTGAACACCGTCACCACGCCGCTCAAACCTGCCGTGGCGGCCGGCGACCGGGGCCACGGCGCCCTGCGCCGCGCCTGGAACGCGACCCGCCACTTCCGCCCGGTGCTGATCATCACGGTCCTGCTCTTCATCGTCCTGGCGGTCACGCAGTCGCGCTTCGCCACCTGGACCAACATCCAGAACCTGCTGACCGCGGTCTCGGTGCTCTGGATCGTCAGCCTCGGGATGACCTTCGTCGTCCTCACCGCCGGGGCCGACCTCTCGGTCGGGGCGCTGGCCGCGTTGACCGGGATCTTCTTCGCCAAGATCGTCGGCGCCGGTCTCCCCGGCTGGCCCGCGCTGATCCTCACCTGCCTCTTCGGCGCGGCGGTCGGCGCCTTGATCAACGGCTTCTGCGTCGGCAGGCTGGGGATGTCGTTCTTCGTCGTCACGCTGGCCTCGATGATCGGCCTGACCGGGGTGGTCAACCTCTGGTCGGGCACCCAGTCCTTCGTCGTCGAATCGCAGGTCCCGGCGGTCCTCGGCGTGGACAAGTACGCGGGGCTGCCGGCGCCGATCTGGATCATGATCGGCTCCTTCCTCGTCGTCCTCTACCTGCAGCAATGGACCTACTTCGGCCGACACGTCTACGCGGTCGGCGGCAGCCTCAAGGCCGCCCGCCTGTCGGGCATCCGCACGCCGCGGACGGTCATCGGCGTCTACGCCGTCGCCGCCCTCTGCGCGACGATCGGCAGCATCATCACGATCGGTCGCATCGGCGTGGCCGCGCCGACCGTCGACGTCAACCTCCCGCTGCAGGCGATCGCCGCGGTGCTGCTCGGCGGCACCAGCCTGAGCGGCGGGATCGGCGGCGTGGGGGGCACCGCGATCGGCGTCCTCTTCATCGGGATCCTCCAGAACGGGCTCTCGATCGCCGGCGTGCAGAGCTTCTGGCAGCAGGTGATCACCGGGCTGATCCTGCTGCTCGCGGTGATGATCGACCAGGTCGGGGTGCCGACCTGGCTGCGGCTGCCGTCGCGCCGCGCCGACACCGCGGCCGCCGAGGCCTGAGAAGACGACGAAAGGATCGAATCGATGAAGGGACACGAGGGCAAGGTCGCGCTGGTCACCGGCGCGGCTCAGGGAATCGGGCGCGCCTACTCCGAACGGCTCGCCGCCGAGGGGGTCGACGTCGCCTGCGTCGACCTGAAGGCGGCGGCGGACACCGTCGCCGCGGTCGAGGGCGCCGGGCGCAAGGCGGTCTCCTACGAGTGCGACATCGCCTCGCCGGAGGCGGTTGCCGCGTTGGCCGAGTCGGTGGTCGCCGACTTCGGCAGGCTCGACATCCTCGTCAACAACGCCGGCATCTATCCGGTGAAGAACTTCGACGAAACCGGGTGGGAGGACTGGCGCCGGCTGATGAGCGTCAACCTCGACGCGATCTTCCTGCTCTGCAAAGCGTTCGTGCCGGGGATGCGGGAGCGCGGCTGGGGTCGGGTCGTGAACCAGGCGTCGAACCTGCTCGGGCTCGTCGCCCCCGGCTTCGTCGCCTACACGGCGAGCAAGGGCGGCGTCGTCGGGCTGACCCGGGCGCTGGCGACCGAGGTGGCGAACGACGGCGTCACCGTCAACGCGATCGCGCCGAGCCTGGTGGCGACGCCGAGCACGGTGAAACGCGACCCGCCGGTGCCGAGCGGGATGACCGAGGAGGAAGAGTTCGAGCTGCTCGCCGGGATGCAGGCGATCCATCGGACCGAGCAGCCGGAGGACCTCTGCGGCGCGCTCGCCTTCCTCACCTCCGACGAGTCGGCCTTCATCACCGGTCAGACCTACTACGTCGACGGCGGCCTGGTCCGGACCTGATCCGGCCGGCGCGGGGGCGATCTCCGCCGGCTTCCGGGGCGAGTGCGGCGCCTCGGGGGCCTGCATCGAAAAAATACGGCCACGGCGACGGAAACGCCTGTTGTGGGCGCGGCGTTTCGACCGCGACGATGGGCGGCGTGAGCGGAGCGGAGAGGCCGGAGAAGGTGGAGGTGCTGATCGTCGGCGGCGGGCAGGCCGGGCTGGCGATGAGCGAGCACCTGGGGGCGGGCGAGGTTCCGCACCTGATCTTGGAGCGGGAGCGGATCGCGGAGCGGTGGCGCTCGGAGCGGTGGGATTCGCTGGTCGCCAACGGGCCGGCGTGGCACGACCGGTTCCCGACGCTGGAGTTCGGCGGCTTCGATCCGGACGGGTTCGCGGCGAAGGAGCAGGTCGCCGACTACTTTGAGGCCTATGCGGAGAAGATCGGCGCGCGGATTCGCTGTGGGGTCGAGGTGACCTCGGTGCGCAGGGACGGGACCGGGTTCCGGGCCGAGACGAGCGCGGGGACCATCGAGGCCGATTATGTGGTGGCGGCGACCGGGCCCTTCCAGGTCCCGCAGATCCCGCCGATTGCGCCGGAGGATCCCGGGCTCACGCAGATCCACTCCAGCGCCTACCGCAATCCGGGGCAGCTGCCGGACGGCGGGGTGCTGGTGGTCGGCGCCGGGTCCTCCGGGGTGCAGATCGCCGAGGAGCTCCTGGCCGCCGGGCGGAGCGTCTACCTGTCCGTCGGCCCGCACGATCGTCCCCCGCGGAGCTATCGGGGGCGTGACTTCGTCTGGTGGCTGGGCGTCCTCGGGCAGTGGGACGCGGAGGCCCCGCCGGAGGGCAAGGAGCACGTCACGATCGCGGTCAGCGGCAGGGACGGCGGCCGCACGGTCGACTTCCGTGAGCTCGGCGCGCGCGGGATCAGGCTCGTCGGGCTGACCGCCTCCTTCGACGGCGGCGTGGTGCGGTTCGCCTCCGACCTCGGCGAGAACATCGCGCAGGGCGACGCCAGTTATCTCTCCCTGCTCGACGAAGCCGACGCCTACGTGGAGCGGACCGGCATCGACCTGCCGGAGGAGCCGGAGGCCCGGCAGCTGGGGCCGTTGCCGTCCTCGGTCACCGACCCGCTCGCGGAGCTGGACCTCGCGGAGGCCGGGGTGGCCTCGATCGTCTGGGCCACCGGCTTCCGGACCGACTACAGCTGGCTCCAGGTCGACGCCTTCGACGCCGACGGGACGCCGAAGCACCGGCGCGGCGTGTCCCCGGAGCCCGGCGTCTACTTCCTCGGCCTGCCCTGGCTCTCGCGCCGCGGCTCCTCCTTCATCTGGGGCGTCTGGCACGACGCGCGCTACCTGGCCGACCAGATCGCGATCCAACGCGCCTACCGCGCCTACCGTCCCAGGAGCCTGACGACCGCATGACCGTCCACCGCCGCATCCGCCAGTTCAACACGCGGGAGACCTACCCCGAGCAGAGCCTCGACAACGACCTCTGCCAGGCCGTGGTCGCCGGCGACACCGTGTACCTGCGCGGCCAGATCGGCCAGGACCTGGAGACTTCGGAGAACGTCGGCATCGGCGATGTCGAGGCGCAGGCCGAGCAGGCGATGGCCAACATCGAGATGCTGCTGAAGGAGGCCGGCGGGAGCCTCGAGCACATCGTCAAGGTGGTCGTCTACCTCACCGACGCGCGCTTCCGCGAGCCTGTCTACCGGGTGATGGGACGCTGGCTGAAAGGCGTCTACCCGGTGTCGACCGGGATCGTGGTGAGCGCCCTCGCGCGGCCCGAGTGGCTGGTGGAGATCGACGCGACCGCGGTGCTGGGCGGGGAGGAGGTATGACCTTCTCGCTGCTCGGCCGCTGCGAGCGGACCGGCCGTTTCGGCATCGTCAGCACGTCCTCCAGCCCGGCGGTGCCCGCGCGCTGCTCCTACGTCGCCGCCGACGTCGGCGTCGCCACCACGCAGAACGTCACCGACCCGCGCCTCGGCCCGGCGCTGCTCGACCGCCTGCGCGAGGGCATGGACGCCGCCGCCGCGATCGAGTTCGTCGCTGCCGCGGCGCCGCACGTCGAGTACCGCCAGCTCGCGGTCGTCGATGCCGCCGGGCGCGCGGCCGCCTACAGCGGCAGCGAGTCGCTCGGGATCAACGGCGACCGCCTCGGCGCCGGCTGCGTCGCCGCCGGCAACCTGCTCGCCTCCGCGGCGGTGCTGGAGGCGGCGGTCGCCTCCTTCGAAGGCGGCGATCCCGAGGTCGAGCTGGAGGAGCGCCTGCTGCTCGGCCTCGAGGCGGGGATGGAGGTCGGCGGCGAGGCCGGCCCCGTCCACTCCGCCGGGCTGCTCGCCTCGGGGGTCGGCGAGGTGACCTGGCCGATCACCAACCTGCGGGTCGACTTCGACCCCGACGGCGCGCCGGCGGCCGAACTGCGCCGGCTGTGGTCGATCTGGGGACCGCAACGCGACGATTACGTGACCCGGGCGCTCGAGCCCGCGGGCGCGCCCGCCTACGGGGTCCCCGGCGACCCTGGGGACGCGGAGCGGTAGGGGCGGCGTGGGCGACCTGGACCTCGCGGGCTGGACCCGCCTCGCCGAGGGACTGAAGCCCCGCACGGAGCTCTACCTCGACGGCGGCTTCGAGCCCGCCGCCGCGGGCGCCACCTTCGAGTCGGTGAACCCGGCCACCGAGGGGGTCCTCGCCGAGGTCGCCGACGGCGGCGAGGCGGACGTCGAGCGCGCCGTCGCCTCCGCCCGGCGCGCCTTCGACGCCGGCGCCTGGTCGCGCCGCGCCCCCGAAGAGCGCAAGGCGGTGATGGTCCGCCTCGCCGAGCTGATGCGCGCGCACGCCGAGGAGCTCGCCCTGCTCGACTCGCTCGACATGGGCAAGCTCGTCGCCGAGGCCTTCGCGCTCGACGTCCCCGGCGCCGCCGCGGTGATCCAGTTCTACGGCGAGGCGATCGACAAGGTCTACGACGAGGTCGCGCCGACCGGGCCCGGCGACCTGGCGCTGGTGCGCCGCGAGCCGATGGGCGTGGTCGGCGCCGTCGTCCCCTGGAACTTCCCGCTTGACCTCGCGACCTGGAAGCTCGGCCCGGCGCTGGCCGCCGGCAACAGCGTCGTGCTGAAGCCCGCCGAGCAGTCGCCGCTCTCGGCGCTGCGCCTGGCCGAGCTGGCGAGCGAGGCCGGCCTGCCCGACGGCGTCCTCAACGTCGTCACCGGCGGGCCCGCCGCGGGCCGGGCGCTGGGCCTGCACTGCGACGTCGACTGCCTGCTCTTCACCGGGTCCTCGGAGGTCGGCGGCCTCTTCCTCCAGTACGCCGGGCGGTCGAACCTCAAGCACGTCTCGCTGGAGTGTGGCGGCAAGAGCCCGAACCTGGTCTTCGACGATGTCGCCGACCTCGACGCCGCCGCCGAGGCCGCCTGCCTCGGGATCTTCTTCAACCAAGGGCAGGTCTGCTCGGCCAACTCGCGCCTGCTGGTGCAGGAGGGGATCGCCGACGAGCTGGTCGAGCGGATCGTCGCCCGGGCGCGGGCGATCCGGCCCGGCAACCCGCTCGACCCGGAATCGACGATGGGGGCGATCGTCAGCGGCGAGCAGCTCGAACGGGTGATGGAGATGGTCGACCGCGGCCGCGCCGAGGCCGAGCTGGTGACCGGCGGCGGGCAGGTGCGGGTCGACGGCCGCGGGTTCTTCGTCGAACCGACCGTGTTCTCCGGCGCCGCCGCGGAAGCGACGATCAACCGCGAGGAGATCTTCGGCCCGGTCCTCTCGGTCACCCGGTTCCGTGACGAGGCGGAGGCGGTCGCGCTCGCCAACGACAGCCGGTACGGGCTGGCCGCGTCGCTGTGGACGTCGAACCTCGACCGCGCGGCCCGCGTGGCGCCGCGGCTCGAAGTCGGCACGGTCAGCGTCAACACGGTCGACGCGCTGAGCCCGCAGACGCCGTTCGGCGGCAGGCGGATGACCGGCAGCGGCCGCGATCTCTCCCTGCACGCGCTCGACAACGTCAGCTTCCTGAAGACCACCTGGATCCGCTATGCCGCCGAGCCGTGAGGCCGTGAGGAAGGGAGCCCCGGTGGTGGACGCGACGGAGAGGCCGGTGGAGGAGGAACGGATCCTCGGGCGGCTGATCGCCGCGGAGACGATCGCGGGCGGGTCGAACGTCGAGCTGATCGCCGAGATCGCCTGCCTGCTGGAGGAGGCGAACGCTGAAATCTGGGTCGGCTCGGGGACGCGGCCGGGGACCCAGGTGCTGCACGCCGTGCTCGGGCCGGGGGACGCACCCGGCGGCCTGCTGCTGGCGGCGCACGGCGATGTCGTCGACGTGGCCGGGCAGGACTGGAGCTCCGACCCGTTCGCGATGCGCCGCGCGGGCGGGCGCCTCTACGGCCGTGGGACCGTCGACATGAAGGGCTTCCTCGCCGTCGCGATCGCGGCGGCGCGCCGGGTGGGGCCGGAGGCGCTGCGCGCGCCGCTCCACCTCGCCGTGTCCCACGACGAGGAGCTCGGCTGCGCCGGGATCGAGCCGCTGCTCGCCCACCTCGAGGGCGGCGGCATCGCGGCGCCGCTGGCCGGGGCGGTGGTCGGCGAGCCGACCCGGATGACCGTCGTCGACCGCCACAAGGGCAAGGCCGCGTTGGGCCTGCACCTCGCCGGGCGCGCCGCCCACTCCTCGACGCCGGCGGCGGGGGTCAACGCCGTGCGCGCCGCGGCGCGGGTGATCGTCGCGCTCGACGAGCTGCAGGAGGAGATCGCGGGCGAGGACCGCGACCCGGCTTTCAGCGTGCCCCACGCGACGATCGGCATCGGGCCGATCGCGGGCGGCGTGGCGCTGAACGTCGTCCCCGACTCCTGTGATCTCGAGGTCGAGGCGCGGGTCATCCCCGGGCAGTCGGTCGAGGCGGTGGTCGACCGGATCGTCGCCGCCGCCGAGGCCGCCGCGGGGGAGGCCGAGCTGAGCGTGCGGCGGATCGCCGCCTATCCGCCGCTGGAGGCGAGCGCCGACGGCGAGTGGGCGCGCCGCGTCGCGACGCTCAGCGGTTGCGAGCCCGGCGGCGCCGTCGACTTCGGCACCGAGGCCGGTCTATATAAGGAGCGCCTCGGCTGCGACGTCGTCGTCTTCGGCCCCGGGGACATGCGCCGCGCCCACGCCGCCGACGAGAGCCTCGCCGCCGACGAGCTCGCCGCCGGCCGCCAGGCCCTAGACCGCCTGATCGCCGCGCTGCTGTCGGCGGATGCTTTAGGTGGTTGATCCCGTAGCGGCGGGACGGGAGCGCTGCGAGTGCCGCGGATGCCCTGCCGACCGACGGGGCGGCTGTGGTCGGCAGGGCATCCGCGGCAACCCGGGGCGCCTGCGGGAGGGGAGGCGGGACAGGCGAGTTCGCACTTCTCCGCGCTATCCGCGGATTACTGCGAACGCGCCCCGGTCCGCCCGCTGAGTTGACCACACCGGGGCGTGGTCAACTCAGCGGGTGGCGGATCCGGCGTCACGAGAGCCGCGCGGATCCGTGGAGAAGGTCGCGGAAGGGAGGAGAGGTGACCTTCCGTGCGCCTCCCGTCCCGATTCCCGGCCTTCCCCTCCGGCGAGTTCGCACTTATCCGCGCATAGCGCGGATAAGTGCGAACTCGACCCTCGGGGCCTCTCCAGCACGGCGAGCTGGTTCGGTTGTCCAAATGCAGATCCGGTGCTAAGACAGGCTGATGCTATTCACGATGCGCCAGCTGGAGTACTTCGTCACCACCTGTGAGACCGGCAGCATCACCGAGGCGGCGCTGACGATCCCGGTCGCCCAGTCGTCGGTCTCCGCCGCCATCGCCCAGCTGGAAAAGGCGCTCGGCGTGCAGCTGCTGATCCGCCATCACGCCCAGGGCGTGTCGCCGACGCCGGAGGGCAGGCGCTTCGCCGAGCGCGCCCGGGCGCTGCTGCAGGAAGCCGGGGACCTGGAGCGCTTCGCGTCCGAGCTGACCGACGAGCTGAGCGGCGTCCTCGACCTCGGCTGTCTCGTGACGCTGGCGCCGTTGATCACGCCCCGCCTCGCCCGCGATTTCAAAGCGCGCAACCCGGGCGTCCACGTGCAGCTCAGCGCCTCGGGCCAGCAGGAGATCTTCGACCGCCTGCGGGAGGGGGGACTGAACATGGCCCTGACCTACGACCTCGACCTCGAGCGCGACATCGCCTTCGAGCCGCTGGCCGCGCTGCCGCCCTACGCGGTCTTCCCCGCCGACCACCCGCTGGCGGGCGCCGACTCGGTCGGGCTGCAGGATCTCGCCAAGCTGCCCCTGGTCCTGCTCGACCTGCCCCACAGCCGCGAATACTTCTACTCGCTCTTCCAGGTGGCCGGGCTGCGGCCGACGGTCGCCCAGCGCTCGCGCAACCCGGAGGTGATCCGCACGCTCGTCGCCAACGGCTTCGGCTACACGATCGTCAACGCCCGGCCGGTGACCGAGGTCGCCCTCGACGGCACGCCGCTGCGCAGCGTCCGCATCGAGGACGAGCCGCGGGCGATGATCCTGGGGCTGGCGGTGCTGGCCTCGGCGGCCTCGACCCGACTCACCGAGACGTTCGCCCAATACTGCCGCGACCTGATCGCGGACGGCAGATTTCCCGGACTGCCGCCGGGCGCCACCCAGAGCATCGATTTTTCCGCCGCAACTCACCGCTGATTTCGCTCGCGCGTCGGCGCTCCAGCCGAGAAGGTGTGCGCGGGAATCGGGTTGCGCCTTGATCCGCGTGGCCTGGGGAATAGCGAGAGGAGCGACGGATGAGCAGCGAACCGGTTGCCGACGGGCTCGGGGAGATCGATCCCGACAACAAGTTCGAGCAGGAACAGAAAAAGAACCTGGTCAAGAGCCTCAACCTCTTCGACCTCGTCTTCTTCGGCATCGCCACCGTCGTCTCGCTCGACGTCCTCGGCGAAATCTCCAGCTTCGGCGGCCAGACCTTCACCTGGATGCTCGTCCTGGTCCCGTTCTTCGTCATCCCCTACTCGTTCCTGATGTCGGAGATGGGCGGCGCCTTCGCCGAGGAGGGAGGGCCCTACGTCTGGATGAAACTCGCCTTCGGGCGCTTCTGGTCGGCGCTCGGGGCGATGCTCTACTGGATCACCAACCCGCTCTGGCTCGGCGGGTCGCTCTGCTTCCTCTCCGCCGCCGCGGTCAACGAAAACCTGATCGCGATGCCGGAAGGCTCGCTCGGCGACTGGATCTTCAAACTCGCCTTCGTCTGGACCGGGATCCTGGTCGCGGTCATCTCGCTGAAACGCGGCAAGTGGATCCCCTCGATCGGCGCCTTCGTCAAGGTCGGCGTCCTCGCTTTCGTGACGATCACGGTGATCATCTACGCGATCGACCACGGGGTGCACGGCTACGGCATCAGCGGCTTCAGCCCGACGCTCGCCGGCTTCATCGCCGCCGTCCCGGTCCTCGTCTTCGCGATCAGCGGGTTCGAGTGCGGCACCGCGGCGAGCGAGGAGATGCGCAACGCCCAGCACGACATCCCCCGCTACATCACCCGCTCGGCCTTCGTCTCGGTCTTCTGTTACCTGATCCCGATCCTCTCGATCCTGCTCGTCGTCCCGGTCGACCAGATCACCGGCGTCAGCGGCTTCATGTCGGCGGTCTCGGACACCTTCAGCATCTACGGGCCGCTGCAGGGCGCCTTCGTCAAGATCGCCGCCGTCCTCTTCGTCTTCACCCTGCTGACCCAGGGCGCCGCCTGGATGATGGGCTCCGACCGGCTGCTCGCGGCGGCGGCGATGGACGGTGCTCTGCCCCGCTGGTTCGGCACCTTCAGCAAGCGCTTCGGCACGCCGATGCGGGTCAACATGTTCTCCGGCGCGGTGGCGACGGCGTTCGTGATCGTCGCCCAGCAGCTCAATTCCGGCAGCGCCGCGACCACCTTCGCGATCGTGCTGACGGTGGCGATCTCGACCGTGCTGATGTCCTACATCATCATCTACCCCTGCTGCTGGGTCCTGCGCCGGAAGTACCCGGAGGTCGAGCGCCCGTTCGTGGTGCCCGGCGGCGAGTGGGGGCTGCGCCTGGGGACGATCTCGGCGACCTTCTTCGTCGCCCTCGGCAGCTGGGTGGCGGTCTTCCCGGGGACGCTCGAGCCGCTGCTGGGGCTCGAATACAGCTTCGCCGAAGAATGGGGCGTCTCCCGTGGCAAATTCGAGGCGCTGACCCTGGGCACCCTCGCCGTGATCGTCGGCCTCACCTTGCTTGGGCTGTGGTGGGCGAAGATGGAACGGCGGCGCGAAGCGCGGCTGGCCGCGGTGCGCGGTCCTGAGCAGGAGGCGGCGACGTGACCACGAGCACCCAGCTCGCCACCGACGTCGTCGTCGACGCCCGCCTCGAGGACGTCGAAGCCGACCCGTATCCGCTCTACCGGCGGATGCGGCGGGAGACGCCGATCGCCTGGGTGCCGGAGACCGAGCGGCTCTGGATCACGCCGTACGAGCTCTGCCGCGAGGCGGGCGACAACGACCAGGTCTTCGGCCCGACCCAGGAGGTCTTCCACCTCGTCTACGGCGACCCCAACGTGATGTCGCTGATGGGCGCCGAGCACAAGGAGTCGCGGGCGCCGCTCGACGCCCGCTTCCGCCCCCGCGCGGTGACCGGCTACGTCGACTCGATCCTGCGCTGGACGACGGTCCGTTATGTCGAGGAGATCCGCGAGCGTGGCGCCGCCGACCTCAACGGCGAGCTGCTGGAGCCGATCGCGCTGCGCTCGATCGGCGAGGTGATGGGGTTCGGCGACGTCGACGACGCGACGCTCTCGCGCTGGTTCAACGCGCTCGGCGCCTACCTCGTCGACCACGGGCGCACTGAGGAGGTCACCGCTCGCGGCGAGGCGATCAAGGACGAGATCTGCCACTACATGAGCGGCCGCCTCGACGCGATCCGCCGCCGCGAGGACGAGACGACGCTGACGATGATGTTCACCCACGGGATGCCCGCGGGAGAGGTCCGCTCGGTCGAGGAGGTGATCGGCAACGTCGGGCTGATGATCGTCGGCGGCTTCCAGGAGCCCGCCCACGGCACCGCCAACGCGATCTACGGCCTCCTCGGCCGGCCCGAGCAGGCCGCCGCGGTGGCGGCGGAGCCGGCGAAGCTGGCGATGCAGGCCGAGCAGGAGGGGCTGCGCTGGATCGCCCCCTTCAACATGACCGAGAAGCTGACCACCGAGGACGTCGAGCTGGCGGGCCTCCTCATCCCCGCCGGCACCGAGATCGCCCTCTGCCTCGGCTCCGCCAACCGCGACGAGACGGTCTTCGACGACCCCGACACCTACGACCTCTTCCGCAACCGCACCCGCGCCCACGTCTCCTTCGGCTACGGCGAGCACCTCTGCGTCGGCCACTACGTAGCCCGCCAACTCGGCAAGGTCTGCATCGAAGAGATCTTCACCCGCCTGCCAAACCTCCGCCTCGATCCCGACCGCGAGCCAGTGGTCCATGGCTGGGCGGTGCGGGCGGCGAAGCAGCTGCCGGTGGTCTGGTACGCGTAGCTTGCGGCCGGAGCGGCGTCGGGCAGGGGTTCCGCTTAACCCCTTCGCGCGGGGACTGGTTCAGCTGACGCCCGAAGCCCGCAAGCTCCGGGGTACAAGACGCTCCACCCCTGCCCGACGCCGCTCCACGGAGAGCGAAGGCGGCGCGCTGGAGGGATGGGGACCCGCAGGCCGGCGCCCGGAAGGGTCGGGGGCCCGCAAGCTGGCGCCCGGGAAGGGACGGAACCCCGCAAGCTGGCGCCCGGGTAGGGACCCGCCCCTCTCGCCACGGCCCGGGCAGGCT
>CALCIA010000327.1 GCA_937907435.1 uncultured Actinomycetes bacterium
CGCTGCGTGTATTGACCCCCCTATAGGGGCCCTAAAACACGCAGCGCGTTCTCGGGCCTTGATCTCGGCCCGAAAAAGGGCTCCCCAGGGCCGGAAAGTGTGACGTTCCCGGCATCTCTGTGACCGATCCGGGCGAGGTGTGGAAGCTCCCGGACCTGATCCTCACGGAAGTCCGACTTCCTCACGTCCCTGTGCCGGCTATTTCACGAACGCCTCACGTCCTGGGCTCCTCATGGGGGTCACAGCCTGCCAGGACCCCCATGAGGAGCCCAGGACCTCCCTCGGACGGCCGGCAGCGCCACGGACCCCCGCCCGAACGGACCCCCACCCCTCCCTACGCGACTTCGTCACATAGGGCCTCCGACGCATACATCCCGGCCGCTTCGGTTAGTAGAACTCCGGCCTTGCTTCAGGAAGTCGCCATCGGACAGAAGTCGCTCGCCGACTACGCCAGCATCGTGGGCCGCGAGACGACGGAGCGGATCCGTGAGCTCGCCGAGCCGCTGAGGGGCAAACGCGTGCTGCACGTCTCGGCGACCGCGTTCGGCGGCGGCGTGTCGGAGATCCTCTACACGATCGTGCCGCTGATGCGCGACATCGGCCTCGACGCACACTGGCACGTGATCTTCGGCAAAGAGGAGTTCTTCGAAGCGACCAAGCTCCTCCACAACTCGCTGCAGGGGGCGCCGGAGACGCTGTCGGACGAGCAGTGGGCGGTCTTCGACGAGATCAACCAGATCAACGCCGACGGACTGGAAGGCGAGTGGGACGCGGTGATCGTCCACGACCCGCAGCCGATCGGCCTGCGCCGCGGCGCAGCGCACAAGGGCGGCAAGTGGATCTGGCGCTGCCACATCGACCTCTCGACCCCGAACCCGGCGCCGATCGCCCGCCTCCTGCCGCTGATCGAAGAGTACGACGCGTCGGTCTGGCACATGTCCCAGTACGTGCCCAACGGCATGGGCGCGCACCGCGACGCGGTCAACATCATCCCGCCGGCGATCGACCCGCTCTCGCCGAAGAACATGGCCTTCTCGCGCGAGGACGCCGCGTTCATCTGCCAGCAGTTCGGGATCGACCCGGAGCGACCGCTGATCACCCAGGTGAGCCGCTTCGACCCCTGGAAGGACCCGATCGGCGTGATCGACGCCTACCGCCAGGTCACCGAGCAGGTGCCGGAGACGCAGCTGGCGATGGTCGGCTCGATGGCGACCGACGACCCCGAGGGCCGCGAGTACTTCCAGAAAACCTACGAATACGCCGACAACGACCCGGACATCAAGATCCTGTCGAACCTCAACAACGTCGGCGCGATCGAGGTCAACGCCTTCCAGTCGCAGTCCGACATCTGCCTGCAGAAGTCGATCCGCGAGGGGTTCGGCCTGACCGTCACCGAGGCGCTGTGGAAGGGGCGGCCGACGATCGGCGGCAACGTCGGCGGGATCCCGCTGCAGATCGAGGACGGCATCTCCGGCTTCCTCGTCAACTCGCCGGAGGAGTGCGCGGCGCGCAGCCTCGAGATCCTCAGAGACCCGGGACTCGGCAAGACCCTCGGCCGGGAGGGCAAGGAGCACGCCCGCCGCCTCTTCCTCTCACCGCGCCTGCTGCGCGACTGGCTCGACCTGCTGAACCGCATCGAGACCTGAGCCCGTAACCTTGGCGGCGGATGAGCGACGCGCCGCTGATCATCGTCTCGAACCGGGGTCCCGCGCAGTTCGAGCGCGACGCGGACGGCAACCGCACCGTGCGGCGCGGCGGCGGCGGCCTGGTGACCGCGCTCTCGGGCCTCGTCTCCCACCGTGACGCGCTCTGGATCGCCTCGGCGATGACCGACGAGGACATCGTCGTCTCCGAAGAGGAGGGCGGCCCGGTCTCCCTCGACATCGACGGGATCAGCTACCGGGTGATGCTGGTCGAGTCCGACCCGCGCGCCTACGACCGCTTCTACAACGTGATCGCGAACCCGATCCTCTGGTTCATCCAGCACTACCTCTGGGACCTGTCCAACGCGCCGGACATCCGCCAGGAGGAGCTCGACGCCTGGGACCAGGGCTACCAGCAGGTCAACTCCGACATCGCCGCGGCGGTGGTGCGGCAGATCGAGGGGCAGCGGGAGCCGCTGGTGATGCTCCACGACTACCACCTCTACACCGCGCCCGGGATGATCCGCGCGGCGCGCCCCGACGCCTTCCTGCACTTCTTCGTCCACATCCCCTGGTCCCAGCCGGACAGCTGGCGGGTGCTGCCGAAGCGGATCCGCGAAGCGCTCTACGAGGGGATGCTCGCCAACGACATCATCGGCTTCCACACCCACTCCTACACGCTCAACTTCCTGCGCTGCTGCGACGAACTGCTGGAAGGGGCGGAGGTCGATTACGTCGCCGGCGAAATCGTCTACAAAGGTCACAGGACCTTGACGCGCGCCTACCCGCTGGGGATCGACGCCGAGCGGCTGCGGCGGGCGTCGGCCTCCAAGGAGGTGGCGGAGGCGGAGCGTGAGGTGCTGGAGCGCCGGCGGCGCTACCTGATCATCCGCGTCGACCGGGCCGACCTCTCGAAGAACGTGCTGCGCGGCTTCACCGCCTTCGACACCTTCCTCACCCAGCACCCCGAGTTCCGCGAACAGGTGACGTTCATCGCCCACCTGCAGCCCTCGCGCCAGGACGTGCCGGAGTACGCCGAGTACCGGGAGCGGATCGAAGCCCTGGTCGCCGTCGTCAACCACCGCCACGGCACCACCGACTGGATGCCGATCGACCTCCGCATCTACGAGAACTTCGCCGACGCGGTGGCGCGCTACAAGCACTACGACCTGCTGATGGTCAACGCGATCTTCGACGGCATGAACCTGGTCGCCAAGGAGGCGCCCGCGGTCAACACCCGCGACGGCGTGCTGATGCTCTCCGAGAACACCGGCTCCCACCAGGAGCTCGAGGACTGGGTGATCACGGTGAACCCCTTCGACATCCAGGAGCAGTCCGACGCCATCTACCGCGCCCTGACCATGGAGCCGGAGAAGAAGGCCGAGCTGGCCCAGGGCCTGCGCGAGATCATCTTCAGCCGCAACCCCGGCGACTGGGTCGACGACCAGCTCGCCGACATCGAAGAGGCCCGCGCCGCGCGGACCTGAGCGGGGGGCGGCGGCCGGAGCCCGGCGGCACCCCCGGTGAGTTCGCACTTCTCCGCGCTATCCGCGGATTTCTGCGAACTCACCCGGGGGTGGGGGGAGAGATCGGGGTCGCCGGGCCCTTGGCGCGGGGATGGGAGGTCTGCGGATCAGGTGGCGCGGGGTCGGGCGGGTGGCGGCGATCGTCGCGGTCGGGCTGATCGCCCTGCGGCTCGTGCCGACCCTGCTGCGCGCGCCGGAGCCGCCGCCCCTGGGCAGGGACGTCGGGCTGCCGAAGGTGGGGCCGGCGGCAAGCGGGGCGGTGCGCGTCGTCAAGAAGCGCCCGCGAAAGCCCCACCGACATGTCAGGCACCACAAGCATCCCCACCCGTCACCAGACCCCAGGCCGGCCTCGAAGGCGAAGATCTCCTCCGCTCCCCGCCCCGCCCCGGAACCGCCGCCCGAACCGGTCGAACCGGCCCCGCCTCCGGCCCCGGAATACGTCCCGCCCCCCGCGCCCGAACCCTCCCCGACGCCCGTTCCGAACCCTCCGCCACCACCCCGATCCGTGCCTGGGGACGGCAGCGAGGAGTTCGCGCCGCACTGACCCCGCTATAGTGCGCCGTCGCTTTGGCCGCACCACGTGAATACGAGCTGGTCCTGATGCTGGACCCCCAACTGGACGCCCCCGCCAGGGATGCCCTGGCGCAGCAGGCGCGCGGCCAGATCGAGGCGGCCGGCAGCCTCAAACAGGAGAACACCTGGGGGCTGCGCAAGATGGCCTACGAGATCAACCGCCGCACCGAGGCCGACTACCGCTGGTTCCGCTTCGAGGCGCCGACCGAGCTCCTCGACACGCTCGACCACGAACTGAAGATCGCCGACGGCGTCCTGCGCTTCCGCATCTTCAAAGTCGACGCGAACACGCCGACGATCGTGCCGCCCGCCGTCGCCGCTCCCGGCCCGCGCGAGCGCACCGGCGATCGTGGCGATCGCGGCCCGCGGGACGAGCGCCCGGCCGAGCGCGACGAGCGCCCCGAGCCCGCCGCCGCCGAGCCGGCCGGCGAGTAGTTCCCCACCTCTCCGTTCCGCCCGCTCTTTCCGTCAAACCCCTCGCCAAAGGGGGGAGAGTCGCGCCGTGCCCAAGCCTAGACTGGAAGTCAACAACGAATTCGGAGGAGTGAACTCTCTTGGCAGCTTCGAACGTGAACGTGGTGGTCATCACCGGGAACCTCACGCAGGATCCTGAACTGCGCAGCACCAACAGCGGCACCTCCGTCTGCGAATTGCGAGTCGCCGTCAACAGCCGCCGCAAAGACCAGAGCGGCCAGTGGGTCGACAAGCCGAACTTCTTCAACGTCGTCGTCTTCGGCGCCCAGGGCGAGAACTGCGCCACCTACCTCTCGCGCGGCCGCCCGGTGGCGGTCGAAGGCCGCCTCGACTGGCGCGAGTGGGAAGCCAAAGAGGGCGGCGGCAAACGGCAGTCGGTCCAGATCATCGCCAACTCCGTCCAGTTCCTCGGCTCCCGCGACGGCGGCGGCGGTCCGAACCCCAACGGCGGTGGCCAGCCGCAGCAGCAACCACCTCAGCAACAGCAGCAACCGTCCTACAGCCCGCCGCCCAGCGACGTCCCGGCCGACGAATCGGATTTCGGCCCGGTCTCGACCGGCGGCCCCCAGGAAGACGACATCCCGTTCTAGCCTGATCCGCCGCCCCCTAGCAAGTCCGCCGGTCGGCGCAAAGGCGCCGGCCGGCGCATACCTGTAGTCTTCGCCGTCGCTTATGCCCCGTGCACGTGAGACTTCATCGACCGGAGGCGCCCGTCGAGGCCGCCGCGGCGCTGATCGCGCCCGTCCCCGCAAATACACGCGGGTCAACTCCGAAGTCGTCGATTACAAGGACCTGAACCTCCTGCGTCGCTTCCTCTCCGACAAGGGGAAGACGCGCGGCCGTCGAGTCACCGGCCTTTCCCGCGCCCACCAGCGTCAGCTCTCGGTGGCCGTGAAGCGGGCGCGCGAAATCGCGCTCCTGCCGTACGTCGGAGAGCGCTGATGGCCCAGGCGATCCTGCTGGCCGACGTCGAGAACCTCGGCGAGCGCGGCGAAGCCGTCGACGTCGCCCCCGGCTACCTGCGCAACTACCTGGTGCCACGCAAGCTGGCGCAGCCCGCGACCCCGGGCGCGCTCGAGGAAGCGCAGCGCCGCATGGAGGCCGCCGAACGCGCCGCCGAAGCGCGCGCCGCCCGTGAACGCGAAGCCGCCGGCCTGCTGTCCAAAACCGTGATCACGATCCACGAGCGCGCCGGCGAGGACGGTCACCTCTTCGGCTCGGTCGGCCCGCAGCAGATCGTCGACGCCCTGCGCGACGCCCGCGAACTGCGGATCGACAAACGCAAAGTCATGCTCGACCAGCCGCTGCGCGAACTCGGCACCTTCATGGTCGAGATCGACCTCGGGGACGGCAACGTCGCCGCGGTCAAGACGATCATCAGCGAGGAGAAATAGCCCGCCGCGCCGCGGTGCGGCGCCGGTCGGAATCACCCTCGTCGTCGTGCGTCTTGGACGTGTGTCGCAACTGCCGCACTCTGTAACGGGAGTGTCAACTTCTTTTCCACGTATTTGCACCGTCGCGGCCTCGGCCCGCGCCCTGCCTCTGGTTTGATCGAGACCCGCCCCGCCGTCCCCCCTTTTCCGCCGCCCCACCCTCTATCCCTGAACCTGCATGTCTCCGTCCCCGGCAGCCCACGTACCCCCGCAGAACATCGAGGCCGAGGAATCCGTCCTCGGCGCGATGCTGGTCGCCGAGCCGACGCTGACCCGCGTCATCGACGAGGTCAAGCTCAACGCAGCCGACTTCTACCTCGACCGCCACCGGGCGATCTTCGAAGCGATCCACGACCTCTACGCGGCCTCGAAGCCGGTCGACGAGCTGTCCGTCGCGGAGGCCCTCACGCAGACCAACAAGATCGACGAGGCGGGCGGCAAGCACTACGTCTCCGAGCTCGCCGCCAAGGTCCCCGCCGCCGGCAACGCCAAGCACTACGCCGAGATCGTCCAGCAGAACTCCCTGCTCCGCCGCCTCCTCGGCGCGGGCCAGGAAATCCAGGGCTGGGTCAACGAGCGCGACGGCGAACCGCGCGAACTCTCCGAGCGGGCCGAGAAACTCCTCTTCGAAGTCGCCCACAAAGAGCAGGCCTCCGACTTCCGCATCCTCGGCGACATCCTCCACGATGAGGTCGACCGCCTGGAGAAGCTCTCGACCGGCGAGACCGAGCTGACCGGCACCCCCTCCGGCTTCCGCGACATCGACGCCGTGACCGGCGGCTTCCAGCCCGGCAACCTGATCATCCTCGCGGCGCGGCCTGCCATGGGCAAGTGCGTTTCCGCACAAAGTCTTATCTTTGACCCTGACTCTGGCGCCAGGCGAACGGTGAAGGAGCTGCGTCGGACCTACCTGCGCGATGAGGACGTGTGGGTTGCCTCGCTTGGCCCCGACCTCAAACTCGTCCGCGCCAAGGCCGCCGCGGTCGCCTACAACGGAAGGAAGCCGGTATTCCGCCTCTCCACTCGGCTGGGCCGTCGGATAGAAGCGACCTCCAACCATCCCGTGTTGACCAGCCACGGTTGGCAGGAGCTCGGCGAGGTCACCCGCGGAACAAGGGTCGCGGTGCCACGTTGTCTGCCCGGACCGCTTCGACCGATGAGCCTCCCCGACGAGGAGGTCGTCTTGCTGGGCGCCCTGATCGCCGACGGTGCCATTACCCAGAAAACCCCGCGCTTCTGTTACGGAGCCGACTCGGCAATGCTTCCGCTCGTCGAGGCAGCGGCCGCCGCATACGGCCTGCGACTTCGAGTCGCAGGCCGGCGGTCCCATGGCAATGCCCTGATCAGCGCTGGTCCGGGTTCCCATCACAACCCCGTCACGGCGATGCTCACCCGTCACGGCCTGATGGGCCTGCGCTCGGCCGAGAAGTTCGTGCCGGACGCGATCTTCGGGCTCGGCGAGGAGCAGCTGGCCCGCTTCCTCGGCGTGATGTACGGGTGCGACGGGCACGTCTACTGCAGCGATCGTCTGGCGCAGATCGGTTACACGACGATCAGCGAGCGGCTCGCGCGCGACGTCCAGCACCTGCTGCTGCGGCTGGGGATCGTGGCGACGATCCGCACGTTGAAGCGACCCGTCTACGACGGCACCGGCAAGGTCGCGCGCGAGGTCCGGATCACCGGCCAGGAGGGGCTGCGTCGCTTCTGCGAGCTGATCCGCGTCCCCGGCAAGGAAGACGCGCAGGACCGGGTGCTGGCACGGCTGGACGAGGCCCCGCGCTCGACCAACACCGACACGCTGCCGGTCGAGGTCTGGGACGACGTCCTGCTGGCCAAGGGTGACCGGATCTGGGCGGCGGTGAGCGAGTTGACGGGGCGGCCCCGCAACCACAACTGGCACGTCGGCGCCCGCGCGCCGTCGCGCGGCCTGGTCGCCGAGCTGGCGACGGCAACCGCCTCCCCCACCCTGGAGGAGCTCTGCGACTCCGACATCTGGTGGGACGAGGTCGCCTCGGTCGAGTACGTCGGCGAAGAAGAGACCTACGACCTCGACGTGCCGGGGCTGCGCAACTTCGTCGCCGACGACGTGATCGTCCACAACAGCGCGCTGGTCGCGAACATCGCCGAAAACGTCGCGGTGAAGCGCCATCGGCCGGTCGCCTTCTTCTCGCTCGAGATGTCGGAGGTCGAGCTTGCCCAGCGCTTCATCGCCTGCCGGGCGCGCATCCCCGGCGACAAACTGCGCAAAGGCCAGGTCAACCAGCGCGATTGGCCGAAGGTGCTGCGCGCCGCCAATGAACTCGAACAGGCGCCGCTCTGGTTCGACGACTCCTCCGACCTCGGCATCCTCGACCTGCGGGCGAAGGCGCGGCGCCTCCACGCCCAGGAACAGGAACGCGGCGGGCTCGGGATGATCATCCTCGACTACATGCAGCTGATGCGCTCCGACGACCCGCGCGCCAACCGCGTCGAGCAGGTCGGCCAGATCAGCCGCGGTCTCAAGATCCTCGCCCGTGAGCTCCAGGTGCCGGTGCTGGCGATCTCCCAGCTCTCGCGCGCGCCCGAGCAGCGCTCGCCGCCGAAGCCGCAGCTGTCCGACCTGCGCGAGTCGGGGCAGATCGAGCAGGACGCCGACCTCGTCGCCTTCCTCTACCGCCAGGACTACTACCGCGATCCCGACGAGGAGCCGGACGGCCTCGCCAACCTGATCATCGCCAAGCACAGGAACGGCCCGATCGCGACCAAGGAGCTGGTCTTCCTCGACCGCTACCCGAAGTTCGCCGACTACAGCGGCCAGGAAGCGCCGATCGAACAGCCGGTCGGCGAAGACCCGCCGCCCTACGACGAGGCCGCCGCGGCGGGCCCCGAGTTCTGATGCGGGCAACCCACCCGACGAGGGCTCGCTGAGTGCCCGCGATCGCCCGCTCCGAACCGTTCCGCGACCAGGTCTGCACGTTGGGGATCTGCGATGGCTCCGGCTGGATCCTCGGCCCGGAAGACGTCGCCCGCCCGTGCGACTGCCGCGCCCAACGGCTCAGCCGCGGCCACAACCGCGGCATCTCCTCGGTGATCCCGGCCCGCTATCGCGGCGTCTCCTTCGACCGCCCGCCGGTCTCCGACATGGTGCGCGACCTGCAGACGAAGGCGGCGGTGGCCGAGGTGCGGGCCTACGTCGACGACCTCGACCGCCGCCTCGCCGAGGGGCGCGGCCTGTGGATCTTCGGCGACACCGGCACCGGCAAGACGACCCTCGCGATGCTGATCTCGAAGGCGGCGCTGGAGGCGGGCAAGAGCGTCGCCATCTACTCGCTGCCGAAACTGCTGGCGCGGATCCGCCGCACCTACGACTCCGAACCGGGCGGCGACAACTACCTCTCCTTCTTCGACAAGCTCACCTCGGTCGACCTCCTCCACATCGACGATCTCGGCGCGGAGAAACGCTCCGACTGGGTACTGGAGCAGCTCTACGCCCTGGTCAACGAGCGCTACGAGACCGAGCGCTCGGTGGTGATCACGACGAACCTGAAACACGCCGAGCTCGAGGAGCAGATCGGCTCCCGCACCGTCTCCCGCCTGACCCAGATCTGCGACGAAGTCCCCCTGTTCGGCGACGACCGCCGCTACGGCACGATCTCGCGCGTCGCGTAGGGGCGGGGCGGGGGTCCGGGGGGCGGGTGGCCGTCCGAGGTGGCGCGGGGGTGTCCTGGGCTCCTCATGGGGGTC
>CALCIA010000328.1 GCA_937907435.1 uncultured Actinomycetes bacterium
CCCGGGCCGTGGCGAGAGGGGCGCGTCCCCTACCCGGGCGCCAGCTTGCGGGGCCTGAACCCTCCCGGGCGCCAGCTTGCGAGGCCTGAACCCCTCCCCGGGCGCGGGGCCGCGAGCCCTTCGTCCCCGACCGTTGATGGGCCGAAAACCCGTCTATATGGCAGGTTTTCGGCCCATCAACTTGGGCAGCACCAGCCATTCCGGCCCGGTTCCCTCCCGGGCGACAGCCTCAGGGGACCCCGTCTCATCCCCCGCCCCCGTCGCGGCGGCGGCGCGGGGCGTCAGCGGCGGCCGGCGCCGGACAGCGGTTCGATGCGGAACGCCGAGCGGGTCGGGCTCGCCGGCTTGTAGAACGTCGCCGTCTGGCTCGTGAGCTTCCAGGGCGAGGGCAGGTTGGGACTGGCGCCGAGGAAGCGCTGGAAGAGGACGACCGCCTGTTCGCAGTTGATCGTCGAACCCTCCGGCAGGTAGATCAGGAACTGGCCTTTGGTGAAGCGCAGCGGACGGATCGTGGTGGTGTGGTTGACCGTGAAGGGGTTGCGGCAGAGCGTGCCGAGGTCCGGGTTCGTGGCTTCTTCTTTTTCGATTTCGCCACTGGTCTGTTTCTTGGTCAGTCTGACCGAGAGGCCGGGCTGGCCGCCGCGCAGGAACGCCGCCTGGCCGGAGCCTTCGGGGGAGACCTTCCACGGGCTCGGCAGGTTGCCGTCGAAGTCCTCGAGGAAGCGGGCGAAGAGTTCGCCCCCGGTCCTGCAGTCGAGGCCCGTGGCTTCGAGCGTGATCGTGTAGTTCCCGGCCGGGAACACGGCGGCGCCGATCCGGTCGTTGTGGAGGACGCGGAAGTTCGGGCAGGTCTTCGCGGCCGGCGCCTGTGCGGCGGCCGCGGGGCCCGTGGCAACGGCGAGCGCGAGCGCGGCGATCAGCGCGAGGAGCGCGAATCGCGCCGTGGCGCGGCCGGTCACCGCCGCGGCACCGCCACGCGACCGCGTCGCCCGCCCGCCACGCCGCGGTTCGCTTCGGGAAATCGCCTGGAATCGCGGTAGGGCCTGCATCAGGCGCGCAAAACTATCAGCCTCGCCCGTCCCTACCATGCATCGGTCCGATGCCCGAACCGATCACGCGCGGCGAGCGCTACATGCCAGGGCTGGACGGCCTGCGCGCGATCGCGGTCCTGGCCGTCATCTTCTTCCACCTCGGCTTCGGCTGGGCGCCCGGCGGGCTGCTCGGCGTCGGCATCTTCTTCACCCTCTCCGGCTACCTGATCACCGACATCCTGCTCGGCCAGTACATGCGCCGGGGCGCGATCCACCTCGGCCGCTTCTGGCTCGGCCGCGCCCGGCGCCTCCTCCCGGCGCTCTTCCTGATGCTGCTGATCGTGATCGCCTGGGTGACGATCTTCGGCCCCGCCCAGCCCGACCAGTTCCGCAAGGCGGTCGTCTCGGCGATCTTCTACGTCAACAACTGGCAGCAGATCGCCGCGAACGTGTCGTATTTCGCACGCTTCGCGCCGGAACAGCCGCTGAACCATCTCTGGTCGCTGTCGGTCGAGGAGCAGTTCTACATCTTCTGGCCGTTCATCCTGCTGATCGGGCTGAGGCTCGTGCGCGAGCGGGGCGGGGACGATGGGCTGCGCCCGCGGCTCGCCCTCTGGACCCTCGCCCTGGCGATCGCCTCCTCGATCCTGATGGCGGTCCTCTACCACCCGAGCCTCGACCCCTCGCGCGTCTACTACGGCACCGACACCCGCGCCGCGGGCCTCCTCTTCGGTGCCGCCCTGGCGATGGTCTGGCCGAGCCGCCGCCTCAGCCCCCGCATCACGCGCCAGGCGCGCAAAAACCTCGACCTGCTCGGCTGCCTCGGCCTGCTGATCATCGCGATCATGATCTGGCGGACCGGCGAGTTCTCCCAGTTCCTCTACCGCGGCGGCTTCGTCGTCCTCTCGCTGGCGACGGTGATGGTGCTGATGCCGCTCGCCCACCCGGCCTGCCGGCTCGGCAACGTGATCGGCTGCAAACCGCTGCGCTGGATCGGCGTCCGCTCCTACGGCATCTACCTCTGGCAGACGCCGGTGATCGTCCTCACCTCGCCGCAGGGCCCGCACGGGCACAACCTGCTCCGGGACGTCCTCCAGGTGGCGGCGATCTTCGCCATCGCCGCGCTCTCCTGGAAATTCGTCGAGGAGCCGATCCGCCACGGCGCGATCGGCCGCCTGCTCGCCCGCCGCCGCCGGCTCGGCTGGAGCTGGGAGACGTTCACGACCGAGGGCCGCGTCGTCCTGGTCGGCCTCGGCGTGCTCTTCGTCGTCGCGCTCGCCGGCATGGCGGGACTCAACAAGGCCTCGGCGGAAGGCGAACAGATCCGGGTCAAGGAAGCGACGGCGGCCGGCACCAAGGGCCCCGTGCCGCTCACCCCGGCGCAGGCCGCCGACTCGCAGAAAACCTCGTGCAAACGGGTCGTCCACATCGGCGACTCGACCTCCGAGGGGCTCGACTCGGCCGAATACCTGCCGAACCCGAAAGACCGGATCGAAAACCGTTACAGCGAAGTGGGCGTGAAAGAAACGCACATGGAGGTGCAGGGCGCCCGCTCGATCGAAGAGCGCTTCGAAGGCGAACCGAACGCCCAGGAAGTCGCCGAGGCGTGGAAGGCCGAAGGCTACAAAGGGTGCTGGGTGCTGGCGCTGGGGACGAACGAGGCGGCCGACGTGGCGGCGGGCTCGAACGTCGGACTCCAAGAACGCATCGAAAAGATGATGAACATCATCGGCGGCGAACCGACGCTCTGGGTCAACGTCAAAACGCTCCCCGACGCGACCGAATTCTACGCCGAGAAAGGCATGGCGAAATGGGACGAAGAACTCGAAAAAGCGTGCCTTCGCTATCCCAACATGCGCATCTACGACTGGGCGAGTGACGTCAAAGAAGCCTGGTTCATCAACGACGGCATCCACTTCACCTCGCCCGGCTATGCCGCCCGCGCTGACCTGATCGCCCACGCCCTCGCGCACGCCTTCCCGGCGAAAGGTGAATCCCCGAGCGGCGCCCGCTGCGTGGTCAGCTGACGAACGGGTAGGTGCCTCGCGTCCTGCGAGCGGAATGAGGAGGCACCGATGGCAGACCCGAACGAGCGCGACGCGAAGCTCATCCAGTACATGAGCGAGGCCTACGGCAAAGAGCGAGAGCTCGAGGTCGCGTTGCGGACCGACATCGCGATGACCACGAAGGCTCCGTACAAGAAACGCCTGAAACAACACCTCAAAGAGACGAAAGCTCACGCCAAAGTCCTCGAGCGGCGGATCAAGAAACTGGGCGGCGGCGGCCAGACCGTCCCCGCCTTGGTGGGCAAAGCCACCGCGCTTGCGAAAGGCCCGCTGCACATGGTCCGCGGCTCCGGTGAGCAGGAGAAGATGCTGAAGAACGCCAAGACCCAGTTCACCGCGGAGCAGGAGGAGATCTCCACCTACCTCGCCCTCGAAGTTTTCGCGACCAAAGTCGGCGACTCCGACACCGCCAAACTCGCCCGCGACATCCGCAAAGAGGAGGAGCGGATGGCGAAATACCTAGAAGGCCAGATCCGCCAACTGGCCGGCGCGACGGCCGTGGACGAAGTCCCGGCGAGGCTGCGGCGTGGGGCTTCGAAACCGAAACGGCGCAAAGCGGGCGCGGGGAAAGCGGCGCGGGGGTCGGGGTCGAGGGCGAAACGGTAGTAGGGGGGTCCTGGGCTCCTCATGGGGGTCCTGGCAGGCTGTGACCCCCATGAGGA